>CAYVZE010000070.1:0-13430 GCA_964455685.1 uncultured Steroidobacteraceae bacterium
CCTTCATCGGCGACAGGCTGGTCATCGGCCGCTTCTGTGCGATCGCCCGCGGCGTGAAGTTCATCATGAACGGCGCCAACCACCTGATGTCGGGCATCTCCACCTATCCCTTCCAGATCTTCGGCAACGGCTGGGAGAAGGTGATGCCGCGCCCGGAGGACCTGCCGTACAAGGGCGACACCGTCATCGGCAACGACGTGTGGATCGGCTACGAGGCGCTGCTGATGCCGGGCGTGAAGGTGGGCAACGGCGCCATCATCGCTGCGCGTTCGGTGGTGGCCTCGGACGTACCGGCCTACACCATCGTCGGCGGCAATCCCGCACGGCCACTGAAGCAGCGATTTGCGCCGGAGGTCATCGCGCGGCTGGAGGCGCTGGCATGGTGGGACTGGCCGATCGAGCACATCACGCGGCACCTTCACCTGATCGTCGGCGCGGACGTGGACGCGCTGGAGGCCGTGGCGCCGCCGGCCTCCGCCATCAGCAGGGCGCCGTAGAAGCGGATCATCCTTCCCAGCTGATCGACGGAAAGGTGCTCGTCCACGCCGTGGATCATCGCGGTCTCCGCCAGCTTCATCAGGATCGGCTGGAAACGATAGATGCTGTCCGAGATGCGTCCCATGTGGCGACTGTCCGTGGCGCCGGCCAGCAGCGAGGGCGCAACCGGAATGTCGAACACGGCGCGCGCGGCGCCTGCAACCATGCGATAGGCGACATCATCCACGGGCGAGATGCCTGATGGATCACGGGCCTCCCCGACGATCTCCAGCGTCACGCCCAGGCCCTGCACGGACTCCTGCAGGTGCCGCATCACGCCTTCGACGGTGTCGCCCGGCGCAATGCGGAGGTTGATCCACGCGCTGGCCTCGGTGGCCAGGACATTCTCCCGCGGCGACCCGGCGAGCATGGTGGGTGCGATCGTGGTGCGCAGCAGGGCTGCCCCCTGCGGCGTGGCGCCGATCCGGGAGACGAGCATCGGCCGCAGCAGCCAGGCATTGGCGATTGCCGCGCGCGCGAGCAGCGGCACCTCCGGCGCCAGCGCCTCCACCATGGCGCGCACGGCACCGTCGTAGCGCAGCGGGAACGGATGCTCGTGGATCGCCTGGATCGCCCGCGCCAGCTGCACCACCGCGGTTTCCTCAGGCGGCATGGACGCATGACCGCCCGGCGACCTCGCCACCACCCTCACGTTGACGAAACCCTTCTCGGCAATGCCAATCAGCGCCACCGGGCCTTGCGTGACCGGATGATCCTCCAGCGCCAGCAGGCCCTCGTCGAGCACCAGCAGTGCGCGCACGCCGCGCTCCTCGAGCCACGCTGCTGCGGCGGCGGCTCCGGTACCGGCCAGTTCCTCGTCGTGGCCGAATACGAAATACACCGTGCGCGGCGGCATGCGGCCCTGCGATGCCAGCGCCTCCGCAGCCTCCAGGATGGCCACCAGCGATCCCTTGTCATCGATGGCACCGCGCCCCCAGATGCGGCCGTCGGCGATGGCGCCGGAGAACGGGGGATGCGTCCATGCCTCGGCATTCACCTCAGGCACCACGTCCTGGTGGGCCATCAGCACGATGGGGGCCGCCGCGGCAGAGCTGCCGGGCCATTCATAGACCAGTGTGCCACCGGCAAGCACGGTACGCGTGGCCACGGAATGGAACGCGGGATAGCGGGCGACCAGCAGATCGCGCAAGGCCTCCAACGGGGCCGGACCGCCGTCGCCCTGGCGCACGCCAGGATGGGCGCCGGCCACCGTGCGAAGGCGGATCAGCTCAGCCAGCCGTTCCGCGGCCAGCTGCACATCGATGGGAAGACCCGGCACCGGCAGCTTCGCGATGACCGGCGGATGCTCCATCACCGCGGTACGGACGGCAGCGACACCCGCCAGCGCGGCCAGCGGCGCGCCGAGGAGGGCCGCCACCATCCACTTCCCTTTCCTGCTGCTGGCGATTCCCTTCATGTGGCCAGGACCGGTGACCTGCAGGCGGGATCAACTTAGCCCCCGCCTTGCGGCCCTGCAAGGCCCTCGCCAGTGCGCCCGTTCCAATGGGCGCGCATGGCCATTGCCTCAGACGAACCCGATGAACCGACCCGCCCAGGCCACCACCATCCACACCGCCAGCGTCGCAATGGCGGCCGAACGGGCCAGCACCGGGCTGGGCTCTGCCTGCAACGCTACCCGCCGGAACAGCAGCAGCTGCAGCAGCACCGCGGCCACGAAGAAGGCCATCTTGAACACGAATGGCTTGTTCTGCACGTAGCGCAGCGGCATGGTGATGAACATCAGCGCGCCGCTGGCCACCAGCAATCCCAGCCCGGTCCAGATGAACCGCGCTACCGTGCGCGACACGCTGGACACCGGCCGGTCCGCCAGCACCAGCCCGAGCAGGCGCAGGCTTACCAGCAGCACCGAACCCAGCATCAGCAGGATGCCGAAGATGTGCACGATCTGCAGGCCGGCGCCCACCCAGAAGCTGGACTTGGACACGGCCTGCGCCAGGGCCGTCTGCTGCAGCGCATAGAGCAACTCCGTCATATCCACCTCAGGCCCAGTGCGGCAGGTACGCCGTCATGCGTCCGGCCGCGATCGTCAGCGTCCACACGGCCAGCGACAGCGCCGCCGCGAAGCGCACCCTGGCCGGCATCACGGCGTGGTTCTCTCGGATGGCCGGCGAGCGCGCTGACACCAGCTCGAAATACGCCGCATTGGCCAGGCCCACCAGCAGCAGCACGGTCTTGATCGCGAAGGCCGGGCTGTCGAGCATGCGCAGCGCCGAGGACCAGAACAGCAGGATGCCGGTGGCGAAGATCACGCCGAAGCTCCAGAAGATCCACGGGCGCAGCTGGCGCGTGAGCTGGCGCACCGGCACGTCGCGGAACAGCAGGCCCAGCAGGCGCAGGTCCACCGCGAACAGGAAGCCCACCGCCGCGGCCAGCCCGATCAGGTGGGCGCCTTCCAGCAGCGCGTACGCGTAGCGCGACTCGCCGATCCACAGGCCCAGCGGCGAGAACTCCATCCACTCGGCGAGCGCCAGCAGGCGCTCGCCGTAGATCGACCCGGCCGTCATTGCAGCACCGTCTGCCCGAAGGCCGCGTTGTTCTCCACGCAGGTCCGCTCCGGCCAGCTGATGATCAGCTCATCACCGTCGTGCTCATCCTTCTCCACCTCGAAATCCCACTCGTTGTGGAGGCCACGGGCGTAGTCCTCCTCGGTGTAGCGGTGCGCCGGGATCAGCGCCGTCCACGGCCGCGTGTACACGGTCGGGTCGGTGAAGGTGGCCACGTAGTCATAGCGCTTGCCGTCGCTGGAGAAGATGTAGCGCTCCTCGATCACCACGTTCTCGCTGGCGAAGTTGCCGTGCCGGCCGAACAGCGCCTTGGAGTTGTTGTTGCGCACCTGCACGATGAGCGTGTTGCCCTCCCAGCGGCCGCGCGAGTCGGCATTCCACAGCTTGATGTTCTGCGGAAGGTGCGGCTTGCCGTCCAGGTGGATCAGCCGCGAGCCCGAGTTGAACATGAACAGGATGTAGCCCGGGTACTGGCGGATCTCGTAGCCGTGCCAGTACAGCGACTTGGGCACCCCGGCCGGGGCGCAGCGCGCCAGCGGCTCGATGTCGGCGCCGGTGCGCGGGTTGGTGAAGTGCGCGGCGAAGTCCTGCTGCGCGGCGCGCGCCCAGGGCTGGTAGGGGATCTTGCCATCCGCCGGGTCGATCACCCGGCTCGGCGCGCGCTCCTCGCGCGTGGTCCGGGGCTTCGAACCCGGGGAGCCGCCCTGCGGATCCTCGAAGTTGTTGTGGTTGGCGATCATGTTGGACCACCAGCCGGACACGTCCGGCTGGCCGTCCGCCGTGCGCGGGCCGGTCCATTCGCCCGGTTCGACGCGCGGGATGTGCGGGCCGTTGATCTTGTACGGCCTCGGTCGCTCGGCGCGCGCCTGCGCCTGCCCGGCGGGCGCCTGCTGCGCCGAGGCAACGCCCAGGGCCAGCGCCGCGGCAAGGACCGCAGCCACGGTGCCACGGAATGCAATTGCTCGGGTGCTCATCAGTTCCTCTCCGCCTGCGGGGGCTTCGGGGGATAGAAGTCGTCGTAAGGCAGCGTGAAGCAGTAGTTCTCGATCAGCTGGAAGTCCTTCTCGCGGTGGCGGTGCAGGATCACCGACAACGTCCACGGACGCTCGTAGACCTCCGGGTCCTCCAGCGTGGCCTTGTACTCGATGGTGTTCGCGTCAAGAAACGTCCAGCGCTCGACCACGTGCAGGTCGCTGCTGTGGAAGTTGCCGGCGCGATCCAGCCAGGTCTCCTCATAGAGGTCGGTGACGTCCACCACCAGCGTGTCGCCTTCCCAGTGGGCGCGCGAGTCCCCCATCCACAGGCCCTTCTTCTCCTTCGGGTGCTTCGTGCCGTTGGTGTGGATGGTCCGCACCGAGTGGCCGAACTGGAACAGGATGGTCAGGTCACGCTCGCGCTGCAGGATCTGGAACGGCTCGGGGTAGTAGATGCCGCGCGGCGTGCCCAGCGTCCAGCACTTCAGCCGCGGGTCGTCCTTGGCGCGGTTCTCGAAGTTGCGGTTGCGTTGCGCGAGCGCCTCGGGCTTGTACGGGATGAAACCGCCTTCCACGGCGCCGGCGAACGGCGGCGCATCCACGCGCGTGCCATGGGGCTCGAGGCCGTAGTCGGCCTTGCTGGTGGTCTCCCAGATGCCGGAGAAGTCCGGCCGGCCATTGGCCAGGCGCGGGATGTCCGTTGCCGCCGCGGAGGACGCGGCCGCGCTGATCCCGGCCACGCCCAGCAGCAGCATGGATGCGGCGACGGCCGCAATGCGTCGGGCAGGCTGCATGTCAGCGGCCACCCGTGGGCGCATCACCCGCACCGCCGGTCTTCACCGTGCGACCATCCGGGAATGTCACGGTGGAGGCGTAGCCCACCGGGTTGGCGGTCTTGCCGCGGTAGCCGTCGATCTTCAGCTTCGTGCCCGGCTTCACGTCTTCCTTCGACAGGCCTGCATTAGCCAGCGCGTTCGGCGAGCCGAACTCCAGGCCCCAGGTGGTCACGCTGCCATCGGCATTGGCCACGTCCAGGTACAGCCAGGAGTGCGGGTTGACGAAACGCACCTTCTGCACGGTGCCTTCCAGCTTGATCGGCTTGTCCGCGTCGTACTCGGCGGCAAAGGCATGGTGCGCCGAGGACACGGCCGGAATGGCGGCCACGGCGGCCGCCAGCAACAGCACCTTGGTTCGGATCGACATCGATGTTTCCTCCATCAAACTCTTGGGTCTTCGCGGGGACCGCGTCCGGTCCCCGGTGGTTGTCCTGTGCCCCGGGGCCCGCCGTTACAACCGCGCGGAAACCTGCACGCCCAGCCAGCGCGGCGTGGCCGGCACGTAGCTGTTGGGCGCCGGGTTGGAGATGCGGCGCTTGCTGTTGAGCGCGTTCTTCGCCAGTACCGTCAGGTCCCAGGAACGGTCGACGGTGCCGATGCCCACGCCCAGGTCGAGGATGCCGCTGGACGGGTACACGCCATACACCGAGCGCTGCGCCTGCTGGTTGTAGCGGCCCTTCCAGTTGTAATTGGCGTCCACGTGCAGGTCGAAACCACCCGTGATCGGCGCGCGGTAGCCCGCTGCCAGGTTCCACGAGTACTTGGCCGTGCGGGCCAGGCGCTCGCCCCTGGCGTTGAACACCCGCTCCGACAGCGGCAGGCCGGGGATGTTGTTCTCCGGGTTCACGGCCAGCAGCACGTCCTTCGAGTAGAAGATGTCGTTCAGCACCGCCGTGGCGCGGAAGTTGAACTTCCCCACGAAGTAGCTGGCATCCAGCTCGACGCCGCGCATGGTCACCTGCGGCAGGTTGCCGTTGATGGACAGGAAGCACGGCGGCGTGCTGGTGCCGCAGTCGACCGGATCGGTGAACTCGCGGTAGAGGCTGGTCTGGTAGTCGTTCAGGAACTGGTAGAAGCCGGTCGCGTTCACCACCAGCGCACCACCCAGGGAGATGTGGCGCAGGCCCAGCTCGTAGGCATCGGTGTACTCCTCCGACACCTGCGCAAGGCTCGGAATGGTCACGTTCTGCGCATAGCCCGGCTTGGCGCCGCGCTGGTAGGAGCCGTACACGGTCAGGTCGTCACTGACCTTGTAGGTCAGGCTCAGCATCCACGTCGGCAGCGTGCCCTTGAACGGCGACACCGGGTTCACCGGGGAGGGATTGCCGCGCTGGCCATTGCGGATCGCCTTGGCATAGGCCACCTGCTGCCGCTGTGCATCGGTCAGGCTGTTGTAGGCCTCGCCCGGCGTGCCCGTGGGCGCAACGCCGAAGTAGCGGCTGGCCACCTCGTCGGCCAGCCGCAGCTGCTCGTCGGTGTTGGCGCCGGCCAGCGCGCCGCTGGCATTGCTGTTGAAGCCGCCGGCGGCCGCCGGGTTCAGCGCCACGCCTGCGCCCTCGTCATTGACCACGCGGCCGGTGAAGGTGCGGCGGTTCTCGCGGGTGAAGCGCAGGCCCAGGCCCACGGTCAGCGGCACGTCCGAGAAGAAGTGGTCCAGGTGCAGGTCGAGCTTGCCGTACACCGCCGCGGTGTCGTTGTCGGTCTCGGTGACGTTCTGCGCCCACAGGCCCTTCAGCGAATCCTGCGCCAGCAGCAGGCCGGCCGCACTGGCGCCCAGGCCACCCGGCTGCGGCGTCACCACCGCGTCATAGGTGTAGCCGGCGGGACGCGTGGGAATGCCGTAGTACTGCGCCTGGGAGGCCTGCCACACGCCGGCCTCGGCCAGGAAGTGCGAGCGGCTGGCCGCATCCGACTTCGCCTGGCCCAGGTAGATGCCGGTGACGTAGTCGATGGCGCCGCCCGGCCGCGAGGCCAGCTTCAGCTCCGTGCTGGCCATCTCGTAGTGCACGAACAGGCCGCCGTCGGCATTGATGGCCAGCGGCAGGTTGTCGTCATTGGCGGCCTGGAACCAGTCCTTGCGCCAGCCGGTGACCGAGGTCAGCGTGGCATTCGGCAGCCGCCAGGTTACATCCAGCGCCGCACCCTTGGCGCCGTTGGCGATGCCCCGGTTCGCGTCGGTGCTCATCGGGTTCGCCAGGTATTCCTCGTAGCTGTAGCCCTGCTGCAGCAGGTAGGGCCGGTGCAGCTTCGCGCGCGCCGAGTTCTGGCCCCAGTCGTCGTAGCTGGTGCCATTGGCATAGTAAGGATCCGGCTCGTCGAGGCGGACCTGGGTGCCATTGACGTACTCGGCCGACTTCGGCTTGTAGTCCAGCACCAGCAGCGCCTCGAGGTCATCGCGCGGCGTCAGCAGGAACTGCACGCGGCCGTAGGAGCGGTTGGTATCGCCGAAGGTGATGCGCTCGTTCAGCGGGCCGTAGTTGTTGCGGAAGGCGCCGTCGCGCTGGTTGCGCAGGAAGGTGCCGCGCCACGCCAGCAGGCCGTCGATCACCGGACCGCCGAGCACCGCCTGCGCGGAAAAGGCATTGTCCTGGCCGTACAGCAGCGAGCCACTGGCCTCACGCTGGAAGCTGGGCTTCTTCATGCGGACGGTGATGGTGCCCATGGTGCTGGCGCGGCCGCCCTCGAAACCCTGCGGGCCGCGCGCCACGTCCACCGACTCCACGTCGATGTAGTCCAGGCCGGTGGCCAGCGGCGTGTACGGGATCGCGAGGTTGTTGAAGTTCACCGCGATGCTGGGATCCTGGGTCTCCTCGCCGCCGCTGGGAATGCCGCGCAGCGAGATGCTGCCGGTCCTGGGATTGCCATAGTTCCACTGGATGTTGCCCAGACGCTGGAAGATGGAATCCACGTTGAGGGCATCGAGGCCGGCGAGCTCCTCGCCGGACACGATCGACACCGACTTCGGCACGTCCTGCAGCCCTTCCAGCAGGCTGACCACGCTCAGCGCGGTGACCTCGACCTCCTCGAGCTCGTACAGGCCCTCCTCCGATCGCGAAGGGGCGCTCGACGCCGGAGCCGCCACTTCGATGAACTGTCCCTGTTCCGGGTCGGCAGCCTGCGCCGGGACGCCTGCGGCCATAAGGGCAGCCGCAACTGCACCGGAAACTGAATAACGAAGCACAAACAACTCCCCGGCCTTGCGGCCGTACGAAAAAATGAAAGTACGGGTGATGACGGGTCAGCGAAGGCTAGCGTCGGCTGATTGCCAATCGAAATGATGATTCGGCAGCAGACCCCTGCTTTCTGGCATGTGACCGGCTTGTGACCGCTTCGCAACCTTCTTCGTAACCGCAGCGGATACCAGCGAGCCCTGGTGACGCACGAGCAGGTGCATGGCGAGCAGTTCGGCGTGACGGCGAAGCTCGGCCACCGCCGTGGCCTCCCAGTGCGTGGCGCGAAGCATCGGCCCCAGGCAGAACAGCTCTTCGCTCTCCTTGCCGGAAGCATCGATGGCAGCGCCATTCAGGCCCGTGACCGGGCCAAGCCCGAACGGGTCGGGCACCAGCAGCCCCTCGCGCAGCGCCGAGCGCACCAGCGGATCCTGCGAACGCGCCAGGTCATAGTCCGGGCCCGTGCAGTTGATGATCCAGTCCACGACCAGCGTGCGCGGCTGCTCTTCGCCGCGCGGACGCCAGGTCACCGCCAGCCGGGTGCCATCGACCTCGGCCCTGAGGATGCGGCCGCCGTGGACCTGCAGCCGCCCGGACTGCCGCAGCACGTCGATGCGCTCGCCGGCGCTGGGCGGCAGGCGATGGCGATGGATGTCCCACCACGGCCGCAGGTGACGCAGGAACTGCGCGCGCCGGGCCGCATCGAAACGCTGCCACAGCGCCGGCGCCTGCTCGCGGATCAGGTTCACGACCTCGCGCCAGTCGCCGCCGGCCGCCTCGCGCTGGCGCACCAGCCGGCGCGCCTCGCGCAGCAGCTCGCGTGGCGTGCGCACCGCGTGCAGCGCGCCCGTCAATGGCGCGGTGGTGCTGGCCGCCGCATCGGTCTGCAGCAGCGGCAGCAGGCCGCGGCGCGAGATGGCGGTCACCCGCTCGGCGCCGCGCGAGGCCGCCAGCACGGCATCCACCATGGTCAGGCCGGTGCCGAGCAGCAGCACCTCGCCGTAGATCTCCTCGCGGGCCGTGTCGCGGCAGGCATCATGGATGTAGCGCGGATGGCGTGCGATGCCCTCCAGGCCCGGCAGCAGCGCCGGTGACGGGTTGCCCAGCGCCAGCACCACCTGGTCGGCGCGCAGCGCGCAGCCATCGTGCAGCACCACGCGCAGGCCCGCACCCGCGCCGATGCGCGCAATGCCGGTCACCTCGGCGCGCAGGCGCTCCAGCCGCACGCGCGAGGAGGCCTGCAGCTCTGCATGGCCCAGCAGCTCGCGCAGGTAATCGCCGTACCAGGCGCGCGGCACGAAGTCCGCGGCCTGGGTGCCCGGCGCGCGCCGGCGCGCGAACTTGAGGAACGAATCCGGGTCGTGCGACTCGGCGGACATGCGCCCGGCCGGCACGTTCAGCAGGTAGGGATAGTCGCGCTGCGCGTACGCCAGCCCGCCATGCTGCGCAGACCTTTCGACCAGCACGATGCGCAGGGGCTTCTGCGCCGGCTGGCGCAGCAGGTTGGTGGCCAGCACGATGCCGGAGAAGCCGCCACCGACGATCACGATGGTATGGGGGTTGCGCGACATGGCCTTCTCCTCCGAACCTGACATCCAGACGGGAAGGGTAGGCAGGACGCGGTAGCAAGTAAGTCGCGGGGCCGTTACATCGTGGTGACGTCGGATCCTGCTGATGAGCCGGCAGGAATATGCACAGTGCAAACCGGCCTTTCACAGGGCATATGCGCCGCTGCTATCTTGCAATCCGGCCCTCAACGCATCGCCGGTGACCGCGCCTCCCCGGGCCGCCGTTGCCGGGATGCTTGAGAGGCCACCAGTTCCAGCCGACTTGTCGCAAGACCCCCCGAAGCGCAGGCGGCATTCCTCGGCCCGGTGCATGCGCACCGGGCCTTTCTTTTCCCGGGCGGGATAGGCAAGCCGCAGCGCTCAGCGCTGCGGCAGCTCGATGTCCTGGAACAGCGCGTCGGCCTCGGCCTGGCTGGCGCTGGCTCGCGCCCGGTCGACCAGGCGCCGCGTCAGGTGCGGCGCGAACAGCGAGATGAAATCGTACACATAGCGGCGCAGCATGGCGCCGCGGTCCAGCCCCACCCAGGTCACGTGCTGCGGCAGCAGGTGCGAAGCATCCAGCACCACCAGGTCCGCGTCCTCGACCGGGTCGATGGCCATGTTGGCTACGATGCCCACGCCGATGCCGAGGCGAACATAGGTCTTGATCACGTCCGCGTCGCGCGCCGCCAGCGCGATGTTGGGCTTGATGTTGTGCTCGGCGAAGGCCTGCGCCAGCGACGAGGGCCCGGTGAAGCTGAACACGTAGCTGACGATGGGCCAGGCGCCGAGGCTCTCGAAGGTCAGCGGGCCCGAGCCCACCAGCGGGTGGCCGCGCGGCACGATCACCTGCCGGTGCCAGCGGTAGCACGGCAGGCGCAGGAAGCCATCGAACAGCGGCGTGGAGCCGGTGGCGATGGCCAGGTCGATGCGACCCGCCCGCGCCATCTCGGCGATCTGCTCCGAGGTGCCCTGCAGCAGGTTCAGCTGCACCCTGGGATAGCGCTCGCGGAAGGTCTTCACCACCGGCGGCAGCACGTAGCGGGCCTGCGTGTGCGTGGTGCCGATGGACAAGGTG
This sequence comes from uncultured Steroidobacteraceae bacterium, assembly GCA_964455685.1. Classification (GTDB taxonomy): domain Bacteria; phylum Pseudomonadota; class Gammaproteobacteria; order Steroidobacterales; family Steroidobacteraceae; genus ZC4RG30. Next base: position 10,668 of record CAYVZE010000070.1, read on the forward strand.
CCGGTGCTGTCGTCCTTGTAGTCGGTGGCGATGATCTTGATGTTCTGGATCTCTCGCAGCACCCGCAGTGCGCACTCGACCACGCGCTCACCCGGCGGCGTCACCCGCGCCAGCGCCCGCCCGTGGCGCTCGAAGATGCGGAAGCCCAGCTCGTCCTCGAGCTGCCGCAGCTGCTTGCTGACGGCAGGCTGGGTGGTGTGGAGCTTGGCGGCCGCGGCGGTGACGTTCAGCTCGCTCTGCGCCACCGTGGCCAGGAACCGCAACTGTTGCAGCTTCATCTTCGTGACTTCGGTGTCTTTCTCATGGCCGTTGCCTCATCGCGCAGCCAGCAGGTTGTCGAACACGCCGCCGTCCGCGAAGTGCACCCGCTGCACGCTGTCCCAGCCCCCCAGGTCCTGGATGGTGACCATGCGGATCGGCGGGAAGATGTCCGTGTACTTCGCCGCCACCTCCGGGTTGCGCGGTCGGTAGAAATTGCGCGCGATGATTTCCTGCCCCGTGGGGCTGTACAGGTACTTCAGGTACTCCTCGGCCACCGTCTTGGTGCCGCGGCGGATCACCACCTGGTCGACCACCGCCACCGAAGGCTCGGCCAGGATGCTGACCGAGGGTGCGACAATCTCGAACTTGTCGATCCCGAACTCGCGCAGCGCCAGGTGCGCCTCGTTCTCCCAGGAGATGAATACGTCGCCCACCCCGCGCTGCGCGAAGGTGGTCAGCGCCGCGCGCGCACCGGTATCAAGCACCGGCACGTTGGCGTACAGCTTCGCCAGGTATTCGCGCGCGGCAGCCTCGCTGCCGCCCGGCTGCTCCAGCGCCCACGCCCAGGCGGCCAGGTAGTTCCAGCGCGCACCGCCCGAAGTCTTCGGGTTGGGCGTCACCACCTTCACGTCCGGACGCACCAGGTCGTTCCAGTCGCGCACGTTCTTCGGGTTGCCCTTGCGCACCAGGAACACAATGGTGGAGGTGTAGGGCGCGCTGTTGTCCGGCAGCCGGGACTCCCAGTCCGGCGCCAGCAGGCGCCCCTGCCTGACCAGCGAGTCCACGTCGGCGGCCAGCGCCAGGGTGACCACGTCGGCCTCGAGGCCGTCGATCACCGAGCGCGCCTGCTTGCCCGAACCGCCATGCGACTGCTTGATCCTCACCTGCTGGCCGGTCTTCTCCCGCCAGTACTCGGTGAAGGCGGCGTTGAAGTCCACGTACAGCTCCCGGGTGGGGTCGTACGAGACATTCAGCAACGTCAGGCCGTCGCCCGCGCCGCCGCCGCAGGCGGCCAGCGTCGCGGCAGCCGCGACGCCCAGCAGCCATGATGCAGCGCCGCGGCGGTTCATTGTGGACAGGGTCATTGCAGCTCCTCCCGCAAAAGGCCAGCTTCTCAGAAGCTGGCCTGCACCGTAACACCCCAGGTGCGCGGGTCGGCCGGCTGGCCGGCGATCAGGCCGGTGTTGCCGGGGGTGGTGGCAAGCTGCTCGAAGTACTTCTTGTCGAAGGCGTTCTTCACCCAGCCGTACACGTCCCAGCTGCCGCTGGCGCGGAAGCCGAAGCGCAGGTTGGTCAGGCCATAGCCCCCCACGTCGGTGTAGATCGAACGCGAGGGGTTCGACGAGAAGCGGCTGCGGGCGCTGCCGTCATAGGCGAAGTACACCTGGCCCTCGCGGCCCAGCAGATTCGCCGGGTGCTTGTACTGGAAGCCCCAGGCGCCGGCCCAGCGCGAGATGCCCGCGATCCACTGGCCCGAAATGTCGCAGTTGGCCGGGCTGAAGCCGCCCGGCGTGCCCGGGGGGCTCGGCGGGTTGGCGGCGCTGGCGGTGGTGCCGCCGGCCAGCTCGGGCGGGCACGGCGCATCCGGGAAGCTGACGTACTTGCCGTCGGTGAACGCGCCGTTCACGTAGATGCTCCAGCGGTCGTTCGGATCCCAGGAGAAATCCGCCTCGACGCCACGCACGCGCACCTTCTCGGCGCCGGCCAGGTAGCCGCGCAGCACGCCCACGGCGTTGTTGGTCACCGTGGTCTGGAAGTCGTTCACCTCGGTCCAGAAGCCGGCCACGTTCAGCGTCGCGGTGCGGTTCAGGAACTGGGTCTTCACGCCCGCCTCATAGCTGTTCACCTTCTCCGGGTCCACCGTGGAGGCCTCGAGCAGCGGGTTGCCGACCGCGTCGGTGGGCACGCCGTTGAGCGTGATGCCGCCGGTCTTGAAGCTGCGCGCGTAGGTGACGTAGGTCAGCACGTCGGGGTTGATCTCATAGGCGAGCTTCAGGTCGCCCGAGAGGTTCCAGTCCTTGAACGTGGCGTCATAGTGCTGCGGGGCGAGCACGCTGCGCTGCTGCACCAGGCGCGGGTCGGCATAGGCCGGATCCGTGCTCAGCACCGGCAGCTCCACGCCATCGCCGTTGACCACGGTGGAGTGGTAGGAGCCCTTCTTCTTGTCCCAGTTCAGGCGCAGGCCGGGCTCGACGCGGAAGCGGTCGTTCACCTTGAACGACAGCTGGCCGAACAGCGCCGCGCTGGTGTTGCGCAGGTCGATGTCGTTGTACGAGGTCAGGCCCAGCAGCACCGTCGGGTCCTGCGACAGCGCGTTGGTGGGATTCAGCAGCCATGCGCTGGCGGCCGCCCCCTGCTGCTGCACGCCGTCGGTGTGCAGCTTCTGGTGGAAGCCGAACAGGCCCACCACGTAGTCGATGCGGTCACCCACGTAGGAGTAGCGGAACTCCTGCGTGTACTGGTCCTGGTGGCTGGGGTTCTCCGACTTGGTGGTCACCGGCA
>CAYVZE010000071.1:0-13166 GCA_964455685.1 uncultured Steroidobacteraceae bacterium
GTGGGCTCGTTCAAGGAAGCCATCAACTGGCTGTTCGAGCAGGCGCGCAAGGGCCAGACCATGCAGCGCTACAAGGGCCTGGGCGAGATGAACCCGGAACAGCTCTGGGAAACCACCATCAACCCGGACACCCGCCGCCTGCTGCAGGTGCGCATCGAGGATGCCATCGCGGCCGACGACATCTTCAACACGCTGATGGGCGACCAGGTGGAGCCGCGGCGCGAGTTCATCGAGAAGAACGCGCTGGCGGTGGCCAACCTCGACATCTGATCCGGGCCGGCCAGGTGGCCGGCATCGGGCGACCCGCCCCGGACGCCGGCACAGGTCCGGGTCGCCGCGCTACAAGCGCGCCGTGGCGCCCTCGAGCAGCTTCACGGTTTCCTCGTGCCCGGCGGCCCGAGCCAGCTCCAGCGGCGTGTGGCCTTCCGGGTCCGTCACGCCCGGATCCGCGCGGCCTTCCAGCAGCGCCCGGGTGATGTCCCGGAAGCCATATTGCGCCGCCAGCAGCAGCGGCGTGATGCCCGCCTTGTTGCGCTGGTTGGCATTGGCGCCGGCCTTCACCAGCAACTCCACCAGTTCGGCATCGCCGGAGCGCGTGGCCTCGATCAGCGCGGTGTCGCCGGATTCATCGGCGATGTCGGGGTTCGACTGCGCCGCCAGCAGCAGCCGCGCGGCTTCCAGGCGGCGCGCGGTGGCGGCCGACTGGCTGCTGGGCTGGGCCGGCCGGAAGATCAGCTTCATCAGCTTCTCCTGGTCCTGGCCCAGCGCGATGCCGATGCCGATCACCATCAGCTCGTACTCGCTGCGTCCCGCGGCCAGCGCCAGCGCGGTCTCGCCGGCGGCGTTGCGCGCATTGGCGTCGAGGCCGGCCTCCAGCAGCGCCTGCAGCGCGGTCACGTGGTGGCGCTGCGCGGCCAGCATCAGCAGGTTGTTGCCGTTCTCATCGACGAAGTCCGCGCTGGCCTGCTGCGCCATCACCGCGCGGAACAGCTCGGGGGAGGGCAGGTCCACCACCTGCACCAGCGACATGGAATCCGGCGAGATCACCGGCTCGAGCTCCAGCAGCTTGCGCAGCACCGTGTCCTTGCCGGTCATCGAGGCCTCGAGCTTCGCGCCGCGCGCCAGCAGTCGTTCGGCCGCGGCCCAGCGCTGGCGTTCCAGCGCCGCATCCAGCGCGGTGTAGCCGTCCTCGCGCCGATGGTTCACGTCGGCGCCGTGCTCGAGCAGCAGGTCGATCATCTCCACCGAGCCATTGCCGGCCGCGGTGAACAGCAGCTGCGCGCCGCTGCCATCCAGCTCGTCGGGCCTGGCGCCGGCGGCCAGCAGCAGGCGGGCAGCCTCCACCGAACCGGTGGCCGCGGCCACGCGCAGCGCGGTCAGGCCATTGCGGGTGGCGCGTGCGTTCACGTCCACCTTGGCATCGAGCAGCAGTTGCACGGCCTCGGCCTTGCCGCTGGCGGCGGCATGCATGAGCACGTTGATGCCGCCGCTGCGGGTGGCACCCGGATCGGCGCCGGCAGCCAGCAGCACGCGCATGATGTCCACGTGGCCGCGCTCGGCAGCCAGCATCAGCGCGCTGACTTCATCGCGCCCCAGCGCATTGGCGCTGGCGCCGTTGTCCAGGGTGGCCGTGACCGCCTCGGCATCACCGGAGAGCACGGCGCCGAACAGGTCGTCATCGGCATCGGCCCAGGCGGTGCATGCGAACAGCACACCGGCGAGGGCGGAAACAAGGCGCAGGCGGGCAGTCATGAAGGCACCTGGGTAGCGGGGATGACGCCAGCATGCGCCGCCACGGCCCGGCCTGTCGAGCTGGCAGCCGCCGCAGACACCGACGCTGCGCGATGCGAAAGGCGTCAGCCACCGGGCGCGCCGAAGGTCTGCACCCAGTAGTACTCCCCGGTCCTGCTCCCCTCGGCCACGCCCACGCCGGTATGGCGGAAGCGCGGATCCATCAGGTTGGCGCAGTGGCCGGGGCTGGCCAGCCAGCCGGCCACCACTTCCTCGGCGGATGCGGGGCCGAAGGCGATGTTCTCGCCGGTGAGCCGAGCGGGATAGCCGGCCTTGCGCACGCGGTCGCGCGGCTGGCTGCCATCGCTGCCGCGATGCTCGAAGGCACCGCGCCGTGCCATGTCGCGCGCATGGGCGAGGGCGGCGGCTTCCAGCGGCTCGGCCTGCGCCAGCGGCGCAGTGGGCGGAAAGCTTTCTGCACCGCAGCGCCGGCCCTGCGAGCGCGCCTGGTTCACCAGCTCCAGCACGCGCGCGGCCACGACGTCGGCGGGCCGGTTGGCCACCAGCGTCTGCGCCATCACGGGCGCCAGCAGGGCCAGCGAGGCGAGGGTGGCAAGCGGTCGGATCATGCGACGATTATCGCGCCGGGTCTTGAATGCGTCCTGAACCCTCGCGCGTCACCGCCCCTGCAGGGCACCGCGGTGAGGCGCAGATGAACCGAGGATTGCGCCCGCGGTTCAGGCGCCAGCCTCCGCCTCGTTCCCCTCGTGCACCACGAAGCCGTCGCGCCCGCCGTCCTTGGCCTTGTACAACGCCGCATCCGCCTGCTTGTACAGCACGTCGAAGCCCTTGCCGCCGCGGGTCAGCGCGCAGCCCACCGACACCGTGAAGGACACCGGCCTGCGCACCGTGCGCACCGCGGACAGCAGCCGCTGCGCGAGCTGCGTCGCACCAAGCTTGTCGCAGTCGCGCGCGAAGATCAGGAACTCATCGCCGCCCAGCCGCGCGGTGATGTCGCCGGGCCGCACGCTGCCGCGCAAGGCCTTGGCCAGCGCCTGCAGCACGCCGTCGCCCGCCTGGTGGCCATGCGAGTCGTTGATGCCCTTGAAGTTGTCCACGTCCACCAGCAGCACCGCGTGCGTGCCGCCATCGGTATGCTGCCAGATGTCGTTGATGGCGGTCATCGCGCCGCGGCGGTTGGGCAGGCCGGTGAGCGGATCGCGCACCGAGCGGCGGTAATGGCGCGAGAGCTCGGCCTTCTGCGCGTAATCGCGCCGCGCATAGGCATAGGCCAGCAGCAGCGCCAGCAGCAGCGCGATCGTGCCGCTGGCGATCTCGATGCGGCGGAAGCGCGCTTCCTCCGACAGGTAGTAATCCAGCCCGAAATCCACGCCGACGAAACCGCTCATGCGGCCGGTGCCGTCGAACACCGGCGCATGGCCGCTGAGGAAATAGCCGTAGTCATCGTGCTGGAAGCCCGGCGTCACGTAGGTCTGGCCGGCCGCGAGCAGCTCCAGCCAGTTGTCGCGGTATTGCTCGCGCTGCTCGTACGGCTCCATGTACGCCGAGGCGCGCAGCCCGCGGCGCGTGGCGAAGTCCTTGTCCTGCGCGGTGTCGAGCACGAAGTACGCGCGGCCGTCTCGGATGGCCATGGTGTACACGTAGAAGGCCTCGGGCCAGGTCTCGTGCAGCCGCATCAGCGGCTTTCGCGCCTCCTCGAGCTGGGCCTCGCTGGCATGGCCATCGAGCAGCGCGCGATGCAGGTCGCCATCGATGTGGCTGGCGGCCAGTCGCGCCACTTCATCCACATGCCGGCGCAGCACTTCCAGCCTGCCCTGGCGCGCGGCGAACTGCGGCGCCAGCACCAGCGTCAGCAGCAGGGCAGCAGCGCAGATCGCCGCACCCAGCAGCACCCGGACCCGGAAGCGGAGCAGGGGCGCCAGCCGCATCTACGGCAGGAACTCGAGCGTGAGCGTGAACACCACCCAGCGCCTCAGCGGATTGTCGAATTCGAAGGTCTTGGCGGCGTCCAGCGCCGCCAGCCCGAAGCCATGCCCTCGCGGGGTCTCGCTGATCACCTGCGCCTCCAGCACCTGGCCGGCCTCGTTGATCAGCACGTCCACGGTCACCGCGCCGTCGATGCCCTCGCGCCGTGCTGCCTCGGGGTAGTGCTTCGCCAGCGGATCACCGCGCAGCAGGCGGAACCGCGACAGCTCCTCGCCCTGCACGCGCACCGCCGCCGCGTTCTCGATGCGCTGCGCAAAGGCCGCGGAAGCGCCAGGAAGGGCGCCCGTGGCCAGCACGGTCAGAGGAAGCCTGAAGTCCATTCGCTTGAAGTCCGCTCCGAGACGCCCGCCCAGGTTGCGGCGCGCCAGGAGTCCGGAACACGCCCCGAGGCAGCGATTATGCCGGTTACGGCCGGCCACGCGCAGGACGGCGCCCGGGAAGGCATCGCCCCGGGGGGCCGGGAGAAGCCACGTTACTGCCGCGGCAGCTCACACCACCTGCTGTCCCGAGTGTGACGCGCCGCCCGGCTCGGCAACGCCGCCGCTGCCAAACTGTTGTTCCTGAAGGGCCCGAACCCTGGATATTCCGCACGTGAAGGACCACACGCCACCGCAAGTCGACGTCGCCGTCGATTCCTACGCCGTCGCCAGCGATGACCTCGTCCTGCGCGCGCGCTTGTGCGGCAGCTTCGCGCTGTGCATCAGCGACGAGGTGCAGGAGGCGGGCGCGCTGGTGCACGTGCGTGCCGGCCGTCCCGGGCGCACGGACAACAACCCCGACCTCACCGACAACACGCTTTCCACCGACCTGCTGCTGCTCGACCGCTGCATGGCCGAGCTGCGCGGGGCCGAGCCACGCGCGCGCCACTGGCAGGCGCGCTTCGTGGCGCACGTGGATCCGGATTCGGGCGGTTTCGACCGACTGTCGGCGCTGCAGGCCTTCATCGAGGTCTACCTAGAGGACACCGGCGTGCAGCTCACCTCCGCGGTCACCCATGACGGCCCGGAGCGCCAGCTCGCCTTCCGGCCGGCGCTGCGGACCCTGAATTGCACCGAACTGGTGCCCAGGTCCCCCGACGACACCCTGCGGATGAATCCCCTTACGTAGGTTACGTATTCCTACAGGATGTCGGCCTGACGCAACGATTGGTTGATTTTCGCAACAGCGGCTATCATCGCCGCCGCACTAACCAGTGCGCCAACAGCAATATGGAGTCAAGCATGCGCAAACTTGTAGCGATCGCCACCTTCGCGGCCCTCGGCCTCGGCGCCCAGGCTGCCTCGGCCCAGGGTTTCAGCTACAACCTCCTCGAAGGCTCGATCATTTCCGGCGACGACTATGACGGTTTCGGCGTGGCCGGTTCGATGGCCTTCACCTCCGAAGTGTTCGGCCTTGCTTCGATTGACGCGATCGAGTTCGACAACTCCAACGTTGACGGCAGCCTGCTTTCCGCTGGCGCTGGTTACCGCATTGCCCTGAACCACGCCGTGGACGTGTTCGGCACGGCTTCGCTCAAGCGCGGCAAGGTTGATGGCGCGGGCGGCGAGTGGGGCTTCGGCCTCGGCGTGGGCGTGCGCGGCCGTCCGATGAACCAGCTCGAGCTGCACGGCGGCCTGGAGTACGAGGACGTGTACGACTCCGACACCACCATCCGCGTCGGCGGTCGCTGGTACTTCACGCAGAACTTCGCTGCCGGCCTGGACTTCCAGGACAACGACGGTGGTTCGGCGCTGCGCTTCACCGCGCGCTACGACTTCGGTCGTCGTTGACCCGCCTTCGCCCGGGAATCTTCCCTGGCATGAAAGGGGCGGTTTCCACCGCCCCTTTTCTTTTGTCGACATGAGGGTCCGCCCGGCGCACCGGGAGATCACCCCAGCGCCATCGTCCGGCGGGCCATCGCCGTTCAGATGGCCATTCAGGACCGGTTCATCACGCCCTGCCGATGATGCGCACAACGTTGACCCTCGGAGTTCACTTCATGCGCACACGGCATGTCATCCCGGCCTCGATCGCGGCCGCTGTCCTGGCTTCCACTCCCGCACTGGCCGACAACTTCAGCTACAACCAGATCGAGCTGGGCATCGTCGGCACCACTGTCGATGACCAGGGTGGCGACTTCGACACCGAAGGCGGCGGCCTGAAGCTGCGCGGCAGCGTGGAGTTCACGCCGAACCTGTTCGGCTTCGCCGATCTGTCGAGCCAGCGCCATGAGCTGAAGTACTACGACGAGCATTTCGACATCAGCCGCGCCGCGCTCGGCGTGGGCTTCAACTATCCGCTGGGCCGCGGGCTGGACCTGGTGACCAGCGCGTCGCTGCAGCGCCTGCGCACCGAGAGCGAGGTCGACACCTTCAGCGGCAATGGCTACGGCCTGTACCTGGGCCTGCGTGGCGGCGCCGGGCGCGTCGAGTGGCACGCGGGCCTGGAGTACTCGGACTTCGACTTCGACCTCGGCGGCGAGGACGACTTCGACGCCAGCGACACCATGTTCAGCGCCGGCTTCCGCTACCAGTTCACGCCCACCTTCTCGCTGGGCCTGGACCTCGCCGGCAACGGCGACGACGAGACCAGCGCCACGCTGGCCTTCCGCTGGACCTTCAGCGACGGCCGCTGATCCGCGGACCGGCGGATCCGCAAGGCCGCCAGGCCCCTCGTAAAGGGCGAAAAGGGCGACATGGGGCGCACCGCCGCCACGGCGCGCTACCATGCCGCCCTTTTCGCAACGAGGACCCCTCCCATGCCCGCAAGCACTGCCCCGATCCGCCTGACCCTCGCCAGCCTGCTGTTGCTTGCAGCGATGCCGGCCTTCGCGGGCTGGACCGGCAAGGGCGAGGCCGGCCTGGCCTTCGCCAGCGGCAACAGTGACTCCCGCACCGCCAACGCGCGCGTGGCCGCAACGCACAAGGACGATGGCGTGGAGTGGAACTTCGGCCTGGGCGGCCTGTACGTGCGCAGCGACGGCAACACCACCGCGCGCCGCTGGGAAGCCAGCACGCAGGCGCGCATCGACTTCTACCAGCGCAACTTCTGGTACGGCGGCGTGCGCTACGAGGAAGATCCCTTCAGCGGCTTCCACCACCAGGGGCTGGTCACCACCGGTGCCGGCCGGCGCTTCTTCGACGACGATCGCACCCGGCTGCTGTTGCAGGCCGGTGCGGGTTACAAGTTCCTGGATCCCATCGGCGAGCCCGAGGGCATCAAGAAGCACAGCTTCACCGGCGTGGCCAGCATGGAGTTCAACCACCGGCTCACCGACACCACCACGCTGATCGACCGCTTCGCCGGTGAGTTCACCAGCAGCAACAACTTCCTGCAGAACGAAGTGGGCGTGACGGTGAAGATGACCGATCGCGTCGCGCTGTCACTGGCCTACCACGTGCGCTTCAACACCGATCCGCCCGCAGGCTTTGAAAAGGTGGATACACTCACCACCGTCAATCTCGTCTATGAGGTGAAATGAACATGAAATCCATCCGGGGGACCGTGTCCCGCGTCGTCGCCGGCAGCGTCGTGCTGCTCGCCGCCTTCCCGGCCGCTGCACAGTGGACCGGCAAGGGCGAGGCCGGCCTGGCCATCGCCGACGGCAACAGCGATTCGCGCACCGCCAATGCGCGCGTGTCCGCCACCCGCAAGCTCGACGCGTGGGAACACACGCTGGGCCTGGCCGGCCTGTACGTGCGTTCCGAGGGCGACACCACGGCCAAGCGCTGGGAGGCCAGCGGCCAGACGCGCTTCGACTTCCTGCCCAACACCTTCTGGTACGGCGGCGGCCGTTATGAAGAGGACCGCTTCAGCGGCTTCGACTACCAGGGCCTGGTCACCACCGGTGTGGGCCGTCGCTTCATCGACAACGACACCACCAAGCTGCTCGGCCAGGTCGGTGCGGGTTACAAGTTCTGGAAGACGCTGGACGTGCCCGCCGACAAGGACTCGAACATCACCGGCGTCGCGAGCCTGGAATTCAGCCACCAGCTCACCGGCACCACCAGCGTGTTCGACAAGTTCGGCGGCGAGTTCACTTCCGACAACAACTTCCTGCAGAACGAGATCGGCCTGCAGGTGAAGATGACCGACCGCGTCGCGCTGGCGCTGGCCTACGCGCTGCGCCACAACACCGACCCGCCGCCGGGCTTCAAGAAGACCGACACGCTCACCACGGTGAACCTCGTCTACGAGGTGAAGTAACCGCTGGCAGGGATTCGCGCGCGACGGACCGCGCGCGATGCTTTCTCCGCGGCCGCTTCAGCCGGCCGGCGGCCCCGAATGCGCTTCGATGAAGCGCTGTGCTTCCTCGTTGATCTCGCGCGGATCGCGGCCGCGCGTCTGGATGGGCGGGCCGATCACCACGCGGATAGTGCCGCGCTTCTTCAGCAAGCCGCGCCGCGGCCAGAAATAACCCGCGTCGTGCGCCACCGGCACCACGCGCGCACCGGTCTCCGCCGCCACCGCGGCGCCGCCCACGCCGTAGCGGCGCGTCTGGCCCGGCGGCATGCGCGTGCCCTCGGGGAACACCACGATCCACTGGCCGGCCGCCAGGCGCCGGCGGCCCTGGTCGATCAGCTGGCGCACGGCCGAACCACCGGCGCTGCGATTGATGGCGATGGACTGCAGCTGGCGGATGCCCCAGCCGACGAAGGGAATCCACGTCAGCTCGCGCTTGAGCACCCACACCTGCGGCGGCAGCAGCACGGTCTGCGCCACGGTCTCCCAGCTGGAGGAATGCTTCACCAGCGCCACGCAGGCCTCGCCCTGCGGGATGTTGTGTGCGCCCTCGACGCGGTAGTCCAGCCCGCAGATCACCTTGGAGGCGCCGAGGATGGTGCGCGCCCAGAAGCGCGCCAGCGCGAAGCGGCCGCGCCACGGCAGCACCAGGCTCGCCACCACGAAGAAGATGGCGTAGAGGAAGGTGAACAGCAGGAAGAAGCCCGTGAACAGCAGCGAGCGCAGCAACTGCATCGTGGTCCCCCCGGGCCTCAGGCCGTGAGCCAGTCGGCCAGCGCGCGGGTGACCTCGGCCGGCCGTTCCATGGTCACCATGTGGCCGGCGTCGGCCACCGCCACCAGGCGGGCGCCGGGGATCAGCCGCGCCATCTGCTCGTGGCGTGACAGCGGGCTCCAGCCATCCTCGCGCCCGCACAACACCAGCGTCGGCACGCGGATCTGCCCCAGCAGTTCCGTGCGGTCGGGCCGGTTCAGCAGCGCCTCGGTCTGGGCCTCGAACTGGGCCAGCGGCGCGCGGGCGATCATGGCGTGGATGTCGTCCATCAGCGCGGCATCGGACAGGCGCGCGGGATGCACCATGCCCTGCGACCAGTTCCTGCCCAGGGCAAGCATCCCTTCGGCCCGGCCGATGTCCCGCAACCGGTAGCGACCGGCCCGCTCGCGTTCGCCGGCTTCGCCCTCGGCGAGCTTTTCGTAGCCGGTATCAAGCAGCGCGACCCGGGTCACCCGTTCGGGCGCCCGGGCCAGCACTTCCAGGGCCACCCGGCCGCCCATGGAATGCCCGGCCAGGGCGAACCGGGCCGGGGCCGTGTCGAGGATGCGCTCGGCCATCCGCCCCAGGCTGTCGAGGGTCCCGTGGGAGGCCACCTGCACCGGGCACAGCCGGGCCAGGCCCTCGATCTGGTCGCGCCAGACGCGGGCGTCGCATACCAAACCGGGGACCAATATGACTAATTCATGATCGTTCATATGTCGCCGCCGCGATTGTGAGGGGGGCTATTCCGCCGCGCAAATCATGCTTCAATAGCGAACTTTTTCGGGAAGCCTTTCGGGGTGGGAATGATCGAGCCAGGGACTATTCTGTGGACGCCTTCGCCTGAACGTATCGCGCGCGCGCGACTGACCGAGTTCCGTGAGTGGTTGACCAAGAACCGCGGCCTCACCTTCCCCGACTTCGAGTCGATGTGGCGCTGGTCGACCACGGACATCGACGCGTTCTGGCAGGCCTGCTGGGATTTCTTCAAGATCGAGGCCACGCAGCCGCCCACGGCGGTGCTGGGCAAGCGCACCATGCCGGGCGCCGAGTGGTTCCCAGGCGCGCGGCTGAACTACGCCCGCCACGCCCTGCGCCACGAGCGTCCCGATGCCACCGCGCTGCTGCACCTGAGCGAGCGCCAGCCCCTGCAGGAGATGAGCTGGGAAGAACTCGCCCGCCAGGTCCGCATCGTCGCCACGCAGCTGCGCAAGCTGGGCGTGAAGAAGGGTGATCGCGTCTGCGCCTACATGGTGAACATCCCGCAGACGCTGGTGGCCATGCTGGCCACCACCAGCCTCGGCGCCATCTGGTCCTCGGTGGGCCCCGACTTCGGCACCCCGGGCGTGCTCGACCGCTTCTCGCAGCTCACGCCCAAGGTGTTCTTCCATGTCGACGGCTACCAGTACGGCGGCAAGCCGTTCGACCGCCGCGGCGAGGTGGAGAAGATCCTCGCCAGGCTCGACACCGTCGAGCACGTGATCCAGCTGCCGTACCTCGCCCCGGAAGACGCGCGCCGGCTCACCCCGAAGACCATCTTCTGGAACGAGCTGCTCGACCATCCGGACGTGCCGCGCGATCAGTTCCAGTACGAGGAGGTGGAATTCAACCACCCGCTGTGGATCCTGTTCTCCTCGGGCACCACCGGCCTGCCCAAGCCCATCATGCACAGCCACGGCGGCATCCTGATCGAGCAGTTGAAGCACCTGGCCTTCAACTTCGACATGCACGCCGGCGAGCGCATGTTCTTCTACACCACCACCGGCTGGATGATGTGGAACTTCCTGGTCAGCTCGCTGCTGTCCAACGTTTCGCCGGTGCTGTACGACGGCAACCCGGCGTACCCGGACGGCGACGTGCTGTGGAAGATGGTGCAGGACTCCAAGGCCACGATGTTCGGCGCGAGCCCGACCTACCAGTCCATCCTGGAGAAGAACGGCATCGTCCCGAAGGACAAGTTCGACCTGTCGCACCTGCAGTCGATCACGCTGGCCGGCTCGCCGGTGTCGCCGGAGTGCCAGCAGTGGTTCCACGACAACGTCAAGCAGGACTGCTGGGTGGCGCCGGGCTGCGGCGGCACCGACATCTGTTCCGGCTTCGTCGGCGGCGCGGTGATCCTGCCGCAGCGTGCCGGCGAGATGCAGGCGCGCTGCCTGGGCATGGCCGTGCACGTGATGGGCGAGAACGGCCAGCTGGTGGTCGATGAAGTGGGCGAGATGGTGATGACCCAGCCCGCGCCCTCCATGCCGGTCGGCTTCTGGAACGACAAGAACGACGAGCGCTACATCGAGACCTACTTCAGCGACTTCCCGGGCATGTGGCGCCAGGGCGACTTCTACAAGATCAACTCGCGCGGCGGCGCCTACGTGCTGGGCCGCTCCGACGCGACGCTGAACCGCCACGGCATCCGCATCGGCACCTCGGAGATCTACCGCACCATCGTGCTGGTGGATGGCGTCGAGGACGGCCTGATCGTCAACCTCGACCTGCCGGGCGGCAAGTTCTTCATGCCGCTGTTCGTGAAGCTGCGCGAAGGGCTGACGCTGGACGAGACGCTCACCAAGGCGATCAACGACCGGCTGCGGACGGAGTACACGCCGCGCCACGTGCCGGACAAGATCTACCAGGTGCCGGCGATTCCCTACACCATCTCCGGCAAGCGCATGGAGGTGCCGGTACGGCGCATCCTGTCCGGCTATCCGCTGCACAAGGCGGCGAACCGCGATGCCATGTCCAACCCGCAGGCGCTGGACTGGTTCATCGAGTACGCGGCCAGGCAGACGGACTACAAGCTCAGCTGATCGAAGTCCCGCCCCATGGCCCGGCGGCGGGTCCGCCCGGGCCATGGGCATGGCACAAGGGACCACGGGCCCTGCCGGCGGCGCAGCATCGACCTGCCGCGCCCGCCGTTGTAAAAGGGCCGACGAAAGAGGGGGAAATGAACATGCGTTACCTGCACCAGGCCCTGCTGGCCTCGATGGTTGCCTTTACGGCCTGCGCCGCCGGCCCGACTGCAGGCACCGGGCCTTCCGCCGGCGCCGTGGACACGCTCATGCCCGGTGCAACCGCCAGCAGCGCCGCTGCCGCCACCGGCAACAATGCGGCCGTTGCGAACGGTGCTGCCCCTGCCGCAGCCGGCGGTCCCCCGGGCCCGCGTGGCCCGCGCGACAACACGCCGCCCTACCTGCAGGGCGACCAGGGCAATTTCTACACGGTCATGCCGCCGGCGCCGAAGAACGGCGACGCGCGTGACGAGGCCGACCGCCGCATCTTCCGTGAGACGCGCGCACTGGCCGGCACGCCGCGCTGGCAGATGGCCATCGAAGATGCCGAGCTCGGCACCGCCGCCATGCTCAAGCACTTCTCCTGCAGCCTCGGCATCGAGGCCACGGCCGAGAAACTGCCGCGGCTGGTGGCACTGCTGCAGAAGGCCACGCGCGAGGCGGCGCGCACCGTGGGCCCGGCCAAGGAGTTCTACGCGCGCAAGCGTCCCTTCCTGGTCGACGAGGGCCCCACCTGCGTGCCCGAGTCCACCATCGGCAAGAGCTTCGACTACCCCTCGGGGCACACCACCGCCGGCTGGGCCTGGGCGCTGGTGCTGGCGCAGGTGGACCCGGGCAATGCCGAGAAGATCATCAAGCGCGGCCGCGCCATCGGCGACAGCCGCGTGGTCTGCGGCATGCACAATGCCTCGGCGGTGGAAGCCGCCCGCCTGCTCACCAGCTCGGCGATGGCGGCCGTCGCGGCCTCGCCGCTGTACCAGGCGGATGTGGTGGTGGCGCGCGCCGAGCTGCAGACTCTGCGCGCCGGCGAGCACACCAGGCCGGACCCGCAGCGCTGTGCGCTGGAGGAGCAGCTGGTCGGACAGTACTGGTGAGCTAGGATTCCCCCGCGCGAGGTCCTGGCGGCACCTCGCATCGTCTGAACGGCATCGGGATTCCATCCGCGATGCCACGTTGTCCACCTATGCACCAGGGGCGCCAACGCTGGAGGAGTCAGCGTGCGCCCCTTCCTTTCCCGACGCTCCGCCAGAGGAACGTGGAGATGCCATGTCTTCGCGGGCATGCCAGGTCGCGCGCGCGACAGACCGCATCCGCCAGTCCCTCAGGGATTCCCTGAATCGATCACAGGTTCCCGCTGTCTGTGAAGCGGTTGGCAGACGTGGATACTCCGTATGGAAGTCAATTGCGCCACTCGCCAGCCAATGGTTGCGCTGATCAGGCAAGTGCGTCCTGAGAACGCAATGCCGCAGCAGGGCGGACGCCTGACTGAGGCGGAGCCCGGAAGCGGATGGACCAGGGCAGGCAGAAGAAGAAGCAGAAAGCTTGACCGTGAACCTGGGGTGCAAAGTTGCTCTGGCCCTGCGAGGGGCCAGTCTCCGGAAAGGCCGGATCGATTCCGGCCCCCGCGATGGTGTGCACTCCGCTTCCGGCGGAGCTGCTGGAGCCCGCCTC
>CAYVZE010000072.1:0-12976 GCA_964455685.1 uncultured Steroidobacteraceae bacterium
TCGGCGTCGCCGCCCACCCCGACCCAGTCGCGTTCCCTGGCTTCGCGACCCAGCAGCTGATCCCGGACCGCGCCGCCGACCAGATAGACTTGCATGAAGCGATGGTACAGAACTGCGCAGCGGGACGTCTGGTGCTGCTGGCCGCGGCCCTGCTGCAGGCAGGTTGCGGACTGGGTTACTACGCGCAGGCTGCGCGCGGCCAGTTCGCCATCATGCGCGCCCGCCAGCCGGTCGAACGCCTGATCGACTCCCCGGGGACATCCGACACGCTGCGCCAGCAGCTGGTGCGCGCGCGGCGCATCCGCGACTTCGCCAGCAGCGAGCTGGGACTGCCGGACAACGGCGCGTATCGCAGCTACGCCGACATCGGCCGCCGCTACGTGGTGTGGAACGTGGTCGCCGCGCCGGAATTCTCCGTCCAGCCGCGGCAATGGTGCTTCCCCATCGCCGGCTGCGTGGCGTACCGGGGTTACTTCAGCGAGCAGGCAGCGCGGCAGTTCGCGGCACGCCTGGAGCAACAGGGTGATGACGTGTTCGTCGGCGGCGTGCCGGCCTATTCGACGCTGGGCCGCGTCGCCGATCCGCTGCTGTCCACCGTGGCCGGCTATGGCGAGCTGGACCTGGCGGCGCTGGTCTTCCATGAACTCGCGCACCAGGTGCTGTACGTGCCCGGCGACTCGGCCTTCAACGAGGCCTTCGCCACCGCGGTCGAAGAGGAGGGCGTGGCGCGCTACGCGGCGGCGCACGTGGGTGGCGAGGCGCTGGAAGAATGGCGGCAGCGGCGGGCGCTGCGGGTGGAGGTCACCGGTGCCTTCATCCGCGCGCGGCGCGACCTCGCGGCGCTGTACCAGCGGGCCTTGCCCGCCGATCTCATGCGACAGGAGAAGTCCGCACGGCTCGCTGCGCTGGGGGAGGAAGTGCTGGCCCTCGAGAAGCGGCATGGCCGCGCCAGCGGCTATCGTTCGTGGATCGGGTCCGGTCTCAACAACGCGCACCTGGCCGCGGTGGCCACGTACTACGACCGCGTGCCGGAATTCGAGCGCATCCTGCGCGAGCGCTGCGGCGGCTACCTGCCGTGCTTCTACGTCGAGGCGCGCAGGGAGTCAGAAAGCCCCCGCCGGGAGTGACCCGGCGGGGCAGTCCGGCGGTCCAGGCCGGGAGGTTCGCTCAAGTGCGGGGGAACTGTCAGTGGACCTCGACGGACACGCGCCGCGCGGCCACTTCCGGCTGCTTCGGGATCGTCACCTCGAGCACGCCGTGGACGAACTTCGCCTTGATCTCGTCCGCCTGCACGTTCTCCGGCAGGGCGAAGCGGCGGGTGAAGCTGCCCATCACGCGCTCGATGCGCTCGTAGCCGTCGCTGTGCTCGCGCTTGCCGGCCTTGCGCTCGCCACGCAGCGTCAGGATGCCCTTCTCGGCCGTCACTTCGATGTCGGCCGGATCGACACCCGGCAGGTCGGCCCTCACCACATAGCGGTCCTTCTCCTCGACCACGTCCACGGGCGGGATGTAGGCCACGTCGGTGGAAGGAGCCATCAGGGCATCGAAGTCCCGGCTCAGGCGGTTGAGCAGGCCCCACGGTTCACGGATCGCAATGTTCATCGGTCGTCAGCCTCCATCCGGAAAAGCGGTGATTCGGTGAATCTCTGTTCCCGGATGTATGGCGGCCGCGGGGGAATTCAAGGGGCGTTGCTTCGCCCCCGGGTCGGCTGTTGCGCCGGCGGATTGGCTGCCGTGTCCGACAGTTCGCGGGCGATGCGCTGGGCCTCGCCGATCACGCGCAGCAGGTTGCCGCCCCACATGGCCGCCACCTGCTCCTCGGTGTAGCCCTCCTCCAGCAGCCGTTCGGTGATGCGCGGCAGACGGGTGACATCCTCCAGTCCCTCGACGCCGCCGCCGCCATCCCAGTCGGCGCCGAAGCCCACGTGCTCGGGTCCCACCACCTTGATGATGTGCAGTACGTGGCGCATGTAGTCCTCGAAGGTGGCCGGCTTCACCGAGGTGTCGGTGAGGTAGGAACCCAGCGAGTTGACCTGGATCACCCCGCCCCTGGCGGCGAGACGGCGCAGGCGTTCGTCGTCGATGTTGCGCGGATGCTCGTACACCGCATCCGAGCCGGTGTGCGAGAGCAGGATGGGGGCCTTGGACTCCTCCAGCAGCTGGTCGAACACGGCATCGGAGGCGTGCGAGTGGTCGATGAGGATGCCGAGGCGGTTGGCCTCGGCCACCAGCGCGCGCCCCGCCGGCGACAGGCCATTCCATTCCGGCGGCGTGTTGGCCGAGTCGGCGAAGTCATTGTTCGAGGTGTGCACCAGCCCCAGCACGCGCACGCCCTGCGCGTAATAGAAGTCGAGCAGCGAGGGATCGGCGGCCAGCGGTGCGGCGTTCTCGATGCTGATGAACACCACGCGCTTGCCGGCAGCGGCGATGCGGCGGGCATCCTCGGGCGTCAGTGCCAGCTCGAAGTGCTCGGGATGGGCGGCCAGCAGGCGATGGATCTGCAGCAGGCGCGTCAGGCCATGGTCGCGCGCCGCGCGCTTCGCGGCCTCGTCGCGTCCGCGCTGCGGCGTATAGATCACCCAGATGCCGCCATCCAGGCCGCCGTCGATCATGCGCGGCAGGTCCACGTGGCTGCTGCCGGCGGCCGGCGCATGCCGGTCGAGGATGCTCCAGCCGGGTCGGTCGAACATCATCGGCGTGTCCAGGTGGCTGTCCAGCACCAGCAGCCGCTCGTGCAGGGCGCGCACCGGTTCGGGCACGGTTTCGGAAGCCGCAAGCAGCGGGGAGAGGGCCAGCAGGATGGTCGCGGCGGGCAGGGGGCGGATTCGCTTCATGTCATCATGTCGCTCGAGGGACCCGACATCTCTTATACCGCGCCGCGCCACCGCCGCCCCGGCACAGGTTGGAATGAGGTGTGCCGCGGCAGCCATATGCCCGGGGAAGGCCTGATTCGGGGTGGTGCAGCGCGCAAGGGTCGCAGGGGGGGGCTTGCGGGGTTGTGGCCGTGCGCACACTTACAGGATTCCCGGGTTCACATAACTCCGGACAGTGGCTACGCTCAGGGGCCTTACACGTACCGGACCCGCACCCGACGACATGGCTCGTTTCGCCGCCTTCCTGGGTTCCATCGTGCTGGCAGCGATGCTGCTGCTTCCGGCTTCACCGGCGCATGCCTCCACCGAGGCCATCCCCTTCCCGCCCGAGCTGCAGAAGGACGTGGACTTCTGGATCCGCGTCTACAGCGAGATCACCACCAGCGAGGGCTTCCTGCACGATTCGCGCGACCTGTCGATCGTGTACCGCAAGCTTTCGTTCCCGCCCGACATCGACCCGAAGCTGCGCCGCGAGGCGGTGGACGAGGAGCGCAGGAAGATCGAGTCCATGCTGCAGCGGCTGGCTTCCGGCGCCGGCCACCTGAGCGCGGAGGAGAAGCTCATCAAGGAGGCCTTCGGCCCGGAGGCCACGCCGGAGCGTTTCCGCGAGGCCGCGGACAGCGTCCGCTTCCAGCTGGGCCAGGCCGACCGCTTCCGCGAGGGCCTGGTGCGCTCGGGCATCTGGGAAGGGCACATCGCGCGCACCTTCGCGAAGCTCGGGCTGCCGCCGGAGCTGGCGGCGCTGCCGCACGTGGAATCCTCGTTCGATCCTTCCGCCTACTCCAAGGTGGGGGCGGCCGGCATGTGGCAGTTCATGCCCGGCACCGGCAAGCTGTACCTGCGCATCAACGATGCGGTGGACGAGCGCATGGATCCCTTCCGCGCCACCGAGGCCGCGGCGCAGCTGCTCCAGGCCAACTACGAGCTGCTGGGCAGCTGGCCGCTGGCGCTGACCGCCTACAACCATGGCGCCGCCGGCATGCGCCGCGCGCGCGACACCATGGGCACCACCGACATCGTGACCATCGTGCGCCAGTACAAGAGCAGGAGCTTCGGCTTCGCCTCGCGCAATTTCTACGTGTCGTTCCTGGCCGCGCTGACCATCGACCGCAACCCGGAGAAGTACTTCCCGGGCGTCACGAAGAAGCCGGAGATGAAGTTCACCGAGGTGGAGATGCCTTCGTACATGGCCATCGACACCCTGCGCCAGGCGCTGGACGTGGACCGCGAGGTGCTGGCCGACCTCAATCCCGGCCTGCTGCGGGCCGTGTGGGAGGGCCAGCAGTACGTGCCGCGCGGCTACCGCCTGCGCCTGCCGCCGCAGATCAGCCTGACGCCGCAGCAGCTCGCGCAGCGCGTGGATCCCTCGCAGCAGTTCCAGGGGCAGCCGCGCCCGCGCACCTACGTGGTGCGCGCGGGCGACACGCTTACCGGCGTGGCCGCGAAGCACGGCATCGGCGTGCGCCAGCTGGCGTCGCTGAACGGGTTGTCGCACAACGCCATGCTGAAGATCGGCCAGAAGCTGCGCCTGCCGGATGCGCCCGCTGCGACTGCCGCCCCGGCTGCGCGCGCGCCGGGAGCCGCGAAGGACGCCGGGCAGCGCGCCGAGACGCAGGCGGTCGCGCAGGCCGCGCATGAGGCGTCCGGGCCGGTGACCACCGCCGAGGCGCTGTAGGAATACGCGACAAGAACGCGCTGCGTGCGCCCGCCGCTGTCGCCAGCCGGAGACGAGTGTGAACTGGCTAGAAGGCGATCCGCGCCCGCGCCCCTATAATGGACGTCAAATGAGCATGCACAACCGCAGGATCATCGCAGGATCAGGCGTCCTGGTCCGCGTGCTGGCATGGCTGCTGTGCGCGGGCCTGCTGGCCACGCTGGAGGTGGCGCGGGCCGAGCCGACGCTGACGCCGGTGGTCAACAACCCGGTGGCGCCGCCGGCGGCCATGCCGCAGGTGTCGCGCGTGGTGGTGTACAAGTCCGCCCGCCGCATGGACCTGATGAGCGGCGATGAGGTGGTGCGCAGCTACCGCGTCTCCCTCGGCCTGCAGCCGGTGGGCCACAAGGAGCGCGAGGGCGACTTCCGCACGCCGGAGGGCCGCTACTACCTCACGCGCCGCAATCCGCGCAGCGACTACTTCCTGTCGATCCAGGTGTCCTATCCCAATGAGCGCGACGTGAAGCATGCGCGCGCCAACGGCTGGGAGCCGGGCGGTGCCATCATGATCCATGGCATGCCGAACCGTCCCAGGCACGACCCGGATTACTACACCCGGGACTGGACCGACGGCTGCATCGCCGTGTCCAACTCCGACATGGTCGAGATCTGGCTGCTGACCAGCCACAACACGCCCATCGACATCCTGCCCTGACTTGAACGCCCAGCTTGATATCCCCGCCGTGGTCGACGCCAGCGTCGGCCCCCGCGGCAGCCTTGAGATGCTGTCGCAGTCCGAGATCGAGGCGCTGCTGAGCTCCGATGCCAGCGGGGTCCACGAGCTGTTCCGCAAGTGCGCGCTGGCGGTGCTGAACTCCGGCACCGACAAGGACAACGCCAAGGAGCTGTTCGAGCGCTTCAGCGACTTCAACGTCGGGGTGGTACGCCACCCGTGGGGCATCCGGCTCGACATCCGCAATGCCCCGGCCAGCGCCTTCGTCGACGGGCAGATGATCAACGGCATCAAGGAACACCTGTTCGCAGTGCTGCGCGACGTGGTGTTCATCGCGCACGAGATCGACGAGAAGTGTCGCTTCGACCTCTCCCGCGGCGAAGGCATCACCAATGCGGTGTTCCATGTGCTGCGCAACGCACGCATCCTGGACCGCCGGATCCGGCCCAACCTGGTGGTCTGCTGGGGCGGCCACTCCATCGGCGAGTCCGAGTACCAGTACACCAAGCGGGTGGGGTACGAGATGGGCCTGCGCGGCCTGGACGTGTGCACGGGCTGCGGCCCGGGCGCGATGAAGGGGCCGATGAAGGGCGCCACCATCGGCCACGCCAAGCAGCGCATCACCACCGGCCGCTACATCGGCATTTCCGAGCCCGGCATCATCGCCGCCGAGCCGCCCAATGCCATCGTCAACCAGCTGGTGGTGATGCCGGACATCGAAAAGCGCCTGGAGGCGTTCGTGCGCCTGGCGCATGGCGTGGTGGTGTTCCCCGGCGGCGTGGGCACGCTGGAGGAGATCCTGTACCTGCTGGGCCTGCTGCTCGACCCGGACAATGCGGCGCAGCCGCTGCCGGTGATCCTGACCGGGCCGGAGTCCAGCGCCGGCTACTTCGAGCAGATCAGGAAGTTCCTGGCGGCCGCGGTGGGCCCGGCGGCGCTGGATCGCCTGCAGATCATCCACGACGACCCGGTGGCGGTGGCCCGCCGGCTGGTCAAGGACATCGCCCGCGTGCGTGCCCACCGGCGCGCCTGCAGCGACTCCTACGCCTTTAACTGGCTGCTGCGCATCCCTGAGGAATTCCAGCACCCCTTCGTGGCCACGCACGAGAGCATGCGCAGGCTGGAGCTGCACCGCGACCAGCCGCCGCACCGCCTGGTGGCGAACCTGCGGCGGGCGTTCTCGGGGATCGTGGCGGGCAACGTGAAGGAACACGGCATCGCCGCCATCGAGGAACACGGTCCCTTCGAGATCAGCGGCGAGCCGGAGCTGATGCGGCTGATGGACGATCTGCTCTCCGCCTTCGTCGCCCAGGGTCGCATGAAACTGCCCGGCGAGGCCTACAGGCCCTGCTACCGGATCGTGGCGTGACGCAGTTCCTGTCGATTTAACAGCACTAATCCATAACCTGCCGCCCAGACAGAGTGGAACGGCGGAAAGCGTTATGTCGAACAGTGAAGCGCAGGGCGAGGATCTGGCCACCACGGGTGAGCGTCCTGCGCTCGGCTCGTCCGAGCTGTACGCCGAGTGGGCCGCCCGCATGCAGCGCGGCCGGGGCCGCCATGCCGCGATCAGCCGCAACCTGAATACCTGGTCCAGCTACAAGAACTGGACCGAGAAGGTCCGCCAGTCCTGGGTATCCGACGTCGATCCGGGCCCGCGCGGCAGCCAGAAGAAGTAGGCCCGTGGAACGCCTGGTACTCATCTGGGACGACCTGGAGGACTGGCTGGGCCTGGCCCTCCGGGTCCTGCCCGGCGCCCGCAGGCTCTTGAAATAGCCCCCTGCGGCCCTATGCTCGGCGGCGGTTCATCACTGCCGCGAGACGGGCCGCATGTCAGAGACTGCCTCGACCGAAACCCTGGGTTTCAAGGCGGAGGTTCGTGAGCTGCTGAAGCTCATGATCCATTCGCTGTACAGCCATCGCGAGATCTTCCTTCGCGAGCTGATTTCCAACGCTTCCGACGCCAACGACAAGCTGCGCTTCCTCGCCATCGAGGATCCCTCGCTGCTGGGCGAGGAGAAGGAACTGGCCATCTGGGTGACCCCGGACGAGAAGGCCGGCACGCTGTCGATCCGCGACAACGGCATCGGCATGACCCGCGAGGAGGCCATCGCCCACCTGGGCACCATCGCCAAGTCGGGCACGAAGGAGTTCGTCAGCCGCCTCTCGGGCGATGCGGCGAAGGATTCGGCCCTGATCGGCCAGTTCGGGGTGGGCTTCTATTCGGCCTTCATCGTCGCCAGCAAGGTCGAGGTGGTCAGCCGCAAGGCGGGCGTGCCGGCCACCGCGGGCGTGCGCTGGACCTCCTCGGCCGACGGCGAGTACACGGTCGAGACCATCGAGCATGCGCCGCGCGGCACCACGGTGATCCTGCACCTGAAGGACGACGCGAAGGAATACCTGGACACCTGGCGCCTGCGCTCGCTGGTGCGCCGCTACTCCGACCACCTGGCCTTCCCGGTGCACATGCCCAGGACGGGCGAGGCCAGCCTCGACTACGAGGTGGTCAACCAGGCCAAGGCGCTGTGGACCCGTCCGCGCACCGGAATCAGCGACGAGGAATACCAGGAGTTCTACCGCCACATCACCCACGACAGCGAGGCGCCGCTGGCCTGGAGCCACAACAAGGTGGAGGGCAAGCGCGAGTACACCAGCCTGCTGTACATCCCGGCGCGCGCGCCCTTCGACCTGTGGCAGCGCGACGCCGCCCGGGGCCTGAAGCTGCACGTCAAGCGCGTGTTCATCATGGACGACGCGGAGCAGTTCCTGCCGCTGTACCTGCGCTTCATCAAGGGCGTGGTCGACTCCTCGGACCTGCCGCTGAACGTGTCGCGCGAGATGCTGCAGAACGACCCCGAGGTCGAGGCCATGAAGAGCGCGCTGACCCGGCGCGCGCTCGACATGGTCGCGAAGCTGGCGAAGGAGGAGCCTGAGAAGTACGCGAAGTTCTGGAAGGAGTTCGGCCAGGTGCTCAAGGAGGGCGTGGCCGAGGATTACGCCAACCGCGACAAGCTGCTGCCGCTGCTGCGCTTCGCCAGCACCCACGAGGCCACCGACGAGGACAAGGTGTCGCTGGCCGAATACGTGGCCCGCATGCGGCCCGGGCAGGAGAAGATCTACTACGTGGTGGCCGAGAGCCGCGCCGCCGCGCGCTCCAGCCCGTTCATCGAGAAGCTGCGCGCCCTGGGCGTGGAGGTGCTGCTGCTGGGCGACCGCATCGATCCGTGGATCATGGGCCAGCTGCGCGAGTTCGAGGGCAAGCACTTCCAGGATGCCTCGCGCGGCGACCTCGACCTGTCGAGGATCGAAGGGGCGGAGGGCAAGGACGGGCCGGAGACGAAGCACGAGGATCCCGAGGCCAGCGACCTGTTCGAGCGCGTGAAGAAGGAGCTGGGCGATGCGGTGGGCAGCGTGAAGGCCAGCCGGCGCCTGGCTGAATCGCCGTCCTGCCTGACGCGCAGCGAGGGCGAGCTGAACGAGGCCATGCGGCGCGTGCTGGTCGCGGCCGGGCAGGAGGTTCCGCCCGGCAGGCCGGACCTGGAGCTGAACCTCTCGCATCCGCTGGTGCAGCGCCTCAAGGGCCTCTCGGGGGATGACTTCAGCGAGCTGGCGCGGCTGCTGTACGATCAGGCGCAGCTCACCGAGCAGGGGCAGGTCGCCAATCCCGGCGAATACCTGCGCCGGCTCAACAGCCTGCTGGTGAAACTCCTCTCATGAGCAAGCCCGACCCGGACGAATTGCGCAGACGGCTGACGCCCATCCAGTACCACGTCACCCAGGAGAAGGGCACCGAGCGGCCCTTCTCGGGCGAGTTCGAGGCGCACTGGGAGTCGGGCACCTACTACTGCGTGGTCTGCGGCACCGACCTGTTCGAGTCGGACACCAAGTTCGACGCCGGCTGCGGCTGGCCCAGCTTCTGGCTGCCGCTGGCGGGCGAGCGCATCCGCGAGCACCTGGACACCTCCCACGGCATGATCCGTACCGAGGTCACCTGCGCGAACTGCGATGCCCACCTGGGGCATGTATTCGATGACGGACCGCAGCCCACCGGGCTGCGCTACTGCATCAATTCGGCCTCGCTGGGCTTCAGGCCGAAGGATCGGGCGGCTTGAGCCGGCCCGTGGTGGAAGCGGTCACCCTCGAGGGACCGGCGGGCCGCCTGGAGGCGGTCATCGAGACACCTGCCGGCGTGGGTGCGCCACATGCCTTCATCGTGGTGTGCCATCCGCATCCGCAGCACGGCGGCACCATGAACAACAAGGTGGTGACCACGCTGGCGCGCACCGCCCATGCGCTGGGCGTGCCTTCCATCCGTTTCAACTATCGCGGCGTCGGCGCCAGCGAGGGCAGTTACGACGGCGGTCGCGGCGAGGTGGATGATGCGCTCGCGGCTGTCGCCATCGGGCGACAGCGATGGCCTGGGGCGCGACTGTGGCTGGCCGGCTTTTCCTTCGGCGGCATCGTTGCGCTGCGTGCCAGCGTGCGCGCGGCGGCCGGCCCGGTGTCGCGGCTGGTGACGGTGGCGCCGGCGCTGGGGCGCGAGTTCTCCGACCCGGCCGACATCGAATTGCCGGGCTGTCCGTGGCTGATCGTGCAGGGTGATGCCGACGAGGTCATCGACGGCGCGCTGGTGATCGATTGGGCGCGTCGCATCGCGCCGGCCGCCGAGCTGAAGGTGATGCCCGGGGTGGGGCACTACTTCCATGGCCGGCTGGTGGAGCTGCAGCAGGCCGTCGAACCCTTCCTGGGATCCGACCGGTAACGAAAAAGCCCGGAAAACCAAGGGTTTCCCGGGCTCCCGTGCCGCCTTGCGGCGGCGTGAACTGGGCCTTGCGGCTCCTTAGTTCACCATGGCCTTGAGGGCCTTCAGCGGCAGGGCGCGCACCTTCTTGCTTGCCGGCTTGGCCTTGAAAACCATCTCCTCGCCGGTGAACGGGTTGATGCCCTTGCGAGCCTTCGTG
Source organism: uncultured Steroidobacteraceae bacterium (assembly GCA_964455685.1). Taxonomy (GTDB): domain Bacteria; phylum Pseudomonadota; class Gammaproteobacteria; order Steroidobacterales; family Steroidobacteraceae; genus ZC4RG30. Next base: position 10,222 of record CAYVZE010000072.1, read on the forward strand.
GCCGGCTTCTTCACGACCTTCAGCTTCAGCAGGCCGGGAATCGTCACGACGCCGTTGCTGCGCAGGCTCTTGCGGATGATGTTGTTCAGCGACTCAAAAACGCCACTGACCTGCTTGCGCGACAAGTCCGTGTCTTTGGAAATCGCAGCCAGGATCTCGGACTTGGTCGGTGCGCCGCCCTTCTTCGCCATGTTGGGATACTCCCACGTGTGTTGTTTCTGTGTGTTTGACGGGAAATTCCCGCCTGTCAAGCAATCCGCGCGAAACATAGCACAAGCGCATAGTCGCGCAAGTGCTTTTTTTTAAGTGTTTTCGCGCAGGTGGGCTATGCGATGAGGATCAGCAACGCCTGGATCACGAGCAGTGCCCACAGGGGAGAGAGGTCGATGCCTCCGATGGGCGGGATGACGCGCCGGAAGGGGCGCAGAACGGGCTCGCAGATGGAGTGCAGGAGCGACTGCGCCGGCGAGTAATTACCCGGTGCCACAAAAGACAGTAGCGCGTTGACGAAAATGGAGAACTGGTAGGTCCTGAGCACCAGCTGGGCGAGGTCGACGAACGTCCAGCGCACCAGCAGCGCCACGCCGGGCACGGCCGGGGAGAACAGCAGGGACAGCACCCACAGCTTCAATACGGTGCAAAGCACCACGGCCACCACGCAGGCGGTATCCACCTTGCCGGCGGGCGGCAGTACCCTCCGCAACGGCAGCACCACGGGATTGGTGACCTGCACGATGGCGCGGCCGATGGGGTTCCTGAAGTCGCCGCGGGTGAGCTGCAGCAGCAGCCGCAGCAGGATCACCGCGATGTACAGCGTGGCCAGCGTGTCGACCAGGAAGTACAGGGCGCGCATGGTTCAGCGTCCGCCGCCGGCCAGTTCGCGGCTGCGCGATGCGGCGGCGCGCATCGCCTCGCGCACCGTTTCGCCCAGCCCCAGCTCGTCGAAGCGCGCCAGCGCCGCCGCCGTGGTCCCGCCCTTCGAGGTCACCGCAGCGCGCATGGCTGCCAGGTCCGGCGCGGACTCGGCCGCCACCATGCGGCCGGCGCCGGCCAGGGTCTGCGCCGCGAGGCGGCGTGCCACTCCGGCATCCAGCCCTTCGGCGGAGGCGGCCTCGGCCATCAGCTCGGCGAGGCGGAAGAAATAGGCGGGGCCGCTGCCCGACAGCGCAGTCACCAGGTCGAGCTGCGCTTCCTCCTGCACCCACACGGCGATGCCGGCGGCAGCCAGCAGCTCCTCGGCGAGGGCGCGATCGCCGTCTCCCACCTCGGCGCCGGCATACAGGCCGGTGGCGCCGGCGCCGACCAGGGCGGGGCGGTTGGGCATGGAGCGTACGACGGGGATGCCCTCGCCCAGCCACGCCTTCAGGTCCGCGACGCGGATGCCCGCGGCCACGGAAATCACCAGCGGGCGGGACTGGCCCAGCGTCGCGGCCAGCGGGCGCACCACGTCTTCCATCACCTGCGGCTTCACCGACAGCACCACGATGCGCGCCCCGGCCACCGCGGCGCGGTTGTCGGCGGTGGCATTGACGCCGAACTGCTGCACCAGCGTGGAGCGCGTGGCCTCGCTGGGGGCCGATACGGTGATGCTTGCAGGCGCGGTGCCCCGGGAAAGCAGGCCGCCCAGCAGCGCGCGGGTCATGTTGCCGCCGCCAACGAATGCGATGCGTGGTGATGCAGGTGTGCTCATGCGGGCATTCTACGGGGAGCGCGGACCGAAGAGGGCCGTGCCGATGCGGATGATGGTGGCGCCTTCGGCAATGGCGGCTTCCATGTCATCGCTCATGCCCATGGACAATGTGTCGGTGGCGATGCCCGCCGCGCGCAGCATGTCGGCATGGCCGCGCAGGCGCGCGAAGGCGGCGTGCTGTGCGGCCTCGGGGGCCTCGTAGGGCAGCATGCACATCAGGCCGCGCAGCTTCAGCCTTGGCAGCGCCGCCACCGCGCGCGCCAGTTGCGGCAGTTCCTCCGGTTCCACGCCGGCCTTGGCCGGGTCATCGGCCACCCGCACCTGCAGGCAGACATTGAGCGGGGGCGCGTGGAAGGGGCGCTGCGTGGACAGCCGCTCGGCGATGCGCAACCGGTCCACGCCGTGCACCCAGTCGAAGTGCTGCGCCACCGGGCGGGTCTTGTTTCCCTGCAGGCGGCCGATGAAGTGCCAGGTGATGCCGCAACCGGCCAGCGCTTCCACCTTGGGAATGGCCTCGTTGACGTAGTTCTCGCCGAACTCGGTCAGGCCCAGCGCCAGCGCCGCCTTCAGGCGTGCCACGTCCTGCCCTTTTGACACGGCAAGCAGCGTGATGGAGTGCACATCGCGGCCAGCTGCCTCGGCCGCGGTCCGCATGCGCTGCCGTACTGCCTCCAGGCGCGCGGCAAGGCCGTTTTCCGGGTTCACAGGGGATGAATTCTGAGAGTTGCGTATCATCGGGAGGGTCGAGGGCGTGGACTATACTGACGGGGTAACGTAATTCGGAGCTTCCATGGCCCTGGATATTGCCCAGCTGCTGGCCTTTGCGGTCAAGAACAAGGCTTCCGACCTGCATCTGTCGGCGGGTGTGCCCCCGATGATCCGCGTCGACGGCGACATGAAGCGCGTCAACATGCCACCGCTCTCCCACAAGGAGGTGCACGGCATGGTGTACGACATCATGAACGACAAGCAGCGGAAGAACTACGAGGAGTTCTTCGAGACCGACTTCTCGTTCGAGATTCCCAAGCTTGCGCGCTTCCGCGTCAACGCCTTCAACCAGAACCG
>CAYVZE010000073.1:0-12674 GCA_964455685.1 uncultured Steroidobacteraceae bacterium
CGCGCTTGCCACGCACCGTGTCGGCGATCAGCCGGCACTTCTGCGGCGAGATGTGCGCGTACTTCAGTTTCGCGAAGGTCTGCATGTCACCCCACCTTCTTGTCACCGCCGTGCGCCTTGAAGGTGCGCGTCGGCGAGAACTCGCCCAGCTTGTGGCCGACCATGTTCTCGGTCACGAGCACGGGCACGTGCTGCCTGCCGTTGTGCACGGCAATCGTCAGACCCACCATCTCGGGAATGACCATCGAGCGGCGCGACCAGGTCTTGATCGGCCTGCGATCGTTCTTGGCCACGGCCGTCTCCACCTTCTTCAGCAGGTGCAGATCGATGAACGGGCCCTTCTTCAGTGAACGTGGCACTGCTTACTTCCTCCGCTGCACGATCATGTTGGTCGTGCGCTTGTTGCGCCGGGTCTTCAGACCCTTGGTCTGCCAGCCCCACGGCGACACGGGATGCGGGTTACCCTGGCCGGGCTTGCCCTCGCCACCACCGTGCGGGTGGTCGACCGGGTTCATCACCACGCCGCGCACCGTCGGGCGGATGCCGCGCCAGCGCTTGGCACCGGCCTTGCCGTAGTTGCGCAGGTTGTGCTCGTCGTTCGACAGCTCGCCCAGGGTGGCGCGGCAGTCGATGTGCACCTTGCGCATCTCGCCGGACTTCAGGCGGATGTAGGCGTGGATGCCCTCGCGCGAGGTGTACTGCGCCGAGCCGCCGGCGGAGCGCGCCAGCTGGCCGCCCTTGCCGGGCTTCAGTTCGATGTTGTGCACCACAGAGCCCACCGGGATGTGGCGCAGCGCCATGGCGTTGCCCGGCTTGATCGGCGAGTCGGCGCCGGAGCGGATCTCGTCACCCACCTTCACGCCCTTGGGCGCGAGGATGTAACGGCGCTCGCCGTCCAGGTACTTGACCAGCGCGATGTGCGCGGTGCGGTTCGGATCGTACTCCAGCGTCTCGATCACGCCGGTGATGCCGTCCTTGTCGCGCTTGAAGTCGATGATGCGGTACTTCTGGCGCGAGCCGCCGCCCTTGTGGCGGGTGGTGATGCGGCCGGCGTGGTTGCGCGCGCCGGTCTTGCTCTGCGCGACCGTCAGCGGGGCGTACGGGCCACCCTTGTGCAGGTGCGAGCGGTCGATCTTCACGACGAAGCGCGCACCCGGCGACGTCGGCTTCATTTTGATCAGTGCCATCGGTGCCAGTCCTTACTTCTGCATCGCCCGGGCTTCGTAGTCGATCGCCTGACCGTCGGCGAGACGCACGTAAGCCTTCTTCCAGTCCTGGGTGCGACCGATGCGCTTGCCGAAACGACGCTCCTTGCCGGGCTCGTTCGCGACCTGCACAGCGGCCACCTTGACGTCGAACATCAGCTCGACGGCCTGCTTGATCTCGGTCTTGTCCGCATCGCGGCGCACCTTGAACGCGTACTGGTTGCTGTTCTGCATGGCCAGCGCGGTCTTCTCGGTGATGTGCGGGGCCACCAGCACGGTGGCGAGGCGTTCGCGGCTCATTGCAAGCGCTCCTCGATCAGCTTCACGGCGCCGACGGTCATCAGCACCTTGTCGTACGCGGCCAGCGACACCGGGTTGATGTCGGCCACGGTGATCACCTCGACGTGCGGCAGGTTGCGCGCAGCCAGCACCAGCTTCTCGTCCAGGGCCTCGATCACCACCAGCACGCCGGTGGACAGGCCGAGCTTCTTCAGCTCCTCGACGAACAGCTTCGTGCGCGGCTCGGCAACCGACAGCGCCTCGACGACCACCAGCCGCTCGCTGCGGGCCAGCTCGCCCAGCATCGAGCGGATGCCAGCGCGGTACATCTTGCGGTTGACCTTCTGCTCGTAGTTGCGCGGGCGGGCGGCAAAGGCGCGACCACCACCCACCCAGAGGGGCGAACGGATCGAGCCGGCACGCGCGCGGCCGGAACCCTTCTGCGAGTGCGGCTTGCGGCCACCGCCGCTGACTTCCGCACGGCTCTTCTGCCGCTTGGTGCCGGCACGGCCGGCCGCCATGTAGGCGGTGACCAGCTGGTGCACCAGCGCTTCGTTGTACGGGGCGCCGAAGGTCGTGTCGGAAACCGACAGCTCGGAGCCGTTGGCAACTTTCAGTTTCATTTACTTCTTGCCCTTCTGGCCTTCCGCCTTCTTGTTCGGCGTGATGCTCTTGCGGCGCGCCAGGCGCGCGGCCTTCACGGACGGACGGACGATGACCTCGCCACCCTCGGCACCCGGCACCGCACCGCTGATCAGCAGCAGGTTGCGGGCGGCATCAACCTCGACCACCTTCAGGTTCTCGGTGGTGCGGCGGACCACGCCCATGTGGCCGGCCATGCGCTTGCCCTTGAACACGCGACCCGGGGTCTGGCGCTGGCCGATCGAACCGGGCGCACGGTGCGTGACCGAGTGGCCGTGGGAGGCCGGGCCGCCACCGAAGTTGTGGCGCTTCATGGTGCCGGCGAAGCCCTTGCCGATGGTGGTTCCGGTGACATCGACCAGCTGGCCGGGCTTGAAGATCTCGGCGGTGAACTCGGCACCCGGCTGCACGTCGGCGGCTTCACCGGCCTCGAGGCGGAACTCCACCAGCGAACGACCCGGCTCGACCTTGGCCTTGGCGTAGTGGCCGGCCAGGGCCTTGGTCAGGAGCTGCGGACGGCGCTTGCCGTAGGTGACCTGCACGGCGCGGTAGCCATCCTTGTCCTCCGACTTGACCTGGGTGACCCGGTTGGCGAGCACCTCGACGACCGTGACGGGCACGGATTCGCCGGCTTCCGTAAAGATTCGCGTCATGCCGCACTTGCGGCCGACCAGACCGATTGTCATCTCGCAATCCTCAGTTCGACGTGCGGATCAGGTACCGGGAACGAACGCGAGACGGGCGAAGATCCGCGAGGACCGCAGGGTCGCCTGGCTCGAGTGGTCTTGGCCTTTTCAAGCGGCCAACCGTTCCCGATTCCGCATCCGTAAACGCGGGCCGCCGGAACAGCCGACGGCAAAAAGGGCGCGCAGTATAGGCCCGCCCCCTGCGCCATTCAAGCGCGAAGGCGGGTCAATTGCTCCCGACCGGTCTGCTGCATCGCAGCAGGCCTGCGGCCCGACGGAAAGGCGCCCTGCCCGTCCGGGGGCGCGAACACTACCACCTTGGCGTGCGGAGGAACACTCCCCCTCTGGCGGGGTTGCCGGGGGTCAGTGGGAGTCGCGGGGGATCGGGGCGCCGCTGCCGCCGGCCAGGAAGTCCAGGTCCGCCCCCAGGTGGGCCTGCTGCACATGCTTCACGTACAGCCGCACCCAGCCCCGCTCCGGCAGCTCCGGCGCCACCCAGGCCTGCCGGCGGCGCTGCAGTTCGGCCTCGTCCACATCCAGGTGCAGGCGCCGCGCGGGCACGTCCAGCTCGATGATGTCCCCGTCCTTCACCAGCGCCAGCGGGCCGCCGGCGGCGGCCTCGGGCGAGACATGCAGGATCACCGTGCCGTAGGCGGTGCCGCTCATGCGCGCATCCGAAATGCGCACCATGTCCGTGATGCCGCGCCGCAACACCTTGGGCGGCAGGGGCATGTTGCCCACCTCGGCCATGCCGGGGTAGCCCTTGGGGCCGCAGTTCTTCAGCACCATCACGCAGTGCTCGTCGATGTCGAGGCTCTCGTCGTTGATGCGGGCGTGGAAGTCCTCGATGTCCTCGAACACCACCGCGCGGCCGCGGTGCTTCAGCAGCTGCGGCGAGGCCGCCGAGGGCTTGATCACCGCGCCATCGGGCGCGAGGTTGCCGCGCAGCACGGCGATGCCCGCGCGCTCGCGCAGCGGCTGGTCCAGCGGACGGATCACCTCGCGGTTGTAGCAGGGCGCGTCCTGGATGTTCTCGCCCAGGGTGCGGCCATTGGCGGTCAGCGCATCCAGCGCAAGGTACTGGCTGATCTCCTTCATCACCGCCGGCAGGCCGCCGGCGTAGTAGAAGTCCTCCATCAGGAAGCGGCCCGAGGGCTGCAGGTCCACCAGGCAGGGCAGCTCCGAGCCGATGCGGTCGAAGTCCGCCAGTTCCAGCGGCACGCCGATGCGGCCCGCGATGGCCAGCAGGTGGATGACCGCGTTGGTGGAGCCGCCGATGGCGGCATTGACGCGGATGGCGTTCTCGAACGCCTTGCGCGTGAGGATGCGCGAGAGCTTCAGGTCCTCGCGCACCATCTCCACGATGCGCCGGCCGGTGAGCTGCGCGAGGCGGTGGCGGCGCGCATCCACCGCGGGGATGGCGGCATTGCCGGGCAGCGACACGCCCAGCGCCTCCACCATGCTGGCCATGGTGGAAGCCGTGCCCATGGTCATGCAGTGGCCCTTGGAGCGGTGCATGCAGGATTCGGCCGAATTGAAGCGCTCCAGGCTCATGCGGCCGGCGCGCACCTCCTCGGACATCTGCCACACGCCGGTGCCCGAGCCCAGGTCGCGGCCCTCGAACTTGCCCGAGAGCATCGGGCCGCCGGAGAGGCCGATGGTGGGCAGGTCGCAGCTGGCCGCGCCCATCAGCAGCGACGGCGTGGTCTTGTCGCAGCCCATCAGCAGCACCACGCCGTCGAGGGGATTGCCACGGATGGACTCCTCCACGTCCATGCTGGCGAGGTTGCGGAACAGCATGGCGGTGGGGCGCAGCAGCGTCTCGCCGAGGGACATCACCGGGAATTCCAGCGGGAAGCCGCCGGCCTCGTACACACCGCGCTTGACCCATTCGGCCAGCTCGCGGAAGTGCGCATTGCAGGGCGTGAGATCCGACCAGGTGTTGCAGATGCCGATCACCGGCCGGCCATCGAACAGGTCGTCGGGGTAGCCCTGGTTCTTCATCCAGCTGCGATGCATCCAGCTGCTGCGCATGGAGTCGCCGTCGTGCTGGCCGAACCAGGCATGGCTGCGAAGGGTCCGCTTCTTGTCGTCGTTATTGCTCATGCTTATCACCGTTGCGCGCCGTCCCCCGACAGCGCCTGACTTGACGCAGATGGCGTGAAGCATATGCTGGCCACGGGGGGTTCGTCGCGGCACGTGGGGTCATTCCCGGCCGGCAGGACACAACAATCAGGGGGGAAAGGATGTCGTCCCAACGCCCGGGGCGTGCCCTGCACGCACCCATCGACCGCCGGCAAGTGCTGCTGCAGGCCGCTGCCACCGCCATCGGCGCCATGGCCCTGCGAAGCAATGCCACGGCAGCCGCCGACACGCCTGCCGGCCTGGCCGCCGCCTTCCGCGACCATTTCCTCATCGGCGTTGCCGTCTCCAACGAAACCCTCGACCGGCGCGATGCCACGCAGCTGGAGCTGATCCGCCGCGAGTTCAACTCGGTGACCGCCGAGAACGCCATGAAGTGGGGCGAGATCCGGCCCGACGGCACCCGCTGGCAGTGGGAGCGCGCCGACCGGCTGGTGGAATTCGCCTCGTCGAACGGAATGCATGTGCTCGGCCACACGCTGGTGTGGCACTCGCAGGTGCCGCAATCCATATTCAATGACGCGGCCGGCAATCCCCTGTCGCGAGAGGCACTGCTGGCGCGCATGGAGGAGCACATCGCCACCCTGGCGGGCCGCTACAGGGGACGCGTGCACACCTGGGACGTGGTCAACGAGGCGGAGGACGAGGGCCGCGGCTGGCGCCGCTCGCCGTGGTTCAACATCATCGGCGAAGACTTCATGGAGCAGGCCTTCCGCTTTGCGCGGCGCGCCGACCCGGCGGCGAAGCTGCTCTACAACGACTACAACATGCACCTGCCCGCCAAGCGCGCGTTCCTGCTGGCAGTGCTGCGCGATTACCTGGACCGGGGCGTGCCCATCGACGGGGTGGGCCTGCAGGGCCACCTCGGGCTGGACTACCCGGACCTTGGGGAATGGGAGCGCAGCATCGCCGCCTTCGAGGAGCTGGGGCTGGAAGTGCACATCAGCGAGCTGGACGTGGACGTGCTGCCCAACCCCTACCAGACGGGCGCGGAGATCTCGAACCGCTTCGAGTACTCGCCCGAGGGCGACCCGTGGCGCAACGGCCTGCACGACGAGGTGCAGCAGAAGCTGGCCGACCGCTACGCGCAGATCTTCCGCATCCTGCTGCGCCACAAGGCGGTCAGGCGCGTGACATTCTGGGGCCTGCACGACGGCATCTCGTGGAAGAACGACTTCCCGATCCGCGGCCGCACCAACTACCCGCTGCTGTTCGACCGCGACCTGCAACGCAAGCCGGCCTGGCACCGGCTGGTGCAGCTCGTGCAACAGTAACGGCACAAGAAGAAAAACAGGAAGTTCGCACCACGCGGACCTGAAGGGGGATCATGTCCAGACAGCAGCTGACGACCCGGGAGAAGTTCGGCTTCGGACTGGGCGACATGTCCAGCAACATCGTCTTCCAGGCGGTGGGCAACGTGTTGCTCTACTTCTATACCGACGTGTTCGGGCTCACTGCCGCCGCGGCCACGCTGCTGGTGGCGGTGGTGCGCGTCATCGACGCCGTCATCGACCCGCCGCTCGGCGCGCTGGCCGACCGCACGCGCTCGCGCCACGGGCGCTACCGCCCGTGGCTGCTGTGGCTGGCCATCCCCTATGGCGTGATCGCGGTGGCTGCCTTCATCACGCCCGGAGTCGGCGAGGGCGCGAAGCTGGTATACGCCTACGTCAGCTACATCCTGCTGGTGGTGGTGTATTCGGCCATCAACATCCCCTACTCGGCCCTCGGCGGTGCCATCACGGCCGACAGCGAGGAGCGCGCCCGGCTGCAGACCTGGCGCTTCGCGATGGCGATGGTGGGCGGCTTCCTGGTCACCACCATCGTGCTGCCGCTGGCCCGCGTCCTCGGCGGCGGCGGTGAACCGGCGGACCTGCAGAAGGGCTTCCCGCTGGCCATGGCCGTCCTGGCCGCCATCGCCGTCGCCGGCTTCTTCGGCTGCTTCGCGCTGACGAAGGAGCGGGTGTACCACGACGAGGACACCAGCAGGCCGAAACAGGGCTTCTGGCAGGACGTCGGCAGCATGCTCACCAATTCGCAGTGGCTGGTGATCGCGCTGGTGACGCTGATCATCCAGACACGCGGCGGCATGCAGGGCGCGGCCAAGGCCTATTTCGTCGACTACTACCTGGTCAACAACTTCGACTCGGTTCAGTCCGGCAATGCCCTGCTGAACTGGCTGGCCGGCGTCTTCGCCATCACCGAGAACCTGATCGCGCTGTTCATGGGCCTGACCATGCTGGCGGGCGTCGCCGGGGTGATCGTCGCCAACCGCCTGATCCGCACGCATTGCAAGGTGCGGGTGATGCAGATGGCGCTGCTGGGCACGGTGGCCATCAACGTGCTGCTGATCATGGTGCCGCGCGAATGGATACTGCAGGCGCTGACGCTGTCGATGATGTCGAACTTCTTCCACATGATGTTCATCCCGCTGCTGTTCTCGGCGGTGCCTGACACGGTGGACTTCGGCCTGCGCACCTCGGGCAAGGGCGCCATGGCGATGTTCTGCGCCGGCCACCTGTGCGCGCTGAGCCTGGGCATCGCCCTGGGCCAGGTGCTGACCGGCGCCGTGCTGGCGGCGTTCGGCTACCAGGCCAACGTGGCACAGACCGCCACGGCGCTGTCCGGCATCAAGCTGGCCTACGCCGGCAGTTCCATCATCGGCGGCCTGCTCGCCTTCCTGTGCCTGCGCTGGTACCGCCTGACGCGCGGCTGGCAGGAGCGCATCCCGGAGACCAGACCTGCATGACACGCATGATCAGAAACCCCATCCTCCCGGGGTTCAATCCCGACCCCTCCATCGTGCGCGTGGGGGACGACTACTACATCGCCACGTCCACCTTCGAGTGGTATCCCGGCGTGCAGATCCACCACTCGCGCGACCTGGTGAACTGGCGGCTGGTGGCCCGCCCGCTGGACCGCGCCGACCTGCTGGACATGCGCGGCAACCCGGACTCGGGCGGCATCTGGGCGCCCTGCCTGACGTATGCCGGCGGGCTGTTCTGGCTGGTGTACACCGACGTGAAGCGCCACGAGGGCAGCTTCAAGGACATGCACAACTACCTGGTCACCAGTCCCTCCATCGAGGGCCCGTGGTCGCAGCGCGTGTACCTGAACAGCAGCGGTTTCGACGCCTCCCTCTTCCACGACGACGACGGCCGCAAGTGGCTGCTGAACATGGAATGGGACTACCGGCCCGGCCGGCACCCCTTCAACGGCATCCTGCTGCAGGAATACGACCCGGTGCGCAGGAAGCTGGTCGGCCCCATCCGCAACATCTTCCGCGGCACCGACCTGCGGGTGACCGAGGGGCCGCACCTCTACAAGCGCAATGGCTGGTACTACCTGCTCACCGCCGAGGGCGGCACCGGCTACACCCATGCCATCACCATGGCGCGCTCGCGCAGGCTGGAGGGGCCCTACGAGCTCGACCCCGTCAAGCATTTCCTCACTTCCAAGGACGATCCCGCGCTGCCGCTGCAGCGCGCCGGCCATGGCGACTGGGTGGAGACGCAGAACGGCGAGGTCTATGTGGTGCACCTGTGCGGCCGGCCGCTGTCGCTGCACTCGCACTCGGACAAGCAGCGCTGCACGCTGGGGCGCGAGACCGCCATCCAGAAGGCCTGCTGGAGCGAGGACGGCTGGCTGCGGCTGGCCAACGGCACCTGCAAGCCGGAACTGCAGACCCCGGCGCCGGACCTGCCCGAGCATCCCTGGCCGAAGCCGCCGGCGCTGACGCGTTTCGACCAGGACAGGCTGCCCATCGACTTCCAGTGGCTGCGCCATCCCTGGGACGAGGAGCTGTTCTCGCTCAAGGCCCGCCCCGGCTTCCTCAGGCTGTACGGGGCGGAGTCCTTCGGCTCATGGTTCCGCCAGGCGCTGATCGCGCGCCGCCAGCAGGCCTTCTGCTTCCGCGCCACCACCAAGGTGGAGTTCGAACCCGACACGCTGCAGCAGGCCGCCGGGCTGATCTGCTACTACAACGCCCACAAGTTCCACTACCTCAACATCACCTGCGACGAGGACGGCGAGAAGCACCTCGCCATCATCAGCTGCGCGGGTGACACACAGTGGAACCTCACCTACCCGATCGAGTCCTCGCGCCGGATCCCGCTGCCGCGCGGCCGGGCCGTGTGGCTGCGCGCCGAGGTGGAATACGACGTGCTGCGCTTCTCCTGGTCGCTGGACGGCGAGCGCTGGACCACCAGCGAGGGCGCGCTGGACTACTCCATCGTGTCCGACGAGGCCGGGCGCGGCTATTCCAAGAGCTTCACCGGCGCGTTCGTGGGCATGGCTTGCCACGACATCAGCGGGCGTCGCCAGCCCGCCGATTTCGAGTTCTTCGAGTACGTCGAGGAGGACTAGCGCGCTTCGGGCCGGCGCACCGGCTCGCGCGTGTGCCGACCGTCCACCAGGCGCATGATGCCCCGCGGGTTCGCGTCCTTGAGCTCGGGCGGCAGCAGCGCGTCGGCGAACCCCTGGAAGCACACGGGCCGCACGAAGCGCTGCAGCGACGCCGTGCCCACCGAGGTGAAGCGCGCGTCGGTGGTGGCCGGGTACGGGCCGCCGTGGTTCATCGCCGGGCAGACTTCCACCCCGGTGGGGAAGCCGTTGATGATCAGGCGGCCGGCGACCTGCGCGGCGGCGTCGAGCAGCGCGCCTGCGGCGGCGAGGTCGGCATCCGTGCCGTGCACGGTGGCGGTGAGCTGTCCGGGCAGCGCGCGGGCGCAGGCCAGCACCTCCCCCTGGTCCTCGCACAGCACCACCAGCGTGAACGGGCCGAAGGCCTCGGTGGCCAGCTTCGGTTCCGCCAGGAAGCGCCTCGCGTCGGTCACGGCAACGCTGGGGACGGCGCCCACCCTTCCCTCGCCGATCACGGCCGAGGAACGGGCCAGCACGCGCACGCCGACGGTGGACTGCACGGCCTCACGGTTGGCCTCGAAGTTGCGGCGGATGTCCGGCCCCAGCAGCGTGCCGCAGGGGGCGGCCGCCACGCGCGCGGCCAGCTGCGCGAGGAAGGCCTCGGCAGGCTCGCCGCGGACCATGAACACCAGCCCGGGCTTGGTGCAGAACTGGCCCACGCCCAGGGTGAAGGAATCCACCAGCCCCTGCGCCAGCGCCTCCCCGCGCGTGGCCAGCGCCCCGGGCAGCAGGAACACGGGGTTGAGGCTGCTCATCTCGGCAAACACCGGGATGGGCTTCTCGCGCCGGTTGGCCACGTCGAACAGCGCGCGGCCCGCGGCATGCGAGCCGGTGAATCCCACTGCCGCAGCCGCAGGGTGGCGCACCAGCGCCTGTCCCAGCGTGCTGCCTTCCCCGTGCAGCATCGAGAACACGCCGGCCGGCAGGCCGGTGCGCGCCACCGCGGCGGCGATGGCGCCGGCCACCAGCTCGCCGGTGCCCGGGTGGGCGCGATGCGCCTTCACCACCACCGGGCAGCCCACGGCCAGCGCGGCAGCGGTATCGCCGCCAGCGGTGGAGAAGGCCAGCGGGAAGTTGCTGGAGCCGAACACCACCACAGGCCCCAGCGGGGCCAGCATGCGGCGGATGTCGGGCCGCGGCGCGGGCTGGCGATCCGGCTGCGCGGTGTCGATGCGCGCATCCACCCAGGAGCCCTCGCGCACCACGTGCGCGAACAGCCGCAGCTGGTTGCAGGTGCGGCCGCGCTCGCCGGTGATGCGCGCGGCGGGCAGCCCGGTCTCGGCCACGGCCCGCTCCACCAGCGCGTCGCCCAGCGCCTCGATGCCGGTGGCGATCTGCTCCAGGAAGGCGGCGCGCACCTCGGGCGAGGTGTGCCGGTAGGCCTCGAAGGCCTCCGCGGCGGCCTGCATGGCCTGGTCGGCCTCGGCGTCGGAAGCCTCCTGGAAGTCCGGGGCGAGGTGCCGGCCGGTGTACGGATCCAGTGCGCGGAAGCTCCTGCCGCGATGAGTGGTCCACTTGCCCGCCACCAGGCTCTGTCCGTGCAGCTCCATCAACTTTCCTCCTGGCCTTGCCTGCGCGCCCGGTCCCTCCGGTCCGCGTCAGGCCACTGTGTTGCGCAATGTCCCCACTGGCTCAATGGTGATGAGGATCTCGTCCCCCTGCGCCAGCGTGAATGAATCCGGCGGCACGATGCCGGTGCCCGTCATCAGGAAGGCCCCGGCCGGGAAGGCATTGTCGCGGTACAGGTATTCCACCAGCGAGGGCAGCGGGCGCTTGATGCGGTCCACCCGGGTCTCGCCGGAGAACACCGTCCTGCCGCCGCGGCGGATCTCCAGCGCGATCACGGTGCCCGGCGCGGGCGGGGCCGCGTCCACCACCAGGCAGGGCCCCAGCGCGGCGCTGCCGGCGTAGACCTTGGCCTGCGGCAGGTACAGCGGGTTCTCGCCCTCGATGTCGCGCGAGGACATGTCGTTGCCGATGGTGTAGCCGAAGATGCGGCCCGCGGCGCTGACGGCCAGCGTCAACTCAGGTTCGGGCACGTTCCACTTCGAGTCACCGCGGATGCGCACCGCGCCCCCCGGCCCTGCGACCCGGTGCGGCGTGGCCTTGAAGAACAGCTCGGGGCGCCCGGCATGGTAGACCCGGTCGTAGAAGTCACCGCCGCCGGCCTCGCGCGACTCCTCCATCCGGGCATCCTTGCTGCGCAGGTACGTCACGCCGGCGGCCCACACCTCCTGCGACTGGATGGGCGGGAGCAGCGTGCCGGCAGCAGGCGCATCGCAAGGCGCCGCGCCGTTCCAGCAGGATTGGAGCAGGCCGTGCGGATCCGGCACGCGGAACAGCGCGTCGATGCCTTCCAGCCCGGTGCCGAGGCGGTGCTGCCCCTCCCGTTCCAGGACGATTCCGTTCGTGGTGGCGAACAAGCGGATCATTCGGATCCCTCCCTGGCGCATGATGCTCACCGCCGGGGGCGGTGATTGCAAGCGTCAGGCGTCATCGCTGCCGGTCCGGGCGAGGATGCGCAGGACAGGTGAACGACGATGCCCCCGGGCATGGCCGGGGCAGGATCAACGGATCGGGAGGGAATGCGGCCGGAAGGAGGGAGGCCGCAACCGCGGCGGCGAGGACCGCCGCCGCGGGAGCTTCAGCTGTCTCAGTTCAGCTTGATCTGCACGTCGACGCCGGCGGGCAGCTCGAGCTTCATCAGCGCGTCCACCGTCTTGTCGGTGGGGTCGAGGATGTCCATCAGGCGCTTGTGCGTGCGCAGCTCGAACTGGTCACGCGCGTCCTTGTCGCCATGCGGCGAGACCAGCACGGTGAAGCGCTCCATCTTGGTGGGCAGCGGCACCGGGCCGCGCACGGTCGCGCCCGTGCGCTTGGCGGTCTCGACGATCTCCCTCGCCGAATTGTCGATCAGCCTGTGGTCGAACGCCTTCAGGCGGATGCGGATGTTCTGGTTGGCCATCTTTGCTTGCCAGGGCGTTACCCCTGCCTCCAGGCGGGGCCGCCTTCGCGGCCCGCGTCCAATGTTGAAAAACTTACTTCAGGATCTTCGCGACGACGCCCGCGCCGACGGTCCTGCCGCCCTCGCGGATGGCAAAGCGCAGGCCCGCGTCCATCGCGATCGGCGCAATCAGCTCCACCGTCATCTGCACGTTGTCGCCGGGCATCACCATCTCCTGGCCCTCGGGCAGCTCGATCGTGCCCGTCACGTCCGTCGTGCGGAAGTAGAACTGCGGACGATAGCCCTTGAAGAACGGCGTGTGACGGCCACCCTCTTCCTTCGTCAGCACGTACACCT
>CAYVZE010000074.1:0-12416 GCA_964455685.1 uncultured Steroidobacteraceae bacterium
GCCCAGCTCGCGGGCCGCGTCCGCGGCGAACACCAGCCGGAGGAAGCCCTCGTCCGGGTTCACCAGCGTGCAGACGAAATCCACCACGCGGCCGGCGGTCTCGCAGGGCAGCCGCACGTAGCTCTCGCCATCGGGGAAGCGGCGCGTCTCCACCACCTCGAAGGCCGCGGACATCTCGCCGGCCAGGCGCTGCGCGAACTCCTCGTTGCCCGGCAATGCGAGCAGCAGGCGACCTGCACTCATTGGCCGGTGGGCATCCGGTGCCAGCCGCCGCGCCCGGGTCCGTACCAGCTCGTGTCCCATCCCGTCGGTTGCGAGTCATCGCGGTTGACCAGCACTGCCTGCACTTCCTGGATCAGCCCCGACTTGACGGTGAAGAACTCGCCCACGATGCGGTCATACGCCGTCACCGAGGAAGCGTTCTGCACGCCATCGACCTTGCCGAAGCGCAGGATCACCAGCACGATGCCGCGCTCCTCGTCGACCACGGCGTAACGCCGGTCCCACAGGTTGCGGCCGATGAAGCTGCCGCGTTCGAAGCCCTCGGCTGCCGTGACGTACTTCCCATTGCGGTACGTGCCGGTGAAGAAGGCGCCATTCTCGAAGCGGCGCGTGTCGGGCAGCAGGTCCGCGCGGTGGTAATCCGGCGTGCCATTGGTCTGGAAGGCGCGGAAGTAGCCATCGGCGACGGCCACCAGCTTGTAGTAGGAGTCGCGCTCGGCGGGCGGGATGGGCAGCTTCAGGAAGTCCGAGGGCTCCGGGTCGAGCTGCTCAGGGCCCCACCAGGCATCGCCTGCGCAGCCCTTGTGGCAACGCAGGATCTCCATCTCGGTGATGGCGCCATCAGCCACCTTCAGGCGCAGCACCTCCATGGTCTCCGAGCCGTCCTCATTGGTGATCACCACCTGGGTGCCGGTGTCGCCCAGCCGCTCGTTGACGGCATCGAAGCGCCAGCGCACGGCCTTTGCTGTCGGCCAGAACACCTCGGACAGGCGCTTCTCGTCGCCATTGAGCGTGATGCGGGCGCGAGCGGCCTGCGGCAGCGCCGCTGCGTCCCTGGCGAGCAGCGCCGCATAGTAGGCATCGATGAAACGCGTCAGGCAGGCGCGGTCGCAGGTGACAGGCGGCCAGCCGCCGCGGGTCGGGCCGTAGTCCGCCGGCCACGCCGACGGCAGCGATTCGTCGCGATTGACCATGGCCGCCTGGATGTCCCAGATCTGGCCGTTGCGGATGGCAAAGAACTCCGCCACCAGCCGGGTCGCGCGCTGTGCCGCGTGTCGCGGCGTGGCCCCGGCCTTCAGGCCGAAGCGCGCGAAGCTCAGCACCACCCCGTATTCCTCATCGACCACGGGGTAGCGGATGTCCCAGATGTTGCGGCCGGCATGCAGTCCGCGCTCGAACTGCTCGGCGGCTGTCATCGCCGGATTGCCGGCGAAGGCCACGTCGGTGGTGCGATAGCCGTTCTCCAGCCGCTGCACGCCAGGCCAGAACGGCGCCGGGTGGTATTCGTCAGTGCCGTTGGTGTTGAAGGCGCGCCAGTAGCCTTCCGCCGCGGCCACCAGGTCGTAATAGGAATCCTGCTCCGCCGGCCGGATCGGCTGGTTGAAATTGCGATTGGGGACCTGCAGCGTGGACAGGTCGAACAGCCCGCCCTCCTCCGCGTTGCGCACCAGCAGGGTCTCCACCTCGGTGATGGCGCCTTCCTTCACCTTCAGGCGGAACACATGGATGTACTGCGATCCGTCGGCATTGTTGATCACCGCCTGGGTACCGGTGTCGCCCCAGCGGGGATTGGCGATGTCGATGCGCGACTGCACCGAGGTGGCGGCATCCCAGAACACCCGTCCCAGCTCGACCACGTCGTCGTTCAGGGTGACCTTTGCGCCCGATGCCAGCGGCACGCGCGAAGGGTCGTTGGCGATGAGCCCGTCGAGATAGGCATCGATGAAGCGCGTCAGGCAGGCGCGGTCGCAGGGATGGGTAATGCCGCCCTGGTTCTGCGCCGCCGCCGGCAGCGCCGCTGCGGCCAGCAGCAGCAAGGCAGGCCCCATCCATCCCGGTCGCTTCTTCTTCATGTCCTTCTCCTGCTGTTACCGGGCGCCGATCACTGGCGCCACCAGCTCCGGCGGCAGGGCCACCGCCAGCACGCGCTCGGATGCACCGCCTCCTTCCCCCGACCAGCTGCTTCTGCCGCGCGCCGTTATGGGACATTATGCGACAGCCCAAGGCCACAGGCAGCGCACATGTTTGCAAGGCTCGACCATTTCCTGGTGATGACCCATGACGTGGACGGCACGCGCGATTTCTACCGCGACGTGCTGGGATTCTCCGAAGGATTCCGGCCCGAGCTGGGCTTCCTGGGCCACTGGCTGTACCTGGGCGAGGTGGCCGTGATCCACATCGCCGACTGGGATTCCTACACCGCGCACAGCCGGCGGCTGGGCATTCCGGTGACCAGGCCTGCCCCGGGCACGGGCCCCCTGGACCACGTGGCCTTCAACGCGCCGGCCGCGGCCCATGGCGTGCTGGTGGACCGGCTGCGCGCGCGCGGCATTGCCTTCCATCCGCACGACTCGCCGGAGATCGGCCTCAGGCAGATCTTCCTGGAGGACCCGAACGGCCTGAAGCTGGAACTGAATTTCTGGGAGCAGCGGGCGCCGGCGGATACGGCGCCCTGAAACCGGGCCGGCGCAGGAGCCGCCGGCCCTGCCTGTCAGTTGGCGGTTGCGGGCGCCGGCACTTCGATGCCGCGCGCGGCCAGCAGCTCGTGCAGCACCGCCGCCACTTCCGGATGCGGCTCGGGACCCGAGGCGCCCGGGCGGGCCGCGGTGCCCACGCGACCCTCGGCGATGTCCAGCGGCGTGGCGCCGCTGCGATCCTTCGCCAGAAGGTCCGCGCCGCGCTCACCGAGGAAGCGCACCAGGTCCTTCATGTCCAGGCGTGCCGCGGCATGCAGCGAGGTCTGGCCATTGGGGTTGGCGCGGTTGATGTCGGCGCCGGCCTCGAGCAGCAGCTTCGCGGACTCGATGCAATGCTGCTCGTTGCGGAAGCGGCCGCGCGTGTCGGTGATGGCCCAGTTCATGCCCGCCACCACCAGCAGCGGCGTGGCGCCAAGGTTGTTCTGCAGGTCCACCATGGCGCCGGCATCCAGCAGCAGCTTGATGGCCGGGACGTCGCAGGCCTTGGCGGCGCGCAGCAGCGGCGTGGAGCCGGTGGTCAGCACCGAGTCACCGCCGCGGTCCGGGCCCAGCAGGCGGTACGGCGGGAACAGCTTCAGCTGCATGTTCACGTTGGCGCCGCGCTCGATCAGCATCTGCGCCACTTCGAGCGGCGTGGTGCGGTCGGTCGAGGGGCGGTCCGGGCGGCCGCCGCGCGGGGTGGTGTTGTAGTCGATGGCCGAGTACAGCGGCGCACGGCCCCACACGTCCCACATGTTCACGTCCGCGCCGCCCTCGATCAGCACCTTGGCGGTGTCGAAGCGCGCATTGAGGATCGCCATCAGCAGCGGCGAGATGTTCTCCGGGTCGGTGAGGTTGATGTCCGCCCCGCCCTTGACCAGCTCGTGGGCGCAGTCGGCGCAACCTTCCCGCGCGGCCAGCAGCAGCGCCGTCCAGCCGCCCGGCGGGCGCCACTGGCGCCGCGGCTCGGCGGTGATGCGCCGCTCCCAGTTGCGCAGGAAAGACACGGTGTCCGGGTTCGCGCCCGCCTTCAGCAGGTAGCGCACCATGGCCGGGTTGCGCTGCGCGGCGGCCCACATCAGCGCCGTCTGGCCGCGCCAGGACTCCACTGCATTGATGTCGGCGCCTGCCTTCACCAGCACCTCGGCGGCCTCCACCTTGCCGGTGCGCGCCACCGTCATCAGCGCGGTCTCGCCTTCGTCGTTGGCGGTGTTGGGATCGGCGCCAGCCTTCACCAGCACGCGCAGCATCTGCGCATCGCCGCGGATGGCCGCTTCCTGCAGCGGCGTGGAGCCGTAGTCATTGCGCGCGTTCGGGTCCGCACCCGCCTTCAGCAGGCGCCTGGCCAGATCCAGGTCACCGTGGTAGGCCGCCCAGTGCAGCGCCGTGGTGCCGTCGGAGGCGCGGGCCTTCGCATCCGCGCCCTCCTTGAGCATGCGCACCGCCGCGGCGGAATTGCCTTCCTGGGCCACGTCCAGCAGGCCCCGCAGCTCGGCGGAGGCAATTGCCGGCAGCAGCGCCAGCAGGATTCCAACTCGCAGTTTCACGATGCGTCAGACCTCGGTGAACTTCATGGTCGAGTCGCCGAAGGTCTCCATCGGCACGCCGACACGGTCGAGGATGGTCAGGTGCAGGTTGGCGATCGGCGTCTTGTCCGGGTAGCGCAGGTGGCGGTTGCCCTTGAGCCTGCCCGCGCCGCCGCCCACCAGCGCCATCGGCAGCGGGAAGTGGTTGTGCGCGTTCGAGTCGCTCATGTTGCTGCCGAACATCAGGATGGAGTTGTCGAGCATGTTGCCCTCGCCATCCGGCAGCGACTGCAGCTTGGCGACGAACCTGGCGAACTCGCCGGTGTTCCAGGCCTGCACCCGAGCCAGCGTGGCCAGCTTGTTCGGGTTGTTGGCATGGTGCGAGAGCGGATGGAAGGCATCCGGCACGCCCATGAAGCTGTAGGGTTGGTTGGACACCTCGGCGGCCATCATGAAGCTGACCACGCGTGTCAGGTTGGCCTGGAAGGCCAGCGCGATCAGGTCGAACATCAGCCGCATGTGCTCGTCGAACTTCGACGGGATGCCCGAGGGAGCATCCGGCAGCTCCACGCCGGTCATGTCGCGGTTCTCCAGCTGCTGGATGCGGCGCTCGATCTCGCGCACCGTGGCGAGGTAGTCGTCGAGGGCGGCGCGGTCGCGCGCGCCCAGGGTCTTGCGCAGGTCGCCCGCCTCGCGCGAGACCAGGTCCAGGATGCTCCTGCTCTCGCGCGCCAGGCGCACGCGCTCGTCGGCCGTGTCACCGGCGCCGAACAGCTGCTGGAACAGCTTGCGCGGGTTGTGCTCCATCGGCAGCGGCGTGGTCGGGTCGCGGAAGGAGATGGTCTTGCCGTAGCTGCAGCCGTAGTTGCGGTCACAGGAACCCTCGCCGCCGCGCTCCTCGGTGGCCACCTCGAGCGACGGAATCGGCGTCTCCTGGCCGATGTGCTTGGCGATGATCTGGTCGACGGTGATGCCGCCGTAGGGATCGTGGCTGATGCGCGGCGGCACGCAGGACAGCCAGGTGCCCGGCGTGATGGCGTGCACCGGCGCCGCGATGGCCGACTTGTTCTCCAGTCCGCTGATCACGGTCAGCTGCTTCTGGAAGGGCTTCAGCGGCGCCAGGATCGGCGGCAGATCGAAATCCGGTCCCTCGGCCTTGGGCGTCCACTGGTCCATCACCGCGCCATGCGGGAAGTACACGAATGCCATGCGCAGCTTCGGCGCGGCGGCCGTGTTGGCCAGCGCGGTGGCGGCCGGGATCATCGCGTCGAGCAGCGGCAGGGACACCGCATACCCGGCGCCTTTCAGCACTGCACGTCGGGAAAGATGCTTCTTCGTGATGTACATGGCCCTCACCTCGCGTCGGCCGTGATCGTCGCCGGCTTCTCTTCCGGCACCTTGTCATACTGGAACGCCTGGCTGGAGACAATGCCCAGCACCAGCGCCGAGAACTTGTAGTCCTTCTTCGCCGCATCGCGCACCAGCTGGCGCAGCAGCGGCATGTCGTAGTACTTCACCGGGCGGCCCAGCGCGTAGATCAGCAGGTTCTCCGCCAGGGTGTGCACGAACAAGTCCGGACGGCCAGCGATGTAGTCGCGCAGCGCGGCAACGCCGTTGACCTCGGTGCCATCGGCCAGCCGGCCGCCGGCGTCGATGGCTTCGCCCGCGTCGATGTCCTTCTCCCGCCACTGGCCCACCGCGTTGAAGTTCTCCAGCGCGATGCCCACCGGGTCGATCACGTCGTGGCAGCCGGCGCAGCCCTTGGTGGCGCGGTGGCGCTCCAGGCGCAGGCGCACGGTCAGCTGCTCGCCGCCCTCCTCACTCTCCGGGAACTGCTCCACGCCCGGCGGGGGCGCGGCCGGCGGCGTGCCCATCAGGTGCTCCAGCACCCAGGAGCCGCGCACCACCGGGGAAGTGCGGTTGGCATAGGAGGTCGCGGTCAGGATGGCGCCCTTGCCCAGCAGGCCGCGGCGGTAGTCCTGCTCGAGCTTCACCTTGCGGAACTCGCCGCCGCGGATGCCCGGGATGCCGTAGTGCAGCGCCAGGCGCTCGTTGAGGAAGGTCCAGTCGGCCGTCATCAGGTCGATGACGTTGCGGTCCTCGCCCAGCACGCTCCACACGAACTCGAACAGCTCGCGCTTGAAGGCCGGGATCAGGTCGTCGGTGAAGTCGGGGAACAGCAGCGTGTCCGTGTTCACCAGGTCCAGGCCGTCCACGTTCAGCCAGCGGGCGGTGAACTGTTCGACCATGGTGCGGGCGCGCGGATCGCGCAGCATGCGCCGCACCTCCGACTCCAGCACCTTCGGGTCCTTCAGCTTGCCGGCGGCGGCCAGGTCGATCAGCTGCTCGTCCGGCAGCGTGCTCCACAGGAAGAACGACAGGCGCGTGGCCAGCTCCAGGTCGGAGATGCGGTAGGCCTCGCCCGGCTTCGCGCCCTCGGGCGGCGTGTGCGAGCGGAACAGGAAGCGCGGGCTGGACAGGATCGCCATCACGCCCTTCTGGATGCCGTCGTCGAAGGTACCGTCCTTGCGGCCCTCGGCGAAGAACTGCATCGCGCCGGCAATGTCCTCGTCGCCCACCGGCTGGCGGAAGGCGCGCTTGGCGAGCTTCGAGAAGATCTGCTTCGCGCAGGCGGTCTCCTCGGCCTCGCTCGTCGGGTAGCACACGAACAGCTTGCGGCGGCTGGGCGTGTCGCTGACGCCGGTCTTCTCGATCGGGCCGCGGATCTCCACGTTGGCCAGGCGCGGGCCGTCGGAGAACGCCGCACCGCTGTGGTTCTGCGCCATGCCCGTCACCGGGTTGAAGGCATGCAGGATGTCGATGTGCTCGGCCGCGGTCTTCTGCTTGAAGGAAATGCCCACGCGGTGCGTGCCGGCCCTGGCCTTGAAGCGGATGTCCTTGAAGCGCTGCTCGATGGCGGCGATGCCCACGGCCTGCTGCACGTCCACCGCGCGCAGGTCGTCCTCGCCGCCCAGCTGCGCCTGGAACACGCGCTCGCCGTCGACCGTGATCACCACGGTGTACTCGTCGGCCACGCCCCAGACATAACCGCCACCCACCAGGCCGTTGATGGTGATCTCGTATTCGCCATCGGCCGGGAAGTAGTGGTCGATGGCCAGGCCGCCGCGGGTACCCAGCGGCAGGCCCGGGCGGTTGATGTACTGCTGTGCCGCCAGGTCGCCCGGGTAGACGCGGCCGGTGGTGCGCGCCCGCGGGTTACCCACGGCCTGGATGCTGACCTCGCGCGCGGCGGCCAGGTATTGCTCGAGGAAGGACGGCGAGACCTTCAGCACCTCGGCCACGTTGTCGAAGCCGCCGGAGAGGTCATCGCGCGGCAGCAGCGCCTCGGCCTCCACTTCCAGGTCGAGCAGCTCGCGGATGGCGTTGGCGTACTCACGCCGGTTCAGGCGATGCAGCGCCACCGAGCCGGGATCGGGCTGGGCGAGGATGGCCCGGTCGAGCGTGGCTTCCATCGAGTGGATGAAGGCCATGCGCTCCTCGGGCGTGGGCTGCGGATCGCTCGATGGCGGCATCAGCGCGCCGCGCAGCTTGCGCACCACTTCCTCCCACACGTCGCCATCGCCGGCGACGTTGCTGGTGTCGAGCACGTCCAGTGCCAGCTCGCCGGCCCAGTCGGTGGAGTTGTGGCAACTGCTGCAGTACTTGTCGATGAAGGCCCAGTCCTTGTCGTGCAGGGACACGGGCACATGGTGGCCGCCGGCCTCAGCAGCTCCGGCAGCCAGCGGCGCCGCCAGCAGCAGGCTCGCTGCCAGGCCGCGCCAGGACTTGTTCTCGAACAGCATCATCTTAACGGGACCTCCCGGCAGGCGGCTGACCCGTGGTCAGACCTCCCATCGGATTGACCTGGTACCAGGCCGAGTCATAGGCCAGTTTCAGGAACTGGGACGGATCGCCGAGCCGCGCGTCGTAGTCGGCCGTGGGCCTGGTGGCCACGAACTCCTCGAACGTGCCGCCCTTGCGGTAGTTGTCGCTCATCTTCACCAGCACCGCCTGGCCCATCTCCAGCTGCAGGTTCAGTGCGTCCAGGCCGGTCACCACCGGGCCGCTGCCGGGCACCAGCCGGGTGCTGTCATTGCTCACGCCGGCAATGGTGCGCAGCGCCGTATTGATGCCGCCCAGGTAGCCGTTGGTGGCGGTGTCGACCAGCGGGTAGCGCCCCGGCGTGAACACGTCGCCGGTGACGATGACGTTGTCCTCGGGGAAGCGCACGTAGATGTCGCCGTCGGTGTGCGCCTGCCCCAGGTGCACGTACTCGACGCGTCCGCCGGCGAACTCGAACACCTGCGGGTCGTAGAAGAACGTGCGGTTCGGCCAGGCTTCCTTCGGCAGGCGCTTGTACACCTTGCCCTCCCAGCGCGAGTTGACGTCGGTGGTCAGCCACAGGCGGGTGTTCTCGTGCGCCAGCACGTCGGCGCCCCTGGCGCGCGCGGTGGCATTGAAGCCCACCTGCGCATGGTGCCAGTGGGTGTTGAACACCGCGCGCAGCTTCTGGCCGGGGAAGTTCTGCTCCAGCAGGGCTTCCAGCGCCTTGGCGTCGGCGGCCGAACCACCATCCACCAGCACCAGCTCGCCGCCCGCCGAGGCCACCACGATGTTGGCGGCGGCTCCCTCGACCAGCCAGATGCGCGGCGTCAGCGGCCGCAGGCTGAGGCTGGTCGAAGCCGGGGCCACCCGCGGCAGCACGGCGGAACCGGCCAGCGCAAGGCCCACCCCCAGGAAATCACGTCGGTCGATGGCGAATCGGGCCTTCAAATCGCTTCCCCCGCCCCTTTGGGGCCTCAATTTCATGCGGCGCAACAACGATGGGCCGCCTTGCTTCCAGTTTGGACAACGGATTGTAGGAAAAGTTGTGTCGCAGCGCGTAAATCGCGCACAAAAAATCCTGTCGGATCAGGGCTGTCCCCGCCCATCAGGACTTTCCGCAAGCGCCGCAAGGTCCGGCCGCAGCAGCGGCCTGTCCGTACCCGGGAATTCGGCTGGCGCAGGCAAGGTCACCTCGGCGGTCGCTGCCCACTCGGTGCCCCGCTGGAAGGTCACCACGAAGTCCACCGACGCCAGCCCCGTGGCGTCATGGCCCAGCGTGGTGTGGAAGACCCTGCCGCGGCCGTAATCCATCGCCAGCAGCTGCGGCTCGTGCCGTCCGGTGCCTTGGTTGGCCGGGTCCGACCAGGCGGTGGCCAGCACCGTCATGCGCTCGCCGGGGCCCCGGAGCCGGGCATAAAGCTCGTCCGCGGCATGCAGCCAGCGTCGTGGCAGGCCGCGCGTCACCGGGTGGTCGGCGCGCACCACGATCTCGAATGGAATGCGATCGCCGTGGCTGCCCGCCGGTCCGGGCGAATCATCCGAGAGCAGCCTGCCCTCCTCGTCCACGTACCAGTAGGGACCGGCGCCAGCGTCGCGATCGCGCCAGCCGCCCATCCCGGCCATGCGGTTGAACTCCCGCCAGCCCGGGAATGCATTGTCGGCTGCGGCTTTGAGGAGAAGACGGCCGCCGGAGCATTGGCGGCCGCAAGGAAAGGTTGGTAGCGGGGGCAGGATTTGAACCTGCGACCTTCGGGTTATGAGCCCGACGAGCTGCCAGACTGCTCCACCCCGCACCAGGAGGGCGCGCATATTATCCCAACGCGCCGAGAATCGGAAATTTTTTTGCGTGTGCGCCGGACAGGCCGGCGCGCACGATCACAGTCCCGGGATCACCTGCTGGCACAGCGCCAGCAGCCGCCCCGGCATGATGCCCAGCGCCAGCACCGCCAGCGCGTTGATGGCCAGCACCACCTTCAGCGCGCCAGAGGGCAGCAGCGCCGGCTGCTCCTGCGGCTGCTCGAAGTACATCAGCCACACCACGCGCAGGTAGTAGAAGGCGCCAATCACGGACGCGACCACCGCCACGATGGCAAAGGCCAGCAGGCCGCTGCCCAGCAACGCGCGGATCACTTCCAGCTTGGCCCAGAAGCCCACGAACGGCGGCACGCCTGCGGTGGAGAACATCACGAAGGCCATCGCGCCGGCCAGCAGCGGGTCGCGCTGGTTCAGGCCCTTGTAGTGCTCGAGCTGGTCTGCCTCGCAGCCATTGCGGCTGGCGACCAGCACCACGGCGAAGGCCGCGATGGTCATCAGGATGTAGGTCAGCGTGTAGAACAGCGCCGCGCTGTAGCCGGCCGGCGTGGCCGCGGCAAAGCCGAACAGCATGAAGCCGACGTTGCCAACCGCCGAGTACGCCAGCATGCGCAGGATGCTGGTCTGCGCGATGGCGATCACATTGCCGGCGACCACCGACAGCACCGCCAGCACGCCCAGCATCTGGCTCCACTCGGCGCCCTGCCCGCTCATGCCCTCCGACAGCAGGCGGAAGGCCATTGCGAACGAGCCGATCTTGGATACGGTTGCCACCATGGTGGCGGTGGAGGTCGGCGCGCCCTGGTAGACGTCCGGCGCCCACATGTGGAACGGCACGGCGCCGAACTTGAACGCGATCGCCACCACCACGAATGAGGCGGCAAGGATGAAGCCGAAGCCCGGCTCCGCTCCCAGCCGCGCCGACAGCTGCGAGAGCTCCAGCGTGCCGGTCAGGCCGTACAGCACCGACATGCCGAACAGCAGCACGCCCGAGGCCAGCGCGCCCAGCACGAAGTACTTGATCGCCGCCTCGGCAGCAGGTCCGGACTCGCGGTCGAAGGCCACCAGCGCGTACAGGGACAGCGACAGCAGCTCCAGGCCCACGTACAGCGTCAGCAGGTTCGGCGCCGAAGCCATCACCAGCACGCCCAGCAGCGCCGTCAGGGTGAGGATGTAGTACTCACCCTTGCGGATGCCGCGGCGGCCCAGGTACAGGCGGCTGTAGAACAGCGACATCGCCGTGAACACGAAGGCGCAGGACTTCAGCAGCGAGGACAGCGGGTCGGCCACGTACAGGCCATGGAAGACCTCGGTGCGCACCGCCACGCCCTGCCGCCAGGTCAGCGCGGCGCCGACCACCAGCACGAGCAGGGTCAGCGTGCCGGTGCGGCCCGCGTCACGGCCACCCGCGAACAGGTCGAACAGCAGCACCAGGCAGATGGCGCCGGTGAGGTAGATCTCCGGCAGGGCCAGCAGGAGTTCGGAAGAGGAGAAAGGCGTCATAGCTTGGTGGCCAGGATCTGCTGGGTCAGTTGTTCGATCGCGCCGCGCATCACGTCAAGCAGCGGCGCGGGCCACAGGCCGAGGAGCAGCACGGCGACGGCGAGCATCGCCAGCACCAGGAACTCGCGGCCATCGATGTCCTTCATCGCGGCCACGTGGTCATTGGCCACGGGCCCGAAGATGGTGCGCTTGATCAGCCACAGCGTGTAGGCCGCGCCGAGGATCAGCGTCAGCGCCGCCAGCGCGGCATACCAGAAGTTGGCCTTGAAGGCGGCCAGGATGACCAGGAACTCGCCGACGAAGCCGGAGGTGCCCGGCAGGCCGGCGTTGGCCATGCCGAAGAACACCGCGAACGCGGCGAACACCGGCATGGTGTTGATCACGCCGCCGTAGGCGCTGATCTCGCGGCTGTGCACGCGGTCGTACATCACCCCCACGCACAGGAACATGGCGCCGGAGATCACGCCGTGGGAGATCATCTGCACCATCGCGCCATCCAGGCCCATGCCCGCGCCGGCAGCGCTGCCGGTCGAGGCCACGATGTCGTACGCCAGCACCGCGCCCAGGGTCACGAAGCCCATGTGCGCGATCGAGGAGTACGCGATCAGCTTCTTCATGTCGTGCTGCACCAGCGCGACGAAACCGATGTACACCACCGCCACCAGCGAGAGAATGATGATCAGCAGGTCCAGCTCGCGGCCCGCGTCAGGCGCAATGGGCAGCGCGAAGCGCAGCAGGCCGTAGCCGCCCATCTTCAGCATGATGGCCGCCAGCACCACGGAGCCGCCGGTGGGCGCCTCCACGTGGGCGTCCGGCAACCAGGTGTGCACCGGCACCATGGGCACCTTGACCGCGAAGGCGGCCAGGAAGGCCAGGAAGATCCAGCGCTGCTCCACCAGCGACAACGGCAGGGCCTGGAAGGCGCCGATGTCGTAGTCGCCGGCCTTGGTGTACATGTAGATCAGTGCGATCAGCATGAACACCGAGCCAAGGAAGGTGTACAGGAAGAACTTGATCGTGGCGTAGATGCGCCGCGGGCCGCCCCAGATGCCGATGATCAGGAACATCGGGA
>CAYVZE010000075.1:0-11721 GCA_964455685.1 uncultured Steroidobacteraceae bacterium
ACGTTGAAGCGGAAGTGCATGACATCGCCCTCCTGGACGATGTACTCCTTGCCCTCCAGCCTGAGCTTGCCGGCCTCCTTCGCACCCGCCTCACCGCCGTACTTGATGAAGTCGGCATACGAGATCACCTCGGCGCGGATGAAGCCGCGCTCGAAGTCGGTGTGGATCACGCCCGCGGCCTGCGGCGCGGTGGCGCCCACCTTCACCGTCCACGCGCGCACTTCCTTCACGCCGGCGGTGAAATAGGTCTGCAGGCCCAGCAGCTGGTAGGCCGCGCGGATCACGCGATCCAGGCCCGGCTCGGCGAGGCCCAGATCCTTCAGGAACTCGCCCTTCTCGGCATCGTCGAGCTGCGCAATCTCCGCTTCGATGGCGGCACAAACGGGCACCACCACCGCGCCCTCCTTCTGCGCGCGCGCACGCACGGCATCCAGGCGGGGATTGTTGGTGAAGCCGGACTCATTGACGTTGGCCACGTACATGATGGGCTTGAGCGTCAGCAGGTGCAGCTCGCGCAGGTCGGCGCGGTCCTCGTCGGACAGCTGCGCCGAGCGGGCCGGCTTGCCATCGTTCAGGTGGTCGCGCACGCGCGCGAACAGGTCGCGCTTGCGGATGGCGTCCTTGTCGCCGGCCTTGGCGCCCTTGGCGGCGCGCTCGTGGGCCTTCTCCACCGTGGCCAGGTCGGCCAGGCACAGCTCGGTGTCGATCACGTCGATGTCGGCGATGGGATCGACCTTGCCGGCCACGTGCACGATGTCATCGTTGTCGAAGCAGCGCACCACGTGCGCGATGGCGTCGGTCTCGCGGATGTTGGCCAGGAACTGGTTGCCCAGGCCCTCGCCCTTGGAGGCGCCGGCCACCAGGCCCGCGATGTCCACGAACTCCACCACCGCCGGCAGCACGCGCTCGGGCTTGACGATGGCCGCCAGCTCGTTGAGCCGCGGGTCCGGCACGCCCACCACGCCCACGTTCGGGTCGATGGTGCAGAAGGGATAGTTCTCGGCCGCGATCTGCGCCTTGGTCAGCGCGTTGAACAGGGTCGACTTGCCGACGTTCGGCAGGCCGACGATTCCGCATTGGATGCCCATGGGGATTCCTCGGGTTCAGCCGCGCGGCGCGCGCGGCGTGGTGTGTAGCTTCTGCATGGCCTTCTCCCCGCCCTGCTCCAGCAACACCGGCACGATATCGGCCGCGGCGGGGATGGACTGCTCGATGGGCGCGCGCTCGGAGGCACCGAGCCGGCCCAGCAGGTACGGCGTGACCTGCTCGCGCGAGCCGGGATGTCCCACGCCGATGCGCAATCGCCAGAAGTCCTGGCCCACGTGGGCGATCAGGTCCTTCAGGCCGTTGTGGCCGCCGGCCCCGCCACCGAACTTGAGCCTGAGCTCCCCGGGGGGCAGGTCCAGCTCGTCATGCGCCACCAGGATGGCGGCAGGAGGGATCTTGTAGAAGGAGGCAACGGCGGCCGTGACGCGGCCGCTGTTGTTCATGTAGTCCTGTGGCTTGCACAGCCACACATCGCCACCTGCGAGCCGCGTCCGCGCCAGCTCGGCACGGAAACGCGGCTCCAGGCGAAAGGCGCCGCCGTGGCGCCGTGCCAGCTCTTCCACCAGCCAGAAGCCTGCATTGTGGCGCGTGGCCTCGTACTCGCGGCCCGGGTTCCCCAGGCCCACGATGAGCTGGATCGCGGTGGCGGGCATCTGCGACGGCGCCGGGCGCTGGCAGGTCGGCAATCCGCGACCGGATTACTTCTTGCCGGCGTCCTTCTTGTCGGCTTCCTTCGCAGCCGGGGCGGCAGCCTCGGCGGGCGTCGCAGGCTCGTCCTCCACGCGCGGCGCGTGGATCGAGACCACCGGCGGGTTGCGACC
This sequence comes from uncultured Steroidobacteraceae bacterium, assembly GCA_964455685.1. GTDB lineage: Bacteria > Pseudomonadota > Gammaproteobacteria > Steroidobacterales > Steroidobacteraceae > ZC4RG30. The sequence goes on from CAYVZE010000075.1 coordinate 1,869, forward strand.
CTGGGCCAGCTCCGGCAGGGACACGCCCTCGGGCAGCTTCAGGTCCTTCAGGAAGATGGTCTCGTTCAGGTTCATCTGCGACATGTCCACTTCCAGCGCCTCGGGCAGGTCCTTCGGCAGGCAGGACACTTCCACCTCGGTCTTCAGGTGCGACACCAGGCCGCCCTGCAGCTTCACGCCCGGCGCGCTGCCGGCGTTCAGGAAGTGGATCGGCACGTGCAGGCGGATCGGCTGGTCAGCCAGCACGCGCTGCAGGTCCACGTGCAGCACCTGGTTCTTGGCCGGGTGCATCTGCACGTCCTTGACGACCGCCTGCTGGTCCTGGCCGTCAAGCTTCAGCTTGATGATGCTGGAAAAGAACTTCTCGTCCTCGATCACGTTCAGAAGCTTCAGGTGATCGAGCACCACGGGGGTCGGCGCCTGCGTGCCGCCATAGAGGATTCCCGGCACCTTGGCCGCGCGACGCAGGCGGCGGCTCGCACCCTTGCCCTGGTCCTTGCGCGTCTCGGCGACGATTTCGAACGTCTTGCCCATTTTCATCTCCACACGGTTTAAACACGATGCGCGCCGCGACCAGCGCGCATCACCTTCGAACACCTTGTCAGTCGATGTACATCGAGCTGACCGATTCCTCGTCGCGCACGCGACGGATGGTCTCGGCCAGCAGCTCCGCCACCGACAGCACGCGGATGCGCCCGCAGGCGCGCGCGGCCTGGGACAGCGGGATGGTGTCGGTCACCACCAGCTCGTCGAGCGCGGAATTGCTGATGCGCTCCACCGCCTTGCCCGACAGCACCGGGTGGGTGATGTAGGCCACCACGCGGCGCGCGCCCTGCTCCTTCAGCGCCTCGGCCGCCTGGCACAGCGTGCCGGCGGTGTCCACGAGGTCGTCGATCAGGATGCAGGAGCGGTCCTTCACGTCGCCGATGATGTTCATCACCTTCACTTCGTTGGCGCGCGGGCGACGCTTGTCGATGATGGCCAGGTCGCAGTCATCCAGCTGCTTGGCCAGCGCGCGGGCGCGCACCACGCCGCCCACGTCGGGCGACACCACGATCATGTTCTCGTAGCCCTGCTTCCACGCGTCGCCCAGCAGCACCGGCGAGCCGTAGACGTTGTCTACCGGGATGTCGAAGAAGCCGGTGATCTGGTCGGCGTGCAGGTCGATGGTCAGCACGCGGTCGGCGCCGGCGCGCGAGATCATGTTGGCCACCAGCTTGGCGGTGATGGCCGAGCGCGCGCCGCGCGGACGGCGGTCCTGGCGCGCATAGCCGAAGTACGGGATCACCGCGGTGATGCGATCCGCCGACGCGCGCCGGCAGGCGTCGATCATCACCAGCAGTTCCATCAGGTGGTCGTTGGTCGGCGGGCAGGTCGACTGCACGATGAAGACGTCGCGACCGCGCACGTTCTCCATCAGTTCGACGTTCACCTCGCCGTCACTGAAACGGCCGACCGACGCACGTCCAAGGGGCACCATCAGGTGACGTGCGATGTCCAGGGCGAGCGCCGGGTTGGCGTTGCCCGTGAAGAGCGCCATCGACTGGCCGTCCACAGGTAACCTTTTGAATTGGCAGGGGTAAAGGAGGGGCCGCGATTATAGCGGGAGGCGGGGAATTGTCCACCTGAAAGGGTGGACGGGCTGGCCGGCCTGGGGCTGAGGCGCTGCCCGGACCCGGCCTGCCAATCCGCTGGACGGGTGAGGCCGGGGGCTGTCCAGGCCCCCGATGCCCCTGTGCAATCTGCCCTGGGAAATAAAAGGAGCGGGTGTTGCCACCCGCTCCTTCCCGGGCCGGCACAGTGGGGGGTCTCGCACTGCCCGTGGAAGAAGTATCGGAAGGATGCAGCCGGCAAGCTTGACGGGTGCGGCAGGAATTCTTCGGGTGCCGCGGCATGGACCGGCTGCCGGACGCCTGCTGCGTCGCAGCGATCATCGCGCATCGACTGCCGCGTTCAACGAAGTCGCCACTGCTCGTCATGTCCATCCGCCTGCCCCTTCGTCACAAAGTGACGCTGCACGTCACATGCGAACCCGGGGCAGACGAAGCCTTGCGACATGATTCCGGAAAACTGTCGGCTGACGCACAGAAATCGGCTCCGGAAAACGTAACTTAGGCACCCGTCCGGAGCTGGCATGGGGCTTGCTCCACACCAGCTGCCGGCAATGGTGCCGAGTCGCTGCAAGAGACAGTTTTCTAGGGATCCAAGGAGTTCAATGATGAAGACCGTACAGAAGGGTTTCACCCTGATCGAATTGATGATCGTGGTGGCGATCATCGGCATCCTGGCTGCCATCGCCATCCCGGCCTACTCTGACTACACCATCCGCGCCCAGGTGACGGAAGGCCTGAACCTGGCCAGCTCGGCCAAGTCGGCTGTGGCCGAGACATACGGCAGCAACGGTGAATGGCCGGCCACCAATGCCGAGGCCGGTCTGGATACTGCCGCCAACATCAAGGGCAAGTACGTGACGCAGGTTGAGGTTCAGGACGGCGGCGTGATCGAGATCACGTTTGGCGGCCAGGCCAACAACAAGATCAGCGGCGACACGCTTCACCTGACCCCATACACCAGCGTGAACGGCGACATCGCCTGGGTGTGCGGCAACAAGGGCACCACCGGTACCTCCGGCCTGACCATCGCTTCCGGTGCGACTGATCCGGCCACCACTGACGGCGGCACGCTCGACCCGAAGTATCGTCCGGCCAACTGTCGCGCTTAATACAGCTTACGGCAGCAGAAAGCCCCTCCCAGGAGGGGCTTTCTCTTTCTGAAGGCCCGGATTTCGGATACTTTCCACCCGATGTCTTCTGTCATGTGCACCGGACGCCTGAACACCTGTCCTGAGCACTCGATATATCAGCCCGTTGAAAGCGGGCAGATTTCTTCCGCACCTTAGACATCCGGAGCAGCCCACGTGCGCGCCCTCCCGAAGACCCGGACTGGAAACGGATTGCTTCCGGCCGTCTGCCTCGGAATCGCGCTGCTGATCATCAGCCTTGCCAGGCTCACCTTCGACCAGGCCGGCACCACCTTCAATATCGACATCGTGCGCAACACGATGGGCGCCCCCCTCTGGCGCACCCGACTAGGATTCAACTTCGCCGTCTTTGCGGCCGGACTGACCGCCCTCCACATCGCCCTGGGGCTTTGTTGCTGGTTCCTGGCGCGGGCCAGCCAGCTGGCATTCCCGGCGGTGCCGGCCACCCGCACCCAGTGGACAGCGCTCTGGTTCATCGCCGCTGCGGGATGGGTGCTGCTCGCCAACGCCGCCCTCTTCCCGGCTTCCTCGCTGGGCGAGCCCTACCACGAGCTTGCCAGCCAGGACCTCGCGGACATGCCGCTGTTTGCGTTGCTGGGCACGCTGCTTGCCGTCGCCGTCGCGCTCACCGCGCTGCTCGCGACCTACCGCACCCGAAGCTACAGGGTGGCGGTAGCCAGCACCATTGTCATCGCGGGATGCACTGGCCTGCTGGCCTGGCAGGACAGGCCGGGAATGTCCTCGCCACCCGGTGCCCCGAACATCATCTTCCTCGGCATCGATTCCCTGCGCCCCGACTTCATCGACGCGGAAACCACGCCCAACCTCCACGCCTTCATGGAGGGCTCGATCCGGTTCAATGACACCGTCACTCCCCTGGCGCGCACCTTCCCGTCCTGGATTTCCATCCTGACCGGACGCCACCCGCACACCACGGGCGCGCTGATGAACCTGCTGCCCCGGGAGAACATCCGGACCGGTGCGACGCTGCCCCAGCTGCTCCGCGACCACGGATACGTGACGTACTACGCCACCGACGAAACCCGCTTCGCGAACATCGACGAAAGCTTCGGATTCGACAGGGTGCTCACACCGGGCATGGGCGGCAGCGATTTCCTGTTGTCACGGCTGGCCGACACGCCGCTGTCCAACCTGCTGGTGAACACGCGGCTCGGCGGGTGGCTGTTCCCGCACATCCACACCAACCGCGCCGCCCACCTGGTGTACGACCCTGACTCGTTCATCGACAGGCTCCGCAGGGGAATCACCGCCGCGCGCCCGGTATTCCTCGCCGCCCACCTGACACTGCCCCACTGGCCCTTCACCTGGGCCCGCTCCAACAGCAAGGGAGCATCCTACGCCGCGCAGTATGGCCACGCCGTCATCAGGACCGACGCGCAGTTCGGGGAATTGGTCCGCGTCCTGGAGGACGCAGGGGTGCTGCAGAACGCCATCGTCGTGCTGCTCTCCGACCACGGCGAGGCGCTGGGGCCGGACGATTTCCTGTCCGGGGCGTTTCCGTTGCAAACCCGGGAGGCCACGTCCTTCCAGCAGTGGGGACATGGGACCAGCGTGTTTTCGCCATCGCAGTACCGGGTGGTGCTGGCCTTTCGCGGCTTCGGTGACGGCGCGAAGTCGCTGGGGCCTGCTTCCGGCCGGGAGGCTCCCGTGTCGCTGCTGGACGTGGCGCCGACCATCCTCGACCTGCTCGGCCTCGACTCCACCGAGGAGTTCGACGGTAAGAGCCTCGCGGCGATGCTCGAGAGTAGCGGCGGCGCTGGGGTGCCGGATGACCGAATCCGCTTCACCGAGAGCGAGTACAACCCGCAGGGCTTCAACCCTGCCGACTTCACCACCAGCCAGCTCGTCTCAGCCGCCCGCATCTATCGGCTCGACCCCTCGACGGACCGCGTAACGGTGCGACCCGACATGCTCGGGTCCATCATGTCCTCGCGCCAGTACGCCGCCCTGCTGGGCAACAGGGCCATGGGCGCGGCAGTACCTGGAATCCGGGAGGACGGCCGGCACGAGTTCATCTTCGTGCCGCTCATCGAGGGTCACGCGGACACGGCCAGCGACGCGGAGCGTCTAAGGAAGGCCATCCAGCAGCGGTTTGGCATCGAACTCGGGCCGACCATCCTCAGGCCCGCGCACGCACCTGAGCAAGACCGGCAGCAAGCAGGCCCGCAAACACGCCTGCAAGCAGCAGCGGGACGAGGTGATACATCGTCTGGTCGATGAGACTGTAGGCCAGGTACGAGGCCAGCAGGCAGCACAGCACGCGCGTCGGCTCGCTGGCCATGCAATCCGACCATAAGCGCGCAGGTCCGCCCGCGCTCCTCACCGCCGCCACGAGGACCAGCGCCAAGAAGCCGCAGCCGATGATCCCGAACTCGAGCAGCAATTGCAGCACGAAGTTATGGGCCTGCAGCGCGTGCCGGACGCAGCAACCGGAGATCCAGTAGCCCTCCGGACCACTGCCGAACAAAGGATGCTTGACGATCTGCTGGAGGGAACTCCACCAGAGCTCCAGCCTGCCGCTGTCGAAGGTTTCGTTGCCTGCGATCTGGCGTCCAACCCTGCGGAAAAGATGGGGCGATTCGAGGACTCCCCACCGGTCGAGCAACAGGACCAGCACTGCGGCGAAGGCAGCAACCAGGAGCCCATGCAGGCCGACCCGCCATCGCGCCTTCGTGAATGCCACCGCCAGCAACACGAACAGGATCCATGAAAGCGTTGCCCCTCGCGAACCCGTCATTACAAGGGCAAAGAGCCCGGCCGCGGCAAGAACGAACGCAAGCAGCCGATGTCTCCCCGGAAGCACTGCCAGACCCGTCCCGCTCACTGCCGCGAACCAGGCCAGCTCGGCGTACTGGCGCACGTGGGCGAAGTCCCCTACGCGTATTCCCCCGTACCAGAACTCCGCCTCGTAATCACGAATCCAGAGGATGGCGCCAACCAGGTGAGGCAGGTGCACCACGCCCACGACGATGAGCAACGTCGCCAGCGGCAAGGCCGGCGCCCGCCGGTAGAGCAGGTAGACAAGCGTTCCCAGCAAGGCGATAACCAAGTACAGGCCCAACCGCAGCAGGGATCGATCGATGTCCCCTGAAAGGACGACCGAAATGGCGGCGGAGACCCCGAAGGCAGCCATCGCGAGTGCAACAGGCTTCGGGATGGAAATGCCGATCCCCTTGGTGCGCAGGACCACGAGGGGGACCACGACCAGCACGGCGATGCTGACGACCACCCTGTGCATGGTGGTCCACGGCGAGAGCGAGTGCTCCCTGATGACGAGCGACACCAGCAATCCCAGCAGGGCAGGAACCAGGTAATCCCGCACCGCAGCCGCCCCGCCTTTGCGGGCGAGCTCCTCGCCGTTGCTGGCGTCCACGCGGGACAGGGGCTGCTGCGACATGGGCGTATATTCTGTCGCATACGGCATGCCCGGAAGGCACGGGCTCACAGATTCCGCACGCATTCCCTATGGCCCTCCCACTCAAGTACGTTTTTCGCGCAACTGCTCTGATTACCCTCCTCGCCGCTGCGTCTCTGGCCGCGGCGCGTGGCTACGACGTGCCGGCCGCAGTGGAGCAGGTTCTTTCTGCAGTAAGGGATGCCGGACCAGCCGGCTTTTTCCTCGCGATGGCCGTACTGCCCGCCGCCGGCGTCCCCCTTTCGTTCTTCACGCTGGCCGCGGGTCCGGTGTTCGGCCCCACCTTGGGCATGCCGCAGGTGTTGCTGTTCTCGGCTTCCGCGATCGCTGCAAACATGGCCCTGGCCTACCTTCTCGCACACCGCACATTGCGCCCGTTGCTCGTCCGTCTGTTGAGGCGCCTTGGCTACGGGATCCCATCTGCGGATGCCGGCGACGCCGACGGACTTGCGTTGCTCCTTCGCGTCACGCCCGGCATTCCCTTTGCCGTGCAGAACTACATGCTGGGGCTGGCTGCAGTGCCCTTCGGCCGATACATGCTCGTTTCCTGCCTCGTCGCCTTCCCGCTCAATGCAGCCATCGTCGTGTTCGGCAGTGCCCTGCTCCAGGGCCCAGGCCGCACCGCGGCGCTGGCCCTGATGCTGATGCTGGCCGTGATGGCGGCTGTACGGCTGCTGCGCAGGCGGCTGGTGCAGAAAGTTCAGCCCGCCGAGAAGGACCGGTTCGGCACCTGAGAGGCGTCCCGGGCGGTGCCCCGGAAGCCGCCAGCCGACCTGTGGGAGGCGTTCCGGCTATTCGCGCTCCACGCCACTGGTAGAGGTCACAATACGCCTCGGCCCCACAGCCCCCCCCGAAGCGCGATCAAGGCGAACTGCGAGGCCAGTCACGCCCCTTCCCGGACCGCCATGCCACCATCGCCGAAGCAATTTGACAGTTGCAGCGTACCGGACCTCCACTAGACTTTGACATATCCACGGCCCCGCGACCCCGATTGCCAGCCCAATGAGTGAGACGGTCTCCATTCCGAACCTGCGCCCTACAGCTTCTGCTACGGGGTCAGGCCTGACCGGCCTGCCCCAGCGCCTGGTCCAGGACGGGGTCGTGTCCGAGGCCGATGCCCGGGCCGCCCTGGACGCCGCCAGGGAGAAGAAGTCGCACTTCGTCACCCAGCTGGTGGGCTCCGGGGCCGCCAGCGCCCGTGACATTGCCATCGCCGCCTCCTCCGAGTTCGGCGTGCCGCTGTTCGACCTCGACTCGCTGCAGGTCGACATGGACCTGGCCAAGCTGGTCTCCGAGAAGCTGCTGGCCAAGCACCGCGTGCTGCCCATGTTCCGGCGCGGCAAGCGCCTGTTCCTGGGCGTGTCGGATCCCACCGACCTGCACGCCATCGACGAGATCAAGTTCCAGACCAGCATGAGCGTCGACGCCATCGTGGTCGAGGACGACAAGCTGCAGAAGCTCGTCGACAAGGCCATCGAGACGGCAGAGTCGAGCGTCATGCCCGACCTCGGCGAGGAGGAGGGCCTGGAACTCGAGGGGCTGGAGGTCACCGGGGGCGACGAACTCGAAGCCGACGGCGTCACCCGCGACGACGTCGACGACGCCCCCATCGTCCGCTACGTCAACAAGCTGCTGCTCGACGCCATCCGCAAGGGCGCCTCGGACATCCACTTCGAGCCCTACGAGAAGATGTACCGGGTGCGCTACCGCGTCGACGGCGTGCTGAAGGAAGTGGCCAATCCGCCGGTGCAACTGGCCGGCAAGCTGGCGGCGCGCCTGAAGGTGATGAGCCGGCTGGACATCGCCGAGCGGCGCGTCCCGCAGGACGGCCGCATCAAGATGCGCATCTCCAGGAACCGCGCCATCGACTTCCGCGTCAGCACCTGCCCGACGCTGTACGGCGAGAAGATCGTGATGCGTATCCTCGATCCCAGCTCCGCCATGCTGGGCATCGATGCGCTGGGCTACGAGCCCTTCCAGAAGGAGCTGTACCTCAAGTACCTGGCCAAGCCGCAGGGCATGATCCTGGTGACCGGCCCCACCGGCTCGGGCAAGACCGTGTCGCTGTACACGGGCCTGAACATCCTGAACAAGGAAGACATCAACATCTCCACGGCGGAGGATCCGGCCGAAATCAACCTGCCGGGCATCAACCAGGTCAACGTGAACAACAAGGTGGGCCTCACCTTCGCCGCCGCGCTGCGCGCCTTCCTGCGCCAGGACCCGGACGTGGTGATGGTGGGCGAGATCCGCGACCTGGAGACGGCCGAGATCGCCATCAAGGCGGCACAGACCGGCCACCTGGTGCTCTCCACCCTGCACACCAACGACGCGCCGCAGACGCTGACACGACTGGTGGACATGGGTGTGAAGCCCTATGCCATCGCCACCTCGGTGAGCCTGATCATTGCGCAGCGCCTGGCGCGCCGCCTGTGCCCCAGCTGCAAGGTGCCGATGGACATCCCGCGCGAGGCCCTGCTGAAGGAGGGCTTCCCCCAGGAGATGGTCGAGCAGGGCCTGCGCCTGTTCGGCCCCAAGGGCTGCAGCAACTGCACCGATGGCTACAAGGGCCGCCTGGGCATCTACCAGGTGATGCCGGTGACCGAGGCCATCGGCCGCATCATCATGAGCGGCGGCAATGCCATCGACATCGCGGACCAGGCGCGCAAGGAAGGCGTCTGGGACCTCAGGCGCTCGGGCCTGCAGAAGGTGGCCGACGGCCTGACCAGCCTCGAAGAAATCAACAGCGTGACGATCGACTAAGGGAAACCCATGGCTCATTCCTCCTCAGCCATTCGCGAGGTCAAGCGCGACATCCCCTTCCTGTGGGAAGGCAAGGACAAGCGCGGCAAGGTGGTGAAGGGCAAGACGCTGGCCAAGGACGAGGTCGCGCTGCGCGCGATGCTGCGCCAGCAGGGTGTCGCCCCGAGTCGCATCAAGAAGCAGGCCGTGCGCACCGGCGGCAAGATCAGGCCCGGCGACATCGCCGTGTTCAGCCGCCAGCTGGCCACCATGATGGCCGCGGGCATCCCGCTGGTGCAGTCCTTCGACATCGTCGGCGCGGGTCACGAGAACCCCGCGATGCAGAAGCTGATCCTCGACATCAAGGCCGACGTCGAGGGCGGCATGTCGCTGCACGAGGCGCTGGGCAAGCGTCCGCTGTACTTCGACGACCTGTTCGTGAACCTGGTGGAGGCCGGCGAGCAGGCCGGTGCGCTCGAGACCCTGCTCGACAAGATCGCCACCTACAAGGAAAAGACCGAGGCACTAAAGGCCAAGGTCAAGAAGGCCCTGTTCTACCCCGCCGCGGTGCTGGTGGTGGCGATCATCGTGACGGTCATCCTGCTGATCTTCGTGATCCCGCAGTTCGAGGAGCTTTTCCGCGGCTTCGGTGCCGACCTGCCAGCGTTCACGCAGATGGTCATCAACCTGTCCAAGTTCGTGCAGAGCAAGGGCATCTTGCTGGGCCTGGGAGTGGGCGCGGCGGTGGCCGCGTTCATGTACTTCCACAAGCGCTCGCGCAGGTTCCGCGAAGTGCTCGACCGGTTGACGCTGAGGCTGCCGGTGATCGGCCCGATCATGCACAAGTCGGCCATCGCCCGCTTCGCGCGCACGCTGTCGACCATGTTCGCCGCCGGCGTGCCGCTGGTGGAGGC
>CAYVZE010000076.1:0-11438 GCA_964455685.1 uncultured Steroidobacteraceae bacterium
GCGACGTGCAGCGCATGAGCGCCGGCACCGGCGTCCTGCACAGCGAGATGAACCCATCGCTGACCGAACCGGTGCACTTCCTGCAGATCTGGATCCTGCCCGACCGCTTGGGCATCACGCCCGGCTACGAGCAGAAGTCGTTCAGCGAAGCAGACAAGCGCGGCCGCCTGCGGCTGGTGGTCTCGTCCGATGGCGCCGAGGATTCGGTGCGCATCCACCAGGACGCACGCATGTACGCCGGCCTGTTCGACGGCGGGGAGCGCGCCACGCTGCAGGTGGCGGAAAACCGCCGGCTCTACGTGCACCTGGTGCGCGGCGGGCTGCACGCCAATGGCGTGGAGCTGGAGGGAGGCGATGCGCTCAAGCTCACCGGCACGCCAGTGCTGCAGCTGGCGAACGGACGCGATGCCGAGGTCCTGGTGTTCGACCTGCCGGGCGATCCGGCGCCCTGAACCTGGGCAGCAGGCTCAGGCGGCCGCAGCCCGCCTGAGCCGCGCCACTTCCTTCACTCCCAGGTAGCGGCGCACCACCCCGTGCACCAGGTACAGCACCGGGATCATCGCCAGCGCCGCCAGCATCTTGTACGAGTAGTTCACCAGCGCCACCGCGGTGAACTGCGCCATGGGCCACTTCTGCGGCCCGAGGACGAAGGCGATGTACAGCACGATGAAGGAGTCGAACAGCTGCGACACCGCAGTGGAACCGGTGGCGCGCAACCACATGAAGCGCGGGCCGGTGGCCTTGCGGATGCGGTGGAACACGGCCACGTCGACCAGCTGGCCGGCGAGGAAGGCCGTAATCGAGCCGACGATGGTCCACATGCCCTGCCCGAAGATCAGCGCGAAGGCGCGCTGGATGTCTGGCACGCCCTGCGCGGCATTGGCCTCGACCCAGAATGGCGCCGGTGCCAGCTGGATGGCCACCCAGGCGGCCAGGAACGCCCAGGCGATGAAGGCCACTGCCAGCCACGACACCAGCCGCACGCCGCGACGGCCGAAGTACTCGTTGATCAGGTCGGTAAGCACGAACACCAGCGGCCAGAACACCACGCCGGTGGTGAAGTTCAGCGTGCCGGTGACGCCGAACAGGCTCCACTGGAACTCCTCTGCGCCGAAGGTCCGTTCCAGCGAGAAGATCTTCACGCCGACGAACTCGGCCAGCAGCGCGTCGGTGATCAGGAAGCCGGCGAGCGCGAGGAACAGCCGCGTGGCGCGCGAATTGGCGAGGTGTCCAGGTGCGGATCCCTGCACCCGCACGGATCACTCCGCGCTGCAGAGGCAGTGCAGCTGCGGCCGTCCCTCTGCCAGCAGCGCCTGCATGCGGGCGAACTTCTGCTGCAGCAGTGCCAGCAGGTTGCCGGGCGCGCCCTTCGCCTGCTGCATCGCCGGGCCGATCACCTTGCCGGCGATGCGCGCCGCGCCGATGCGCAGCTGCAGCGCCAGCTGCTCGGCCCAGGACAGCCGCGGCTCGATGCGACGCACGCCATAGCCCTCGGCCAGACCGGCCAGGCCGGCAGCCGCATCCAGCGCATCCTGGTAGCTGCCCAGCGTGTCCACCAGGCCATGCTCCAGGGCATCCCGTCCGACCCACACCCGGCCCTGCGCCACGGCATGCACGTCGTCGCGCGACTTGCCGCGGCCTTCGGACACGCGCGCCAGGAACACGTCATAGATGTGCTGCACCGACAGCTGGGCGTAGTCGCGCAGCTGCGGGTCCATGGGACGGTCCAGGCGCATCACGCCGGACAGTTCGGTGGTGCCCACGCCATCGACGTTGACGCCGACCTTCCCGAGCGTGCGGTCGAAGGTGGGAATGGCGGCGAACACGCCGATGGAACCGGTGATGGTGCTGGCGCTGGCCACGATGCGGTTGGCCGGCGCGGCGATGTAGTAGCCCCCCGAGGCGGCCAGGTCCCCCATCGACGCCACCACCGGCTTGCCGGCGGCCTTCAGCGCCTCGATCTCGCGGTGGATGACCTCGGAGGCCAGCGCGCTGCCGCCCGGGCTGTCGATGCGCAGCACCACCGCGGCGATGTCATCGTCCTCGCGCGCCTCGCGCAGCAGCCGCGAGGTGCTGGCGCCACCGATGGTGCCCGGCGGCTGCTCACCGTCGGCGATCTCGCCGCTGGCCACCACCACGCCGATGCTGCCCTTGCCGGGCGCGGCGATGCGCTGCGCCGCCTTGCGCACCGTCACGTAATCCTTGTACTCGATGCGCGAGAACTCGTGGCCGCGCGGGTCGCGCCCGGCCAGCTCGGCGATGCGGTCGACCACTTCAGGGCGGGTCTTCAGGCCCGTGACCAGGCCGGCCTCCAGTGCCACCTGCGCCGCGTTGCCCTGGTGCCGGCGCAGCGCCTCGACGAAGCCGTTCGCGTACTGCTCGATGGCCTCGGGCGTGAGCCCGCGCGCCGCCGCCACCTTTTCCTTGTAGGACTCCCACAGCGCCTTGAGATAGGCCAGGCTGGCCTCGCGGTCCTCGGGCGACATGTCGCGGCGGACCAGGTCCTCGGCGGCCGACTTGTAGTCGCCGGTGCGGAACAGGTGGATGTCCACGGCCAGCTTGTCCAGCAGGTCCTTGTAGTACATGCGGTACTGGCCGTAGCCCTCGATCAGCACCTCCCCCATGGGATCGAGGTACACCTCGTCGGCATGCGCGGCGAGGAAGTACTGCGAGCGGGACATCGCAGTGCCGAAGGCGATGATCTTCTTGCCGCTGGCGCGGAAGTCGGACATCGCCGCGGCGACTTCCTCGAGCGTCGGCAGGCCGGCGCCGGTGAGGGAATCAAGCTGCAGCACCACCGCGGCCACGCGCCGGTCCTCGGCCGCCGCGCGCAGCGCGTCGGTCAGGTCCCAGAGCAGCGTCTCGCCGGAGCCGGCGCCACGGGCCTCGTTGAATGCGATGGTGATGGGATCGCCCGAGCGCTGCTCGACGATCTCGCCGGAAGGCTGGATGAACAGCGCGCCGCGTGCCGGGATGTCCGGCACGCCGCCGCGCAGGGCGCCGAAGAGGAAGCCGAACACCAGCAGCATCAGCAGCAGGTGCAGTGCCCGGCGCAGCACGTCCAGGCCGCGCCAGACACCCCTGAAGAAGCCGCCCACGGATGCCATGCCGGCTGCCCCCTGAGGGCTGCGTCAGACCTTCTCTTCGATGCGTGCGGCCTTGCCCGACAGCTCGCGCAGGTAGTAGAGCTTGGCGCGGCGCACGTTGCCGCGGCGCTTCACCGAGATGCTGTCGATGGTGGGGCTGTGCAACTGGAACACGCGCTCCACGCCCTCGCCGTGGCTGATCTTGCGCACGGTGACCGAGGAGTTGAAGCCGCGGTTGCTGCGCGCGATCACCACGCCCTCGTAGGCCTGCACGCGCTCGCGGTCACCCTCCTTGACCTTCACGTTCACCACGATGGTGTCGCCGGGCTTGAAGTCCGGCACCTTGCGCGTGGCGCGCTCGGCCTCGATCTGCTGGATGATGTGGTTCATTTCTCGTCCCGCCTTTCCTGCAAGTACTCGTTCAAAAGCTCGATCTCTTCACGGGTGCTGGCCCGCCGCGTCAGGAACAGGTCCGGGCGTCTTTCCCACGTCCGTCCCAGCGCCTGCTTCAACCGCCAGCGCCTGATGCGCTCGTGGTCGCCGCTTGCCAGCACCTCGGGCACCTTGAGCCCCGCGAACTGCTCCGGCCGGGTGTAGTGCGGCCAGTCCAGCAGACCGTCCGCGAACGACTCCTCGGCACTGGAGCGCGCGTCGTTCAATGCGCCCTCCATCAACCTCGCCAGCGCGTCGATCACGACCAGCGCCGGCAACTCGCCGCCGGAGAGCACGTAATCGCCCAACGACAGCTCCTCGTCGATCGACGTGGCGATCACCCGCTCGTCGATCCCCTCGTACCTTCCCGCGACCAGCACCAGGCCGGGCGCGTCCTTCATCCGCATGGCGTGCGCCTGCGTAAAGCGCTCGCCCTGCGCCGACAGGTAGATCCTGCGGCTGCCCGGCGCCACCCTGGACGCCGCCGCGGCAATCGCCGCGGTGAGCGGTTCGGGCTTCATCACCATGCCCGGGCCACCGCCATAGGGCCGGTCATCCACGGTACGGTGCACGTCGCTGGTGTGCGTGCGCGGATCCTCCGTGCCCACCTCCAGCAGCCCGCGGCGGATGGCCCGCCCGGTCACGCCGTACTGCAGCGCCTGGTGGATCATCTCCGGGAACAGCGTGACGACTTCGATCCTCACGCCAGCTCCTCGGGCCAGTCCACCTCGATCAGCCGCTGCCCGCCGTCGACCCGCAGCACATGCTGCCTGGTCACCGGCAACCAGTGCTCGGCCCTGCCCTTCACCACCATCACGGCGCCGGCCGGCAGGTCCATGAAGTATTCGACCTTGCCCAGCTCGACACCCTCGACGTTGCGGACCGTGAAGCCCACCACGTCGTCGCGGTAATACTGCCCTTCGGCCAGGGGCGGCAGCCGCTCGCGCGGGATGCGCACCCACCAGCCCTTGAGCGCCTCGGCCGCCGTGCGGTCCGTGACGCCCTCGAGGCGCACCCTGAACCCGTTACGGTACGGCGCGCCCTCGAGCAACCTGGCCGTTCTCGTCCGCCCGTCCGGGGCGGCCAGCTGCCACTCGTCGTATCCGAGCAGCCTTTCGGGGGGGTCTGTGAACGACCGGACCAGCACCCACCCGGCGATGCCATGGGGGGCGCCAACCTGGCCCAGCGTCAACGCCGGCCCGGCATCGGCACCCGGCATGGTCGCAGGATCAGGCCGCCGCTGCCGGGGCCTCGGCCGCCTTGCGGTACTCGCGCACCAGGTGCTTGACGCGCTCGGAGGTCTGGGCGCCCTGCGACACCCAGTAGTCGATGCGCGCCAGGTCCAGGCGGACCTTGGGCTCGGCCTTGCGGGCGCGGGGATTGAAGAAGCCCACCTGCTCCAGGCTCTTGCCGCCCTGGCGCTTGCGGTGGTCGGTCACCACCACGTGGTAATAGGGATTGTTGCGCGAACCGCGCCGCGTAAGACGAATGGTCACCATGATTCGGGTCCTGGCCTCGTAACTGTTAGGGCTACCGAAAAGAGCGCGGGATTCTACGTGGATCAAGGGCTTGGGGCAAATCACCGTACCGGACGCCCGCCCCGGCCCTGCCGGACCGGGCCTGCGGTCCCGGACTGACCGCTGCCGCGGCGCAACAGCCCTGCCCCGACCGGCGGCCGGTCCCGGCAACCCGGGCATCCGCGGCCCGCGAAGGCCCTTGTCAGAGCAGGGCTTCGATGGCCGACCCCAGGTCCCGCGGCTCCTCGCGGGGCGCGAAGCGCGCCACCACCTTGCCCTCGCGGTCGACCAGGAACTTGGTGAAGTTCCACTTGATCGCCTCGGTGCCCAGCACGCCCGGCGCCGAGGACTTCAGGTACTGGAACAGCGGGTGCGCATTGGCGCCGTTGACGTCGACCTTGGCGAACATCGGGAAGGTCACGTCATAGGTGGCGGAGCAGAAGCTGCGGATCTCCTCCTCATCGCCCGGCTCCTGCGACCCGAACTGGTTGCAGGGAAAACCCAGCACCACGAAGCCGCGGTCGCGGTACTTGCGATAGAGCGCTTCCAGTCCCTTGTACTGCGGCGTGAAGCCGCAGCGGCTGGCGACGTTGACCACCAGCAGCACCTTGCCGCGGAACTCCGACAGGTCCGCTTCGCTGCCATCGATGCGACGCGCGAGGATCTCGTGCAGTGCCATGGCCCCTCCATTGGTTTGCCGGGCCATTGTTCCATGCCGGATTGCATGCCGCCAGCGCAGGGGCTACGGCGCTATGATCGGCCCATGCCGGGGGGGAAAGTCCGTGTACCGGGCCTTGCAGCCGCATTGCTGGCGGGCGCGGCAGTGGCCGTCATTGCGTGGTGGCGCGGCCCCTCTGCTCCCGCGACGTTCGTGGGTTCCACGCAATGCGCCGGCTGCCATGCACAGGCCTTCGCCGACTGGCAGCAGAGCCATCACCACCACGCCATGCATCCGGCCACCTCGCAGTGGGTGCTGGGCGACTTCGACGGTGCACGCTTCGAGCATGCCGGCATCAGCTCGCGGTTCTTCACCCGCGACGGCGGATACTTCGTCGAGACCGATGGCGCCGACGGCCGCGTGCAGGAATTCCGCATCGCCTGGACCTTCGGCTGGCAGCCGCTGCAGCAATACCTGGTGGAGTTCCCCGATGGACGGCTGCAGGCGCTGGGCATCGCCTGGGACAGCCGCGATGCCGCCGTGGGCGGCCAGAGGTGGTTCCACCTCTATCCGGATGAGGCACCCACGCACGAGGACCCGCTGCACTGGACCGGCGCGTTCCAGAACTGGAACTCGCGCTGCGCCAGCTGCCACACCACCGGCCTGGAGAAGAACTACGACGCGGCGAACGACCGCTACGACACGCGCTGGCACGAGGCCGACGTGGGCTGCGAGGCCTGCCATGGCCCGGCCTCCAGGCACCTGGCCTGGGCCCGCGGCCGGCGCCTGATCGCCGGCAGGGGCTTCGAGCTCAAGCTGGCGGCCAGCTGGACGCCGGTGGACGGCCGGCGCGACATCCCGGCCATGCCAGCCTCGATCAACATGCAGCTGGCCACCTGCGGCGGCTGCCACTCGCGCCGCACCGAGCTGGGCACGCCCGATGTCACGCGCGGCTTCCTCCACAGCTACCTTCCGGACCTGCTGCCCGAGGGCATGTACCACGCGGACGGGCAGATCCTCGACGAGGTGTTCGAGTTCGGCTCCTTCATGCAGAGCCGCATGCACCAGAACCATGTGTCCTGCACCAACTGCCATGAACCGCATGGCGCGCGGCTGCGCGCCAGCGGCAATGCGCTGTGCCTGGCGTGCCACGAGCCTGCCCGCTACGAGGCGTACGAACATCACTTCCACGAACCGGATACGCCCGGCTCCCGCTGCGTCGGATGCCACATGCCTGCGCGCACCTACATGGGCGTGGACGTGCGGCACGATCATTCCTTCCGCGTGCCCGATCCGCGGGCCAGCCTGGAATCCGGCGTGCCCAATGCCTGCCATGCATGCCACCAGGACCGCGGCGATGAATGGGCGGCGGACTTCCTCGCAAGTCGCACCGGCCGCAGCGTGCCGCGCTACGCGCATGCGGCGCTGGTCGAGGGCGCGCGACGCGGCGACCCCGCCGTGGCGCCCGCCCTGCTCGAATTTGCGGGCGAGCCGGCGAACCCGGCCATCCTGCGCGCGGTCGCGCTCAGGGAAAGCGCGCGCTTTCCCTCGCAGCAGCAGGTGGACGTGGTGGCCGGTGCACTGGTCGACGCCGATCCGCTGCTGCGCATGGCCGCCGCCGGCGCGCTGGACTTCCTGCCGCCCGCGCAACGCCTGCGCGCGCTGCACCCGCTGCTGGCGGATCCGCAGAAGGCCGTGCGCATCACCGCCGCGCGCCACCTTGCCGACATGCGCGTGGCCGCCGCGCCCGAAGCCGACCGCGGCTTGCTGCAGCAGGTGTTCGATGAATACCGCGCCGCGCTGCTTCACAACGCCGACCTGCCAGAGTCATTGAACGAGCTGGGCCTTTTCCTGGCAGCGCAGGGGGACCTGGAAGGCGCGGAGAAGTGCTTCCTGGACGCGCGCCGGCTGGCGCCCCGCTACCTGCCGGCGATGCTGAACCTGGCCGATGCGTGGCGCGCGCGCGGTCGCGACGATCTCGGCGAGCCGCTGCTGCGCGAGGTACTGGCCGCCTGGCCGGACTCCGGCGACGCGCACCACATGCTCGGCCTGCTGTACGTGCGCACGGGACGCAGCGAGGAATCGGTGGCGCTGTTCCGCCGCGCCCGCGAGCTCTCGCCGCGGAACCCGCGCTTTGCACTGGCGCACGCCATGGCACTGGCGGAAACCGGCCGCAGGGCCGATGCCATCCGTGAACTGGAAACTGCGGCGCTGCGCTTCCCCGCGGATGCCGCGATCCGCGATGCCCTGGAGGCCTACCGCGGCGGCGACGGATCGCGCTGACGCCGCCGCATCGTCATGGCGGCATCGCGCGATGCCGCCACGGATGGATCAGAACCCGCGCGGCATGCCTGGGAATTTCCCGGCCATCGCGCCCAGCATCCGCTGCAGCTTGCCGCTGCCGAGCTTCTTCATCATCTTCTGCATTTCCATGTGCTGCTTGAGCAGGCGGTTCACGTCCTGCACCTGCAGCCCCGCGCCCGCGGCAATGCGCCGGCGACGCGAGCCGTCGATGATCTCGGGACGGCGGCGCTCGCGCGGCGTCATCGAGTTGATCAGCGCGATCTGGCGGCGGATCTCCTTGTCGCCCTGCCCCTGCGCCAGCTTCTGCGCGGCCTGCGCGCCGCCCGGCAGCTTGTCCAGCAGCGAAGTCACCCCGCCCATCTTCTGCAGCTGCTCGAGCTGCGACTTCAGGTCGTTGAAGTCGAAACCCTTGCCCTTGGCGACCTTCTTCGCCAGCTGCACGGCCTGCTCTTCATCGACGCTGCGCCGGACCTCCTCGACCAGCGCCACCACGTCGCCCATGCCGAGGATGCGGCGGGCCATGCGGTCCGGGTCGAAGGGCTCCAGCGCCTCGGTCTTCTCGCCGGTACCGACGAACAGCAGCGGCGTGCCGGTGATCTCGCGCACCGACAGCGCCGCGCCGCCACGCGCATCGCCATCGGCCTTGGTGAGGATGGTGCCGGTGAGCGCCAGCGCATCGCCGAAGGCCCTGGCGGCATTGACCGCGTCCTGGCCGGCCATCGCGTCGACCACGAACAGCCGCTCATGCGGCTGCACCGCGGCGTCGATGTCGCGCACCTCCTGCATCAGCTCGGCATCCACGTGCAGGCGGCCGGCGGTGTCGATGATCAGCACGCCATACACGCCGCGGCGCGCGGCCTCCAGCGCGCTGGCGGCGATCTCGACCGGTGTCTGGCCGGGCTGCACCGGATGGAAGTCCGCGCCCACCTGCCCGGCCAGTCGCTCCAGCTGCAGCACGGCCGCGGGGCGGCGGATGTCGGTACTGACCAGCAGGACCTTCTTCTTCTGCCCGATCAGCATGCGGGCCAGCTTGCCCGCGGTGGTGGTCTTGCCCGCGCCCTGCAGGCCGGCCAGCAGGATCACCGCCGGCGGCGAGTGGCGCAGCTCGAAGGGCTGCGCCTTGCCGCCCATCAGCGCCACCAGCTCATCGTGGATCACGCCGACCAGCGCCTGACCCGGCGTCAGGCTGCCCTGCACCTCGGTGCCGATGGCCTTGGCGCGCACCGCCTCGATGAAGCGCTTGACCACCGGCAGGGCCACGTCGGCCTCCAGCAGCGCCATGCGCACCTCGCGCAGCGTCTCGGCGATGTTGTCTTCGGTGAGGCGGCCGCGGCCGCGCAGCGAGTCGACGGCCTTCGACAGCCGTTCGGTGAGTTTGGAGAACATGCGGCCGATTATACCGGCCGGAGGCTGAGCACCTGCCGCAGTGCGTCCTCGATGCGCGCCACGCCGGTCACCGCGATGCCCTCCACGGGGCCTCGCGGCCGGTTGGCCTCGGGCACCAATGCGCGCCGGAATCCCAGCTTGGCAGCCTCGCGGATGCGTTCCTCGCCGAAGGCCACCGGCCGCACCTCGCCGGTCAGGCCCAGCTCGCCGAACACCACCAGGTCGGCCGGCAGCGCCTCGTTGCGCAGGCTGGAGGCCAGCGCCAGCACCACCGGCAGGTCGGCGGCCGGCTCGTCGATGGTCAGGCCGCCGACCACATTGGCGAACACATCATGTTCCTGCAGCCCGATGCCGCCGTGACGATTCATCACTGCCAGCAGCATGGCCATGCGCCCGGCGTCGATGCCCTGTGCCACCCGCCGCGGCGAACCGAAGCGGGACGGATCCACCAGGCCCTGCACTTCCACCAGCAGCGGGCGCGTGCCATCGCGGGTCACCATCACCACGCTGCCCGGCACCGGCTCGGGCGCGCGCGCCAGGAAGATGGCGGCCGGGTTCTTCACTTCCTTCAGGCCCGAGTCCTGCATCAGGAAGAAGCCCAGCTCGTTGGCGGCACCGAAGCGGTTCTTGGCCGCGCGCACGCGGCGGAAGCGGCTGCCGGCATCCCGCTCGAAGTACAGCACCGTGTCCACCAGGTGCTCGAGCAGCCGCGGCCCGGCGATGGCGCCGTCCTTGGTGACATGGCCCACGATCAGCACCGCGGTGCCGCTGCCCTTGGCGAAGCGCACCAGCGCCGCCGTGCATTCGCGCAGCTGGGTGACCGCGCCGGCGGCGCCCTGCACCGCCGCCAGCTGCATGGTCTGGATGGAATCGATCACCAGCAGCGCCGGGCGCTGGTCGGCGGCCAGCGCCAGCACCGTGTCCAGGTCGGTCTCGGCCACCACCTGCACCTGCCGCCAGGCACCGCCCAGGCGGCGCGCCCTGAGCGCCACCTGGGCGGTGGACTCCTCGCCGGTGGCATAGAGCACGGGCCGCTGCGCGGCCAGCGCGCCGGCGACCTGCAGCAGCAGCGTGGACTTGCCGATGCCCGGCTCGCCGCCGAGCAGGGTCACCGAACCGGGCACCAGTCCCCCGCCCAGCACCCGGTCCATCTCCTCCATGCCCAGCGGCAGGCGCGCGCTCGCGCCCTGGCCGGCATCCTGGATGGCCTCGTTCAACGGACGGGCACTGCTGGCCGCCACCAACGCTGCCGTGCGCGCCCGCCCGGCGGTGCGCGCCGGTGCTGCCGCTGAGGCCGAGAGGGTGTTCCACTCGCCGCAATGGGGACACTGGCCCTGCCACTTGGGCGTCTGGCCGTGACATGCGTCACAAATGTAGAGAGTCGCTGGAGTGCGGGCCAAGGGTTGGTGATCCGGTGGTCGATGCAGCAAGTGAAGGGGCGGCGTGAGAATGCCAGCCCGCGACGCAGCCCACAAATCCGGCGGCCGGTGCCGGCAAAAACGGCTTGTTCCAGTGCAGCCGGTGCCAGAGTTAAGTACGATCCAGCAAGTTTGGAGAGCACACCGGAACCAGCCACCCGATGAGCCTGAAAGGCAAACTGCACTGCGTTGGCCAGACCGACACGGGCAGGGTCCGCGAACACAACGAGGACATGATCGCGGTGGACAGCGAGATCGGGCTCGCCGTTCTCGCCGACGGCATGGGTGGCTACAACGCCGGCGAGGTCGCCAGCGGCATCGCGGTGAAGACCGTGGTCAACCTGGTGCGCGAGGCGGTGCAGATGCAGGACCTGTCCGTGCCCGATCCACACACCGGCCTGTCGCGCCCGATGATCATCCTGCGCGACGCCATCCAGCGCGCCAACAAGATCATCTACCAGACCGCGCGCACCCAGACCCAGTGCCAGGGCATGGGTACCACGGTGGTGGCCGCGCTCTTCTACGACAACAGGATCACCGTCGCGCACGTGGGCGACTCGCGCCTGTACCGCATCCGCGGCAACGAGATCGAGCAGGTGACGCTCGACCACTCGCTGCTGCAGGAGCTGGTGGACCG
>CAYVZE010000077.1:0-11411 GCA_964455685.1 uncultured Steroidobacteraceae bacterium
TCCAGCGCCACGATCATGCCCGTCAGCGACAGCATGGCGGTGGCGGCGATGGCGATGCCGTACAGGCCGCCGAGCGTGAACGCGCCCCAGATGGCAAGGCACACCGCGATCACCGGCAGGGCGGTGGATTTCATCGACACGCCGAGGCCCGCGATGATGTTGGTGGCATGGCCGGTCTGCGAGGCGCCGGCCACCTTGCGCACCGGCGAATACTCGGTGGCGGTGTAATACTCGGTGATCACGATCATCGCCGCGGTCAGGCCGAGGCCGATCAGCGTGCAGCCGAACATGGCGCCCTGGATCCCGGGGAAGAACTGCTTCGTGATGAACCAGAAGGCCACCGCCGAGATCAGGCCGGAGACGATCACCCCCTTGTAGAGCGCGTTCATGATCTTGCCGCCCTCCGAGGTGCGCACGAAGAAGGTGCCCACGATGGAGGAGACGATGGACGCGCCGCCCAGCGCCAGCGGGTAGATGATGGCCGCATCGCCGCTGTCGGCCAGCAGCAGGCCGCCCAGCAGCATGGTGGCCACCAGCGTCACCGCGTAGGTCTCGAACAGGTCGGCGGCCATGCCGGCGCAGTCGCCCACGTTGTCGCCCACGTTGTCGGCGATCACTGCCGGGTTGCGCGGATCATCCTCGGGGATGCCGGCCTCGACCTTGCCCACCAGGTCGGCGCCCACGTCGGCGCCCTTGGTGAAGATGCCGCCGCCCAGTCGCGCGAAGATGGAGATCAGCGAGCCGCCGAAGGCCAGGCCCACCAGCGCGTGCAGCGCCTGCTCGCGCACTGCCGCGTCGGCGCTGTTGCCGCCGAGCGCGAAGTAGTACGCGGCCACGCCCAGCAGGCCCAGGCCCACCACCAGCATGCCGGTGATGGCGCCGCCCTTGAAGGCCACGTTCAGCGCTGCATTGAGGCTCACGCTGGCGGCCTGCGCGGTGCGCACGTTGGAGCGCACCGAGATGTTCATGCCGATGTAGCCGGCCAGGCCCGAGAGGATCGCACCCACCGCGAAGCCGCCGGCCGTGGCCCAGTCCAGCGCCAGTCCCAGCACCACGAACAGCACCACGCCCACGAGGGTGATGGTGGTGTACTGGCGGTTCAGGTAGGCGCGCGCGCCGGCCTGGATGGCGGCGGCAATCTCCTGCATGCGCGCATTGCCCGCGGGCAGCTTCAGGATGGACAGCATCGAAATCACGCCGTAAATGACGGCGAGGACTCCCGCCGCGATCGACAGCCACAACCAGGTACCGGTCTGCATCGATTCTCCCCTCGTTTAATTATTCTGAAGTGCCGCCCGCGGCCGGACGGCTTCAGGACAATATAACCCGCCCGGAAGGCGCGAAGGGAAGTGCCTTGGCCTAGCGCCAGCCGGCCTCGATCACGCGGCGTTCCTGCTCGGGAGTCAGCGCATTGCCGGCCTGCCAGCGGGAAATGGCCGCCAGCACCGCAGGGGAGAGTTCCGCAGGGGGCTGCCTGAGGCCGTCCTCGCTCGGCATGTAGGCGGGAGAGCGTCCGGTGGCCTCGACGATCCAGGCGTCGCGGCCGCGGCAGGCCAGCCCGTCGATGCCGCTGGCGAGGCTGAAGGTGCGGCAGTAGCGGCCGTCATTGGCGCGGAAACTCAGCGAGACCCGCACGCCATCGGCGATGGAGCCCTCGGCTGCAACGCGTGTGGCCAGCGCCTCCGCGAGCACGCCGTTGGCCGCGAGGCCGTCGGTGTGCGGGATCACCGGATCGCCCACCGCGCGCGGCAGCTTCCAGCCCAGCATCACCGCCAGCACCGCCACCAGCGCGGTGCCCATCCACCACGTTGCACCCGGCGCGCCCTGGGACAGCAGCGGTGCGGCCGGCGGCGCCTGCACCTGCGGCGCGGGTGGGACGGTTTCGCTGCCTTCCTGCGGCGGAAGGGATTCTTCGGCAGGCGCGTCGGGCGCGGCCGCGGCCCTGCGCTTCAGCGCCCGCTGGCGGGCCACGCGCTCGGCCAGCGCCAGGTCCTTCTGCACCTGCTGGGCCAGCTGCGAGGCCGCGGCGGCATCGAGCAGGCCGTCGACGAAGGCACGGACCTCGCCGTCACTCCATGTCCTGCTGGTTGCGGCCATCAGATCTCGAATGTGGTCTTCAGCTTCTTCTTCACGGGCTTGCCGCGGATGCGCACGTAGTCGGGCAACCCGTTGCGATACGGAGGATAGTCCTCGCCGGCGATCAGCGGGGCAAGATATCGGCGGCAGGCCGGCGTGATGCCGAAGCCGTCGTCGGTGATGAAATCGCGCGGCACCTTCTTCTCGACATTGGCCACGCTGGCCAGCGGCACCGGCTCGATCTTCCAGCGGTAGGGCCGGGAGGACTTGCGGACGATCGCCGGCATCACGCCGTGCAGGCCCTTCACCGCGTATTCCACCGCCGCCTTGCCCACGGCATAGGCCTGCTCCACGTCGGTCTTCGAGGCCACGTGGCGTGCGGCGCGCTGCAGGTAATCGGCCACTGCCCAGTGGTACTTGTAGCCCAGCTTCTCCTTCACCAGGTTGGCGATCACCGGGCCCACGCCGCCGAGCTGCGCATGGCCGAAGGCATCGCGCGTGCCGGCCTCGGCGAGGAACTTGCCGTCGGCGTTCTTCACGCCCTCGGACACCACGATCACGCAGTAGCCGTTGTCGGCGACGCTCTGCTTCACCTTCGCCAGGAAGGCCTGCTCGTCGAAGGCAATCTCCGGGAACAGGATGACCTGCGGCGGATCACCGGGCTTCTCGCCGGCCAGGCCGCCGGCGGCGGCGATCCAGCCGGCATGCCGGCCCATCACCTCCAGCACGAACACCTTGGTGGAGGTGCGCGCCATCGAGGCCACGTCGAGCGCGGCCTCGCGGGTGGAGATGGCGATGTACTTGGCCACCGAGCCGAAGCCGGGGCAGCAGTCGGTGTGCGGCAGGTCGTTGTCGACGGTCTTGGGGATGCCCACGCAGGTGACCGGGTAGCCAAGGGCCTCCCCGATCTGCGACACCTTCAGCGCGGTGTCCATCGAGTCGTTGCCGCCGTTGTAGAAGAAGTAGCCGATGTCGTGCGCGCGGAACACCTCGATCAGCCGCTCGTACTCGGCCCGGTTCTGCTCCAGGCCCTTGAGCTTGAAGCGGGCCGAGCCGAAGGCGCCGCCGGGCGTGTGGCGCAGGCCCTTGAGCGTGGCGCGCGACTCCTTGCTGATGTCGATCAGGTCCTCGGTGAGCCCGCCGATGATGCCGTCGCGGCCGGCATACACCTTGCCGATGTACTTGCGGTGCTTGCGGGCGGCCTCGATGACGCCGGCTGCCGAGGCATTGATCACCGCCGTGACGCCGCCGGACTGGGCGTAGAAGGCGTTGCGGGGACGGATGGCTGCCTTGCGCATGGAATTGCTCCGCTGGAGGGGTCGGTTTGACCGCAGGAAAGCGTATCGGTACTGTGCCTCGACCTTCAACGACGACAACAAGCCCCATGCGCATTGTTCTCCTGGGAGCCCCCGGCTCCGGCAAAGGCACGCAATCCCAGCGCCTCGTGCAGCGCTTCGGAATCCCGCAGATTTCCACCGGCGACCTGCTGCGGTCCGCGGTGGCGCGGGGCACAGAGCTGGGCCGCCAGGCCAAGGCCGCGATGGAAGCGGGTCGGCTGGTGGAGGACTCCCTGGTGCTGGGCCTGATCAAGGAGCGCCTGGCCGAGCCTGACGTGGCGCGCGGCTTCATCCTCGACGGCTTCCCGCGCAACATCGCGCAGGCCGAGGCCCTGGACAAGCTGCTGGCCGGCCTGGGCAAGCCGCTCACCGCCGTGGTGCAGATGGAAGTGCCCTATGCCGAGCTCACGCGCCGCATCGCCGGCCGCCGCAGCTGCCAGAACTGCGGTCGCGTGTTCAACATCTATTCCATGCCCATCGGCGCCGCGCTGGTGTGCCCGAGCTGCCCGGGCAACCCGGCGCTGTACCAGCGTCCCGACGACAACGAGACCACCGTGGTCGAGCGGCTCAAGGTGTACGAGCAGCAGACGCGGCCGCTGGTGGACTACTACGGCAGGAAGGGCCTGCTGCAGAGCATCGATGCGCAGGGCAACGTGGATGACATCACCGAGCTGCTGGTCGGCGTGCTCACCTCGCCCGCAGGTCGCCAGGCGCAGGCCGCCGCGGGTCGCGCGCGGGTGAAGAAGTCGAAGAAGCCGGCGAAGGGCAAGGCCCGGGCGAAGTCGAAGACCGGGTCGAAGTCGAAGACCAGGGTTGGCACGGCCAGCAAGGCCAGGCCCAAGGCAAAGTCGAAGGCCGGGGCCAGGACCCCGGCGAAGTCCCGCGTGGCCGTGAAGGCGAAAGCCAGGCCGAAGACCCCGGCGAAGGCGAAGGCCAAGGCAAAGGCCAGCAAGGCCAGGAGCAAGGCCGCGGCGAAGTCCCGGGCGAAGAAGTCGCCCGTCCGCAAGGGCAAGGCTTCCCGCCGCGCCACCGCGGCCCGCCACAAGTAACGGGCCGGTCGCTGGCGGCGTTCACAGCGCCGCCAGCAGTGCCTCTCCGAGCACCTCGCGGCGCCAGCCCTTCAGCGGCGCCAGGTCGCCGCGCCGCGCAATGGCCTCCAGGTCCTTGCGCGTGGCCAGCACCTCGCTGGCCAGTTCCAGCTCCCCCGCGCGCTTCTGCACGATGGCCGACAGGCGCTTCACGCGCGCCTGCTGTTGCGGGTCGGGTCGCGGCCGCGCCGGCGGGGGCGGCAGTTGCGCGGGCAGCTGCGCGGCCTCGATCAGCCCCAGGATGGTCCGGCCGCTGCGCTCGACGAAGCCCGGCGCGAGGTCCGGCACGCGCGCCAGCGCGGCCATGTCGCGCGGCGGATCGAGCACCAGCGCACGCAGCGCGTTGTCGTCGAGGATCCAGCTGCGCGGCCGGTCCTTCTCGCTGGCGCGGCGCTCGCGCCAGCTGGCCAGGGCGCGCAGCAGGCGCTGGCGGTCCGGGTCCAGCTCGCCGCTGAAGCGGATGCGTTCATGCGCGGCCTGCGGATCGACGAACAGCTTCTCCGGGCGCGCCAGCTCGGCCAGTTCCTGCTCCAGCCACGCCAGCCGGCCGAGTCTCGACAGCCGCTCCACCAGCACCTCGCGCAGCGGCCCCAGGTGCGCCACGTCCTCGATGGCGTAGTGCAGCTGCGCTTCGCTCAGCGGCCGGCGCGACCAGTCGGTGCGCGTCTGTCCCTTCTCCACCTGCACGCCCAGCAGCTTCTGCGCCAGGTCGCTGTAGCCGATCTGCGCCGGGAAGCCGGCCAGCGCCGCGGCCACCTGCGTGTCGAACACCGGCGCGACCGGACCGAACGCCGGCCACAGCACCTCGAGGTCCTGGCGCGCGGCGTGCAGGATCTTCGGCGCGCCTGCGGTGAGCGGGGCGCGCAGCGGCTCGAGCTCGACGCGCGCCAGCGGGTCCACGCACGATGCCCCGCGGGGCGTGGCGAACTGCAGCAGGCACAGCTGCGCGCGGTAGGTACGCTCGCGCATGAATTCGGTATCCAGCGCGATCCAGGGCGCCTCGGCCAGGCGCGAAGCCAGCTCCTCGACGGAGGGCTGGTCGGAGAGGGGAGCAGTGCTCATGTAGAATCCGAAGCTTACTTCGATCCGACGGACCTGCCGAGCTTTGAACGAACCGTCCCGCTCCCTGATCGCCCAGGCCATCGACACTTCCATCGGCATCCTGCGCCTGCGCAAGGGCCCGGAGGACATGCCTGCTTCAGGCAGCCTGCTGCTGGCCGCCATCGTCGGCGCGGTGCTGATGCGCGCGCTGCTGTACGCCATGCCGGTGCCCGAGGGCCCGCAGCTGAATCCGGCGGTGCTGATCCTGCTGGACATCGGCCTGTCCATCATCTGCTGGATGATCGCGCTGCGCCTGGCCGGCCATCCGGCGCGCTTCCAGCAGACCGCCACCTCGATCTTCGCCTGCCAGGTGGTGATGACGCCGGCGCTGGTGCTTGGCCGCTGGCTGCTGGTGACCTACTACGAGACGCCGGGCACCATGGGCGTGCTGTCGCGGCTGGTGTACTTCGCCATCGCCGGCTGGCTGTTCATCGTCACGGTGCGCATCCTGCGTTCGGCCACCGGCTGGCCGCTGCTGGCCACCATCTTCCTGGCCTTCGCCATCGAGATGGTGATGGCCATGGTGCTGCTGATGGTGTTCCCGCCAGAGCAGCTGGCCCTGCCGGCGTCCTGAAGGCCCGCATGCACGTCCACATCCTGGGCATCTGCGGCACGTTCATGGGCGGCATCGCCGCCATCGCGCGCGCCGCCGGCCACAAGGTCACCGGTTCCGACCAGAACGTCTACCCGCCGATGAGCACGCAGCTCGCGGCGCTGGGCATCGACATCGTGCAGGGCTACGAGCCCGGCCAGCTCGATCCCGCGCCCGACGTGGTGGTGGTGGGCAACGTGATGTCGCGCGGCAAGCCCGTGGTGGAGGCGCTGCTGTCCAGCCGCATCCCGTTCACCTCCGGGCCGGAGTGGCTGGCGCGCAATGTGCTCGCCGGCCGCCACGTGCTGGCCGTGGCCGGCACCCACGGCAAGACCACCACCACCAGCATGCTGGCGCACATCCTCGATTACGCCGGGCTCGATCCGGGCTTCCTGATCGGCGGTGTCCCGGGTAATTTCGACGTGAGCGCGCGGCTGGGCAGCGCGCCGTTCTTCGTGATCGAGGCGGATGAGTACGACACGGCCTTCTTCGACAAGCGCGCCAAGTTCGTGCACTACCATCCGCGCACGCTGGTGCTGAACAACCTCGAGTTCGACCACGCCGACATCTACCCGGACCTGGAGTCCATCAAGCGCCAGTTCAGCCACCTGCTGCGCATCGTGCCCGGCGACGGCCTGGTGGTGCACAACGCCGCCGACGCCAACCTCGACGACGTGCTCTCGCGCGGCTGCTGGACGCCGCGCGAGGGTTTCTCGCGCGACGGCAGGGGCGGCGCGCGCTGGAGCGCGCGCCTCACCGGCGCCGACCACTCGCGTTTCGAGGTGCTGCTGGACGGCGTCGCCCAGGGCACGGTGGAGTGGGGCCTGCTGGGCGCGCACAACGTGGACAACGCCCTGGCCGCCATTGCGGCCGCGCGCCACGCCGGCGTGCCCGTCACGGCCGCCATCAAGGCCCTGGGCGCCTTCCGCGGCGTCCGGCGCCGCATGGAGCTGGTGGGCGAGGCCGCCGGCATCCGCATCTACGACGATTTCGCCCACCATCCCACCGCCATCGCCACGACCATCGAGGGCCTGAGGCGTAACATCGGCAAGTCGCGGCTGGTCGCGGTGCTGGAGGCTCGCTCGAACACCATGCGCATGGGCGTCCACAAGGACACGCTCGCCGGCTCACTGGCCGGCGCGGACGCGGTGTACCTGTACGCGCCGCCCGACCTGGGCTGGGACGCCGGCGCCGTGGCGCGCCAGGTCGGCCCGCATGCGGCCACCGAGCCCTCGATCGAGGCGCTGCTGGCGCGCCTCACGCGCGAGCTGGCCGCCGGCGACCACGTGCTGGTGATGAGCAACGGCGGCTTTGGCGGCCTGCACCAGAAACTGCTCGGGGCACTGAAGGCCGGGACATGAAGGCCGACGCACGCATTGCGCTGTTCCCGCTGCGCACCGTGCTGTTCCCGCAGGGCATCCTGCCGCTGCGCATCTTCGAGACCCGCTACGTCGACATGATCCGCCGCGTGATGCGCGAGGACTCCGGCTTCGGGGTGGTGCTGATCATCGACGGCGCCGAGATCGGCCACGTGGGCGAGGTGGCCCACGTGGGCACCTTCGCGCGCGTGGCGGACTTCGGCCGCCTGCCCGACGGCCTGCTGAAGATCGTGGCGCGCGGCGAGCGCCGCTTCCGCATCGTCGGCCGCGACCTGCAGCCCGACGGGTTGCACCTGGCCGACGTGCAGTGGCTTGAGGACCCGCCCGAGCCGCTCAGGCCCGGCGAGTACGCCGAGCTGGCCGGCACGCTGGAGCGCGTGCTGGAGGGGCTGGGCGAGGAGTATCCGGCCGGGCCCTGCCGCAAGGACGACGCGCTGTGGCTGTCCGGCCAGCTGGGGCAGCTGCTGCCGGTGCCCGCCGCCGTGCGGCAGAAGCTGCTCGAGGTGGACGGCGCCCGCGAGCGCCTGGAGCTCATCCAGCAGATGCGGGCCTGAGCTTGCCGCGCCTTCAGCGCGCGAAGCCCTGCAGCCAGTTCAGTTCGGATTCGATGCGTCCGTCGGGATGCAGCTGCAGCGTGCGCCAGGCCGGCGGCCGGGTGTCCACCTGGAAATCATCGCTGCGCGGCAGGAACTGCGAGCAGGTGGAGGGCGTGGCGATCAGCGGCAGGCCGCCGGCCTCGAGCTCGCGGGCCTGGTGCACGTGCCCGAACACCACGCCGCGCACGTTCGCATGGCGCCCCAGCAGCGCCATCAGCTCCGGCCCGTTCGCAAGGCCGACCTGGTCCAGCCAGCGGCTCTCGAGCGGCACCGGGTGGTGGTGCAGGCACACCAGCGCGTGGCGACCCTCCGCGCCCGCCAGCGCCGCCTCCAGCGCCGCCAGCCGGGCTGCGTCCAGCTGCCCGTGGGTCTGGCCGGGAAGGGTGCTGTCGACCAGCACGATGCGCCAGGCGCCCTCGTCGTGCACCCCGCCCACCTGGAAGGGGGCGGCGGCCAGCGCCGCCTGCATGGCCGGCAGGTCGTCGTGGTTGCCGGGGATGCACAGCACCGGGCGCCCCAGCGCGGCGAATTCGCGCCGGAAATGCGCGTAACCGGCCGGATCGTCCTGCACCAGGTCGCCGGTCACCAGGATGGCGTCGGCGCTTTGGATGTCCGGTTGCGCCGCCGCCAGGGTGGCCCGCAGCGCCGGCAGGGTGGGGACGCCGCGCAGGGCGCGGGTTTCGTCCCCGAAGAGGTGGGGGTCCGTGAACTGGACCAGCCTGAGGGATTTAGTCAAGTCTTTCAGTCGCTTGGGGCCGACAGTCACCGCATCAACAGCATTCACCCGGCTACTTTACGGGCCATGGACTGACCGGAAAGTGAACGCCATCGCCTCCCGATTTGCGGTGCAGGGCGCCGCATTGGAAAATGCGCGACTCTTCACAACCCCCTTTTACGGATTCCACGCTGCTTTGAGCACTCCCAGCCGCCGCGATCTCGCCAATGCCATCCGGGCCCTGTCCATGGATGCCGTCCAACAGGCCAACTCCGGTCACCCCGGCGCCCCGATGGGCATGGCGGACATCGCCGAAGTGCTCTGGCGTGACCACCTCAAGCACAACCCGGCCGACCCGAAATGGGTGGACCGTGACCGTTTCGTGCTGTCGAACGGCCACGGTTCGATGCTGTTGTACTCGCTGCTGCATCTCACCGGGTATCCGTTGTCGATCGACGACATCAGGAACTTCCGCCAGCTCGGCTCGCACACCGCCGGCCATCCGGAACATGACCCGGCGCTGGGCATCGAGACCACCACCGGCCCGCTGGGGCAGGGCCTGGCCAATGCCGTGGGCATGGCACTGGCCGAACGCATGCTGGCCGCGCAGTTCAACCGCCCCGGCCACGAGATCGTCGACCACCGCACCTGGGTGTTCGCCGGCGATGGCTGCCTGATGGAAGGCATCTCGCACGAGGCCTGCTCGCTGGCCGGCACGCTCAAGCTCGGCAAGCTGGTGGTGTTCTGGGACGACAACGGCATCTCCATCGACGGCGACGTGAAGGGCTGGTGGGCCGAGGACGTGCCCGGCCGCTTCGAGGCCTACGGCTGGAAGGTGATCCGCAACGTCGACGGCCATGACGCCGCTTCGGTCGCCGCCGCCATCGAAGAGGCGAAGAAGTCCACCGACCGCCCGGTGCTGGTCTGCTGCCGCACCGTGATCGGCTGGGGCTCGCCCAACAAGGCCGGCACCAAGAGCACCCACGGCGAGCCGCTGGGCGCCGAGGAAATCGCCGCCACGCGCGCGAAGATCGGCTGGACCGCGCCGCCGTTCGAGATCCCCGCGCCCATCCGCGAGGCCTGGGACCAGCGCGCGCGCGGCGCCGCTGCCCAGCAGGACTGGAGCACGCGCTTCGCCGCCTACCAGCAGGCCTTCCCCGAGCTGGCCGCGGAGTTCACCCGCCGCATGGAAGGCCGCCTGCCGGCGGACTTCGACGCCATCGCCGCCAGCGCGCTGCAGGCCGCGCAGGCCGTGGACAAGCCGCAGGCCACGCGCCAGTCCTCGCAGCTGGCGCTCAATGCCATCGGCCCGCACCTGTCCGAACTGGTGGGCGGCTCGGCCGACCTCACCGGCTCGAACAACACCAACCGCAAGGACACCAGGCCGGTCACGCCCGGTGATTTCTCGGGCAATTACATCTACCACGGCGTGCGCGAGTTCGGCATGACCGCGGTGATGAACGGCATGTCGCTGCACGGCGGCTTCCGTCCCTACGGCGGCACCTTCCTGGTGTTCAGCGACTACGCGCGCAACGCCGTGCGCATGGCCGCGCTGATGCGCCAGGGCGTGGTGCTGGTGTTCACGCACGATTCCATCGGCCTGGGCGAGGACGGTCCCACGCACCAGCCCATCGAGCACCTGGCCTCGCTGCGCGCCATGCCGAACCTGTCGACCTGGCGCCCGGCCGATGCGGTGGAGACCGCCGCGGCCTGGATCTCGGCCGTGCGCCGCAACGACGCGCCCACGGCGCTGGTCCTCAGCCGCCAGGCGCTGCCGCAGCAGCCGCGCAGCGCCGGGCAGGTCGCGGCCATCGCCCGTGGCGGGTACGTATTGATCGAACCGGCCGGCAGCCCCGAGGCTATCGTGATTGCCACCGGTTCCGAGGTCGCCATCGCCGCCGAGGCGGTGAAGGCGCTCAACGAAGCCGGTCGCCGCGTGCGGCTGGTGTCCATGCCCAGCACCGACGTGTTCGAGCAGCAGGACGCGGCTTACCGCGAGTCGGTGCTGCCGTCGTCGGTGACGCGCCGCGTTGCCGTCGAGGCCGGCGCCACGCTGCCGTGGTTCAAGTACGTGGGGCTGTCGGGCCGGGTGATCGGCATCGACAGCTTCGGCGCCTCGGGCAAGGCGGCCGACCTGTTCCGCCATTTCGGGCTCACCAGCGGGCACGTGCGGCAGGCGGTCGAAGAAATTCTCAAACAGAGCTGATTGACGACGAAGGAAGCACAGCCATGGCGATCAAGGTAGGTATCAACGGTTACGGGCGCATCGGCCGCAACATCCTGCGCGCCCTGTACGAGAGCAAGCGCACCAGCGAGATCCAGATCGTGGCGATCAACGACCTGGGCGATGCGAAGACCAACGCGCACCTCACCCAGTACGACAGCGCCCATGGCCGCTTCCCCGGCGAGGTGAGCGCCGACGGTGACTCCATCATCGTCAACGGCGACCGCATCAAGGTGTTCGCCGAGCGCGACCCGGCCAAGCTGCCGTGGTCCTCGGTGGGCGCCGACATCGTGTTCGAGTGCA
>CAYVZE010000078.1:0-11397 GCA_964455685.1 uncultured Steroidobacteraceae bacterium
AAGAGCCCCGATATCTCCATTCTCTCCGACGAATTCCTCGCCGAAGTGCAGCAGATGGAGAAGAAGAACCTGGCGCTGGAAGCCCTGCGCAAGCTCATCAACGACGGCATCCGCTCGCGCAGCAAGGCCAACGTGGTGCAGACGAAGGCGTTTTCGGAGCGACTGGAGGATGCGGTGGCCCGCTACCACGCCAACGCCATCACCACCGCCGAGGTGCTGCAGGAACTCATCCAGCTGGCCAAGGACATCCGCGCGGCCCGCCAGCGCGGCGAAGAGTCCGGACTGTCGGACGAAGAAATCGCCTTCTACGACGCCCTGGCCGAGAACGAAAGCGCGGTGCAGGTGATGGGCGACGACCAGCTCAAGGTGATCGCCCACGAGCTGCTGGTGAGCCTGCGGGAGAACGTGACGGTGGACTGGGCGCACCGGGAATCGGCCCGCGCCCGCATGCGCGTGCTGGTCAAGCGCATCCTGCGCAAGTACGGCTACCCGCCGGACCTCCAGGACGCTGCCGTGCAAACGGTGCTACGGCAGGCCGAGGCGTTGTCGGCGGCGTGGTCGTTGTCGAGTCACGAGGCAACAAACTGGACGGCCCAGGGGTAAGGATGAGCGCGTAAGTACCGGATTGCCCAAGGGATTGGGCATTGGCGACAAAAGGACTGCTCTGTCCGGCCGTGCCTCCGGCAGCTTCATTATGCGCGCAATGGCAGGCAGGGCATCACCGTCTACTTCAGCAGCGGTGATCCGGACAAGCCGGATCCGAAGCAGCTGGAAGCAGTGAAAGCGATCGCGAAGGCCGGCCTGGCCAAGCTGTAAGACGCAGCGGGACTCGCCGCTATTCAGGCCGGATGGATTCCGGCGCATTGCTGCGCGCCATCGGCCCGTTCTTATGGCACCAGACAGTATTGGTGTGCCCCGGCCCGCGATGGACTCACTAGACTGCGTGCAGTCTCGAGTATCGCAAGGAGCCAACAATGACAACAAGGATCCCCTGGGGCCTTCCCCGCATTGCACTGGCCGCGGGCGGCATCGCATCCGGCGCCGCCATGGCCGCTGCCGATGGCTTCCAGGAGCTGCAGGAAGTGGTGGTCACTGCCGAGCGCCGCGAGGTCAGCCTGCAGGAGGTGCCCGCATCCGCCACCGTGCTGAACGCCGAGGCGCTGGCCGCGCAGGGCGTCGACAACGTGCTGGACCTGCAGAACGTCGCCCCGAGCGTGTCGATCAACACCTACAACCGCTCGACCTTCATCAACATCCGCGGCGTGGGCATCGGCCAGTCGGCGCCGACATCGAACCCCGGCGTGGCCTACTACATCGACGGCATGTTCATCCCGCATGAGCAGTTCATCGCGCAGTCGTTCTTCGACATCGATTCCATCGAGGTGCTGCGCGGCCCGCAGGGAACGCTCACCGGACAGAACTCCACCGGCGGCGCCATCTACGTGCGCACGCCGGCGCCGCGCTTCGACGCCGTGTCGGGCTACATCGACCAGACCATCGCCACCGACAACTGGTATCGCACCGTCGGCGCGGTCAATGTCCCGATGGGCGGGAAGTTCGCGATGCGCCTGTCCGGCGTGTACGACGACCGCGGCAGTTTCACCAGGAACATCGGTCCCAGCCCGAGCAAGCCGGGCAGCGGCCGCGACCTGTCGGCCCGCGTGGCGTTCCGCTACGCACCGACCGACGCGATGTACTTCGACCTGCGCTACGAGCACTTCGACCGCGACACGGACTACAACGCGATCAAGAACCGCAATGACCTGGTGACGCCGGACCCCTTCACCATCGAGGAAGACGCGATCTCCTTCCTGAACCAGAAGGGCGACCGCGCCTCGCTCGAGGCGAACTTCGACCTCTCGCCGACGCTGGGGCTGCGCCTGCAGACCAGCCTGCTCGACGCCATCACCACTGACCAGGCGGACGGCGACCGCACGGCCAGCGCGCTGCCGGTACCCGCGGAGCTTCCCAC
The DNA here is from genome assembly GCA_964455685.1 of uncultured Steroidobacteraceae bacterium. Lineage (GTDB taxonomy): Bacteria > Pseudomonadota > Gammaproteobacteria > Steroidobacterales > Steroidobacteraceae > ZC4RG30. Next base: position 1,973 of record CAYVZE010000078.1, read on the forward strand.
CAGCGGCGCGAACACGGCGCTGTACCCCGGCCGCGTGAGTTACACCTCGCAGGAGCTCACCACCTGGGTCAGCGAGGTCAACCTGCTGTCCCGCGGCGAGGGTCCGGTGCAGTGGGTGATCGGCGCGTTCTACATGCAGGAGGACAGCCCGGTCTCGGTGCTGCGCGACAACCGCAACGTGGCGGACTTCGTGCAATCCAACTCCAGCATCATCACCGAGCTGGAGAACACCTCCAAGTCGCTGTTCGCCCAGGTCGATTACCGGTTCGCCCCGGCATGGGCGCTGGATGCCGGCATCCGCTACTCCGAGGACCGGCAGGAATACACCCGGCTGGTCATTCCCGGGCCGCCGCCGCCGGGCTGCTTCCCCTGCACCTCGAGCATGAAGACCGACGAGGTGACCGGCCGCATCGGCCTGAAGTACTTCGCCAGCGACGACGTAATGCTCTACGCCACGGCCTCCAAGGGCTACAAGGCGGGCGGCATCAACCTCGACCCGCGCCTGCCGGACTACGGCCCCGAGACCAACAGGATGGCCGAGCTGGGCGTGAAGTCGACGGTGGCCCAGGGCAGGCTGCGCGTCAATGGCGCGGTGTTCTACTCGGACTACGATGGCATCCAGCTGTCCTCGCTGACGCCGGCGGGGGATCCGCCGACGCTGCTGCCGAACACCCTGAACGCCGCGCCGGCGGAGATCTATGGCGCAGAGCTGGAGATGACCGGCCAGTTCGGCAACCTCGGCTTCAACCTCGGCGCGAGCGTGCTGGACGGCGAGTTCACCGAGGATGCGATGCTGACGGACTCGCAGACCAACACCAACCGGCTGGTTCCCGCCGGATCGACGGTCCCGTTCGCGCCGAAGCTCACCACCACGGCCGGGTTGCAGTACGACCTGCTGCTCGGCACCTGGCGCGTGACCCCGCGTTTGCAGTATTCCTACGTGGGATCACAGCTCTCCACGCCGTTCCGCTACACGGCCACGCGGGTGCCCTCGCGCTCGCTGTGGGACCTGCGTGTCACGATGGCTCCTTCGGAGAAGGTGCGGCTGGAGGCCTTCGCCACCAACCTCTTCGACAAGACCTACATCGCGGCCCAGGTGCAGGACGCGAGCTCGGCCAGCGGCGGCATCATCTACGGGGCGCCACGCCAGCTCGGCGTGCGCGCGAAGATCGACTTCTGACCTGAAGCGTCCGGGCAGGGTGGAGTGACCTCCACCCTGGTTCAGGGATGAAGCGGAACCGGGCGGCGCAGCAGGAAGCTGCGCCGCCCGGGACCGCCGTCAATGCAGGGCGGGGCGCATGCGCAGCGGCACCGAGATCGGCCCCAGTTCGGGCATGCCGCTCCACTGCAGGGGACCGCAGAGCTCGAAGTGCGAGGTCTGCAGCAGCAGTTCCTCCAGCGCGATGCGCAGTTCCTGGCGGGCCAGTGCGATACCTGCGCACATGTGCGGGCCGCGGCCGAAGGCCAGGTGCTGGCGGATGTTGGGCCGGCGAAGTCGGAACTCATCGGGCTCAGGGAACACGGTCTCGTCGCGGTTGGCCGAGGCATAGACCAGCGCGATCGGCTCGCCCGGCTTGATCTTGCGCCCGTGCAGCTCGACTTCGGTACGCGCCGAGCGGGCAAAGCCGCGGTAGGGCGTGTACAGGCGCAGGAATTCCTCCACGGCATCGGGCACCAGCGACAGGTCGTTGCGCAGTTGCTGCTGCAGCTTCACGTCCCGTGACAGGTGGATGGCGATGCTGCCGAGCAGGATGGGCGGGGCAACCAGCCCGACCACCAGCACCTGCCGCACGCAGCCGGCCAGCAGGTGTTCGGGGAAGGGATTGCCATCGTTGTCCCGCGCCGCCAGCAGCGAGCTGGTGGGATCGACCGTGGGATCGCGCGGCTCGCGGCGCCGTTCGGCGATCACTTCCGCGGCCATCGCGGCGAGCTGCTCGGCCGCGACGGCCACGCTGCTCTTGTCGTAGGACTCCCAGGCCTTCACGTAGGCCTTGGCCGTGCGCCACAGCACCTGGGTCTGCGTCGCGGTGAGGCCCAGCCACTCGCCGAACACCATCGCGGGCAGCGGGCTGGAGAAGTGCTCGACGAAGTCCGCCTCGCCACGGGCGACCAGCTCCTGCATCAGCGTGCGGGCGGCGCGCCGCGTGGTCTCCTCGATGGCCGCCACGCGCGAACCGCCCAGCGCGCGGTCGATGGCGCGTCGATAGGGCGTGTGGTCGGGCGGATCCAGGTGCAGCGGCGGCCGCCGGCCGGTGGTCGAGGAGCCGGGCACCACGTTGCGCACGGAAGTGATGTAGAGATCCGGCTGCGACAGCATGTCGAGGATGTCCTGGTAGCGCGTGACCGCCCAGAAGCCGTCGAAGGCGCTGCTGTACGCCACCGGGCAGCGCGCACGCAGGTCGGCGAACACCCGGTGGGTGTGGTCCAGGTCTTCTTCCTGTGTCGGATCGTAATCGTCGGCCATCGATCGCATTGTAGGCATCGCTGCAACCGCGGGTAACAACGGTTCGGTCTGCCGGCTATAAGCGATCCCGATGTTCCCGCGGGCGCAGCATCCAGACCGACAGCGCGGCAATGGCCGACAGCGCGGCGATCACGAACACCGGGCCGTCGAACGAACCGGTCCGGGCGCGCACCCAGCCGATGAAGGTGGGGATCACCAGCCCGGCCAGGTTGCCGCACATGTTGATCAGCGCGAAGCCGGCTGCCAGGCCCGCCGGGCTCAGGAACAGCGGCGGCAGGGTCCAGAACGTGCTCTGGGCCGCGCCCATGGCGAAGCTCGCCAGCAGCAGCACGCCCAGAGCGACCGCGCCGGTGCCCAGCAGCGGGGCAAGGCCGATCAGCAGCGCCGCCGCCAGCGCCGCGAGGCCCACGTGCCAGTGGCGCTCCTGCCTGCGGTCCGAATGCCAGGCATTGACCACCATGCCGAGGGCCACGGCGGCCCAGGGCAGCGCGGACAGCCAGCCGATCTGCAGCTCGGTGCTGCCGGCGGACATGTGGCGGATGATCTGCGGCAGCCAGTACAGCATGCCCTGGGCGCCCGCCATCAGCCCGAACCAGCAGATGCTGGCGATCCACAGGCGGCTGTTGCGCAGCGGATTGGTGCCGCCGGCGCGCGCCGGCGCCGCCTGCTTCTCGCGGGCGATCTCCTCCTCGATGCCGCGGCGCTCGTCCGGCTCGAGCCAGCGCGCCTCGGCGGGCCTGTCGGGCAGGGCGGCCAGCGCGAGCAGGGCAAGCAGCAATGTAGGCGCGCCTTCGATGAAGAACATCCAGCGCCAGCCCTGCCAGTCGACCGGATTGTCCATGCTCATCAGCCATCCGGCGAGCGGGCCGCCCACGATGGTGGAGACCGGCACGGCAAGCATGAACATCGAGATGGCACCGGCGCGGTGGCGCGCGGGAATCCACTGCGCCAGGTAGTACATGACGCCCGGGGCGAAGCCGCCTTCCGCAATGCCCAGCACCAGCCGCAGCACGTAGAAGCTGCCGGCTGAATGCACGAAGGCAAGTCCGGTTGCGGCCAGCCCCCAGATGCCCGCGCAGACGAACACCCAGCGCCGCATGCCGATCCGCTGCAGCAGCCACAGGCTGGGCCACTGGATCAGGATGTAGCCGACGAAGAAGATGCTGACGCCGAAGCCGTAGGCTTCAGGAGAGAGCCCCAGCGCCTCGTTCATCTGCAAGGCCGCGAAGCTCACGTTGGAGCGGTCGATGGTGCTCAGGAACAGCAGCGCAAGCAGCGGAACCAGCAGGCGCGCCTTCGTCTTGCGAATTGTCGCAGCCGTGATCGTCACTTATGATCCCCCCCGTGGACAGCCGCAGGCTACGTTATTTCGTGCAGATCGTGGACAGCGGCAGCATAACGCGGGCCGCGGCCATCAGTGGCGTTGCGCAGCCAGCGCTCAGCCAGCAGCTGGCCATCCTCGAGAACGAACTGAAGGTCAAGCTGCTGGAGCGCTCGGTGTCCGGCGTCACGCCGACGTCGGCGGGACGCGTGCTGTATGCGCGGGCCCAGTCCATCCTGCGCCAGTTCGAGGACCTGCACGAGGCCGTGCATCGCGAGGTGCAGCCGCTGTCGGGCACCGTGATCGTCGGCATCCCGCCGACCATGCTGGCCCGCTTCGGCCTGCCGCTCATCGAGAAGGTCTGCGCCCAGCATCCGGAGATCCGGCTGCAGATCCGGGAGGAAGGCAGCCTGGTGCTGCAGGAGCTGCTGGTCAACGGCAAGATCGAGCTGGCGATCACGGCCGCGACGCCCGAGGGCGTGGTGACCGGCGAGCAGGTGTTCACCGAGGCCATCGTGCTCGCGCACGCTCCCTCGATACCGCTGCCGGAGAACCCGACCCTGGCGGAACTGGCGCAACTGCCCTGGGTGATGCCTCGCCGGCCCAATGCCATCCGCATGCTGATCGACGGCGCCTTCGCGGCCAGGAACCTGACGCCCAGGATCGTGGTCGAGATCGACTCGCTCCACAGCGTCATGGAAATCGTGCGCCGCGGCCTGGCAGTGGCGCCAATGACCATGGGGGCCATGCAGGAGGACCTGCAGGCCGGCACCCTGGTGGCGCGACAGCTGGATGAATCACCGCTGCTGCGCTCGCTCTATCTCGCGCACCGCCGCTCCCCGGCGCTCACGCCTGCCGCCCAGTTCGTGCACGGGATCCTGCGTGATCTCGGAACGGAATAAGGGAACCGGCGGTTCGTGGTGCACAATCGGCTTCCCTGGCGAACGAGGACGACTTGCATGACACGGGCACGCATTCTCCGGCAGCAGTTCACGGCCATCATCCTGGCGGCCTGCCTGCTGATGGCGGCCGGCGTCGCGCTGGCGGCAAAGCCCGCGGCCTCCATTCCGGCCGACAAGCTGGTGCAGCCGGCCGACTGGGCCGCGAAGGTGACGGATGGCTCCGCGGCGGCAACCCTCACGCTGCACGTGGGCTTCAGGACCATGTTCGACCAGGCGCACATCCCCGGCTCCGAATACGCCGGCCCCGGCAACAGTGGCGCCGGCCTGCAGGTGCTGCGCGAACGCGTGGTGCACCTGGCCCGGGACGTGCCCATCCTGATCTACTGCGGCTGCTGCCCGTGGGATCGCTGCCCCAACATGGCTGCCGCCTATGACGCACTGGTCGAGCTCGGCTTCACCAATGTCCGCGCCATGGTGATCGAGAACAACTTCGGCGCCGACTGGGTGGAGAAGGGCTATCCGGTCGCCAGGACCGAGTAGATGAAGCTGCGCGTGCTTGCAGCGCTGGCCATGCTGGCAGGACTGGCCGGCCTGCCGGCTTCCGCATTGAACGTGGGGGATGCGGTCCCGGACTTCGTGCGCGCCGGCCTCGACGGCACGGAGGTACAGCTGTCGAGGCATCGCGGCAAGTTGGTGGTGCTGAACTTCTGGGCCTCCTGGTGCCCGCCGTGCCGCGAGGAGATGCCGGTGTTCTCCTCCTGGCAGCAGAAGCTGGGGGAGAAGGGCCTGCAGGTCATCGGCGTGTCGATGGACGATGACCCGTCCGAAGTGACGAGGTTCCTGGAGCGCTACCCGGTGTCGTACCCCATCGTGATGGGAGATGCCCGCTTCGCCGAACAGTTCGGCAGGGTGCTCGGGTTGCCGCTCACCTACCTGGTCGACCCGCAGGGCAGGGTCGTGGCGCGCTACCAGGGCGAGGCCGACCTCGCGAAGATGGAAGCGAAGATCAAGGCCATGCTGGATTGAGTTCAAGGATCCGCCAGCGGCGGACGGAGGAAACCATGTCGAAGCTGATGTTGCGCGCCGCAGCCGCGGCGATCCTCTCCACGCCGGCGCTGGGCCTGGCCGCAGCTCCTTCGCTGGATGCCGCGGTGCACGAAAGCATCCGCGAGGCCTTCTGTCCAAAGCCTGCATCTTCAGGCGCACCTGCCGCCCAGCAGCCCGCAGCCCCGGTCGAGCCGGCCCAGGTGTTCGACAACCTGTACTTCGTGGGCGACCGGAGCACCTCGGCATGGGTGCTGACAACCAGCGAGGGCTTCATCCTGCTCGACGCAGGCTTCGTGGGCAATGTCGAGGGCACCATCGTCGGCGGCATGCGCAAGCTGGGCCTGGACCCGGCGAAGATCCGCTATGTCATCGTCTCGCACGGCCACAATGACCACTTCGGCGGCGCGAAGTACCTGCAGAGCACCTTTGGCGCGCGCATCGTGATGTCCGAGGCCGACTGGGAGCACATGGTGAGCTGGCCGCAGCGCGGCACGCCGGCGCCATTCCCCGACCGGGACATCGTGGTCAAGGATGGCGACAGCATCCGGCTCGGCGACACGGAGGTGCGCATCGTCGTGACGCCAGGGCACACGCCGGGCACCATCTCGCCCATCTTCGAGGTGCGCGACGGCGACCAGAAGCACTACGTGGGTTACTGGGGCGGCGACGGCGCCAGCCACCTGGACGCCGAGGGCATCCGCACCTACGCGGCTGCAGTGGACCGCTTCATCTCGCTCGACCCGCGCGTGGATGTGCCGCTGAGCAACCACGTGGTGGCCGATGGCACGCTGCTGAAGCTGCCGCTGCTGGCCTCGCGCAAGGCCGGCGAGCCGCATCCCTTCGTGACCGGCAACCAGCGTTTCCGTGAATGGGCCGGCGTGCTGAAGTCCTGCGCGGAGGGGTTCCTGCCGCGCCAGTGAGCGGATGGAATCCTTGACGTCGCAGCGCTCCTTCCCGCTCCCGACCCGTCGCCATTTCGTGCAGGGTCTCGCGGCCGGCGGCATCGTCGCCGCGGCGGGCCTTCCGCCGGCACGCGGGCTCGGGACTGCCGCGGCGGGCATGCCGGTGCTGACCGGCACGCACTTCAACCTCGTCATCGGCGAATCCACCGTCAATTTCACCGGCCGCAACCGGCCGGCGATCACCGTGAATGGTTCACTGCCCGCGCCGCTGCTGCGCTGGCGCGAGGGCACCACGGTCACGCTGCACGTGTCCAACCAGCTGCCGCGTGGCTCGGTGCATGGCGAGCAGGCCTCCATCCACTGGCACGGCATCCTGCTGCCGGCCAACATGGATGGCGTGCCCGGGCTGAGCTTCGATGGCATCCGCCGCGGCGAGACCTTCGTGTACCGCTTCGACGTGAAGCAGGCCGGGACCTACTGGTACCACAGCCATTCGGGCTTCCAGGAGCAGGCGGGACTGTACGGCCCGCTGGTCATCGACCCGGCGGAGCCCGAGCCGTTCAGTTACCAGCGCGACCACGTGGTGATGCTCAGCGACTGGACCGACCTCGACCCGGCGTCGCTGTTCGCGCGGCTGAAGAAGATGCCGGGCCACGACAACTATTACCGGCGCACGGTCGGGGACTTCCTGCGCGATGTGCGCAGGCACGGCCTCGAGGCCACGCTGGCCGATCGCCGCCTGTGGGCGGCCATGCGCATGACGCCCACCGACCTGTCGGACGTGAATGCCCACACCTACACCTACCTGATGAACGGCGTCACCTCGGCCGGCAACTGGACCGGGCTGTTCGCGCCAGGGGAGAGGGTGCGCCTGAGGCTCATCAACGGCTCGGCGATGACGTACTTCGACGTGCGCATCCCGGGACTGGCCATGACGGTGGTGGCGGTGGACGGCCAGTACGTGCACCCTGTGACCGTCGAGGAGCTGCGCATCGCGGTGGCCGAGACCTATGACGTCATCGTCGAACCGCGCGGGCAGGAGGCATACACCATCTTCGCGCAGGACTCGGCGCGCACCGGCCATGTGCGCGGCACGCTGGCCGTCCGGCAGGGACTGGAGGCACCGGTGCCGCCGCTGGACCCGCGGCCACTGCTGGCCATGGTGGAAATGGGCATGGACCACGGCGGACCACACGATGCCGCGGCACACGCCGGCCATGCCGGCCATGCAGCGCTGCCGCAGCAGGCACATCCGCGCAGCGAGCACGGCAATCCGCTGGTCGACTCCAGGGCCACGGCGCCTTCCCCGCGACTGGATGATCCCGGGCCCGGCCTGCGCGACAACGGCCGCCGCGTGCTGACCTGCGCCATGCTGCACTCGGCCTTCCAGGATCCGGATGGCCGCGAGCCGGGACGCGAGGTGGAACTGCACCTGACTGGCCACATGGAGAAGTTCGCCTGGTCCTTCGACGGCGTGCGCTTCTCCTCCAGCCAGCCGCTGCGCTTCAGGTACGGCGAGCGGCTGCGCATCGTGCTGGTCAACGACACCATGATGTCGCATCCCATCCACCTGCATGGCATGTGGAGCGACCTGGAGGACGAGCAGGGCCGCTTCATGGTGCGCAGGCACACCGTGGACATGCCCCCCGGCACGCGCCGCAGCTACCGCGTACGCGCCGACGCGCTGGGGTGGTGGGCCTACCACTGCCACCTGCTGTACCACATGGAAGCCGGCATGATGCGCACGGTCAGGGTAGAGGAATGAGGGCGATCCTCAGGGTCCTGGCCGCGACCTTGCTCACCCTGGCATCCGCCTTCATGCCGGCTGCCACCCTCGCGCAGGAGGCCGGTGGCGGCAGCCGGCATGAAGGCCACGATGCGCATGCAGGGCATGTCGCGGCGGATGCCCCGTTGCGCGACGGCGCCGCTTCACTGCCACGCACGCCCGTTCCGGTCCTCACCGACGCCGATCGCGCCGCGGCCGTGCCGGCTTCCACCGCTCATCCCGTGCACGACAACGCCTTCCACGCGTTCCTCCTCGCAGACCGGCTGGAAGCCTGGAAGCAGGACGGCGCCGGCTACCAGGGCTGGGAGATCTCCGGCTGGGCCGGAACGGACACCGACCGCGCCTGGCTGCGCAGCCGTGGCACGCGTTCGGACGAGGGCATCGAGGACGCGGACATCGAGCTGTTCTACGGCCGCAGCATCTCGCCCTGGTGGGAGCTGCTGGCCGGCGTGCGCCACGACGCGCGGCCGCGCGAGGCACGCACCTTCGGCGCCATCGGCCTCCAGGGACGTACACCGTTCTTCGTGGAGGGGAGCCTGCTGGCCTATGCGGGCGAGGGCGGACGCACTGCCGCCCGCCTCGACGCCCACTACGACATGCACTTCAGCGGCCGCCTGGTCCTGCAGTGGAAGCTCGAGGCTGACGTCTACGGCAGGGGCGATGCCTCGCGCGGCCTTGGCGCGGGGCTGGCGCAGGCCGCGCTCGGTGCCCGACTGCGCTACGAGATCACGCGCCGCTTCGCCCCCTACGCGGGCATCGCGCACGAACGCACCTTCGGCCGCACCGCCCGCCTGCGCGAGGCCGCCGGCATGGACGCCGATCCCACGCGTATCGTGCTGGGCCTGCGGACCTGGTTCTGAAATTCACTGACTGCGGCTGCGGCCGCGCCTTCGTGCGGCGCGGCGCGCCATGCCCCATAATCGCCGCCGGAACCCTGCGGGAGCCCTTCTTCCAGGCGGACGTGGCGAAACTGGTAGACGCAGCAGACTTAAAATCTGCTTTC
>CAYVZE010000079.1:0-11322 GCA_964455685.1 uncultured Steroidobacteraceae bacterium
ACCGGTGTACTAGCCTTGAGAGGGCTATGTCCTGGGCCTCTAGACGAAGGGAGCGCTGGTGATGACCGCCGTGGGCGGTAACCCGTGGCATCGAGCCAAGGCGCGGTATTATAGGCGGCCTGCAAACACTCTCAAGCCCTTAAGTCCTTAAATTTCGTCCGGAAAAGCTGCCTTTGACTCCTGATTCCGACGCCAGCCCCTCCCCGGCAGGCTCGCTGCGCATCATTCCACGCGCCGAGCACCCCATTTCGCGCCAGAACATTTCCCCCAATGCCCTGAGGGTCCTCTACCGCCTGCGGGAGAGCGGCTACGAGGCCTACCTGGTCGGCGGATGCCTGCGCGACCTGATGCTGGGGGCCGTTCCCAAGGACTTCGACGTGGCGACCAATGCGCGCCCGGAAGAGGTCAAGCGCTGCTTCCGCAACTGCCGCCTGATCGGCCGGCGGTTCCGCCTGGCGCATGTGTTCTTCGGCCACGAGATCATCGAGGTCGCCACCTTCCGCGCTTCCAGCGCGCCGCTGCCGGGCGAGGAGACCGAGGTCGACCCGGACATCCTGCTCGAGGTGGGCGCCAGCGAGGACACCCCTGAGACCGAGGCCGAGGAGGACGCGGCCCGCGAGCGCGACGCCCAGGAGGAGGGCGAGCGCGTGTTCGACGAGCAGGGCCGCATCCTGCGCGACAACACCTACGGCACCATCGAGGAAGACGTGTGGCGGCGCGACTTCGCCTGCAACGCGCTGTACTACTCCATCGAGGACTTCTCACTGCGCGACTACGTGGGCGCGGTGGAGGACATCAAGGCGCGCCGGCTGCGCCTGATCGGCGATCCGGCGCAGCGCTACCGCGAAGACCCCGTGCGCATGCTGCGCGCGGCGCGCTTCGAGGCCAAGCTTGGCTTCACGCTCGATGCGGCCACCGAGGCGCCCATCGCGGACCTGCGCGACCTGCTCACCGAGGTGCCGGCGGCGCGCCTGTTCGACGAGACGCTGAAGCTCTTCCTCACCGGCCATGGCGTGCGCTCTTTGGAGGTGCTGCGCAAGCGCGGCCTCTTGGGCGTGCTGTATCCCGAGGTGGAAAGCTGCCTGGCCGCCAACCCTGGCGGGCCGGTGGAACAGCTGCTGCAGGCAGGCCTTGCGAACACCGACGAGCGCGTGAAGGCGGGCAAGTCGGTCACGCCCACCTTCCTGTTCACGCTGCTGCTGTACGGGCCGATCGCCTCGCGCATCGAGCAGCAGCCGCCGGAGAAGTGGGGCGACGTGGGCACCATCCTCGACGCCTGCGATGCGGCCATCCGCGAGGCCATGAAGCGCGTGACCATCCCGCGGCGCTTCTCGCTGGGCGTGCGCGACATGTTCGCCCTGCAGCCGCAGCTGGAGCGTCCGCGCAGCCGCCGCGTGCTGCGCCTGATCGAGCAGCCGCGCTTCCGCGCGGCCTACGACCTGCTGCTGCTGCGTGCGCGCGTGGGCATGGCGTCGCAGGAGCTGGTGGACTGGTGGACGGCGCTGCAGGCGGCCGATGCCGACGGACGCATGGAAATGGTGCTGGCGCTGGAGGCCGCGCGCGGCCACCGCGGCGGCGATGCGGGTGGTGGCGAGGGCGAGCCCGGCCGGCCGCGACGGCGCCGCCGCCGCCGACGGCGTTCCTGATCCATGCCGGCGGGGAGCAGCCTGTGGGTGCCGGCCTATGTCGGCGTCGGCAGCAACCTGGGGGATCCGGTCGCGCGTGTGCGCGCCGCCTTCGAATCACTGGCGCAGCTGCCCGGGACGCGGCTCATCGCCACCTCGCGCCTGTACCGCACCCCGCCGTTCGGGCCGGTGGAGCAGGGCGACTTCATCAATGCCGTGGCGGGGCTGCTGACCCAGCTCGATGCCGTGGCGCTGCTGCACCACATCCGCGACATCGAACAGGCTGCCGGCCGGGTGCGCGAGCAGCGCTGGGGTCCGCGCACGCTCGACCTCGACCTGCTGGTGTTCGGTGACCAGCGCATCGACACCCCCGAGCTGACGGTGCCGCATCCGGGCATCGCCGAGCGGATGTTCGTGCTGGCGCCGCTGGAAGACCTTGCACCCACGCTCGACATCCCCGGCGTTGGCCGGGTCGAGGAGCTGCGCCGCAAGCTGGGCGAGGGCGGCATTCTGGAGATCCTGCCGCCATGAGCGTGCAGATCCCGCACCGCTACATCGTGGTCGAGGGCGCCATCGGCGTGGGCAAGACCAGCCTGGCGCGGCGCCTGGCGGCCACGCTCAATGCCCAGCTGGTGCTGGAGCAGGCCGAGCAGAATCCCTTCCTGGAGCGCTTCTACCGCAACCCGAAGGTGGGGGCGCTGCCGGCGCAGCTGTACTTCCTGTTCCAGCGGGCGCAGCAGCAGGCCGGGCTGGTGCAGCACGACCTTTTCGGCAGCGTGCGCGTGGCCGACTACCTGCTGGCCAAGGACGACCTGTTCGCGCGCATGACCCTCGACGAGGAGGAGTACGCGCTGTATCGCCAGGTGCACGAGCGGCTGGCCATCGATGCCCCGCAACCGGACCTGGTGGTCTACCTGCAGGCCCCGGTGGACGTGCTGCTGGACCGCATCGCGCGCCGCGGCATCCCCCATGAGGCGCTGATCGACCGGGCCTACCTGACGCGCCTGAACGAGACCTACGCGCGCTTCTTCCACGCCTACTCGGCCAGCCCGCTGCTGATCGTCAATGCCGCCAACATCGACCTGGTGGGCAACGACGGGGACTACGAGGAGCTGCTGGGGCAGATCAGCCGCACGGTACGCGGCCGGCTCTACTACAATCCCCTGCGACACAAGGGGTTGTAGCATGTATACCCATCTGCAGTTGCGCGGTTCGGACCGCCCGCCGGTGAGCCTCTCGACGCTGCACCGCATGCGCGAGCAAGGTGAGCCGATCGCGGCGCTGACCTGCTATGACGCCAGCTTCGCGGTGCTGGTCGACCAGTCCGACGCCGACCTGGTGCTGGTGGGCGACTCGCTGGGCATGGTGATCCAGGGCCACGACACCACCGTGCCGGTGACCATGGATGACATGGTCTACCACACGCGCGCGGTGGCGCGCGGCACCTACCGGCCCTTCCTGGTGGCCGACCTGCCGTTCATGAGCTACTCCTCTCCCGACGTGGCGCTGTCGAATTCGGTGCGCCTGATGCAGGAGGGCGGGGCGCGCATGGTCAAGCTCGAGAGCGGCGCGGAGCAGCTGCGCATCGTCGAAGTGCTGGCCACGCGCGACATCGCGGTGTGCGCGCACCTGGGCCTGAAACCCCAGTCGGTGCACAAGACCGGCGGCTTCCGCGTGCAGGGCCGCGAGAAGGATGCGGCCGAGCGCATTGTGCGTGAGGCGCGTGACCTGGAGTCCGCCGGCGCCGACATCATCCTGCTGGAGTGCGTTCCCAATGAAGTGGGCCGCGCCGTGACCCAGTCCGTGCACGTGCCGGTGATTGGCATCGGCGCAGGCCCGCACGTGGGCGGCCAGATCCAGGTGCTGTACGACATCCTCGATATCACGCCGGGACGCAAGCCGCGCTTCGTGCGCAATTTCATGGCCGGGCTCGACTCGCCGCTCAAGGCGCTGCAGGCCTACGTACAGGCCGTGAAGCGGCGCGAGTACCCCGGCCCCGAACACTGCTTCTCCTGATGATCGTCCTCGACCGCATCGCTGCGTTGCGCGAGACGGTGCGCACGTGGCGCCTGGCAGGCCAGCGCATCGGCCTGGTGCCCACCATGGGCTCGCTGCACGAGGGCCACATCAGCCTGCTGGCCACCGCGCGCCAGCACGCCGACCGCGTGATCGCCACGGTGTTCGTCAATCCCATGCAGTTCGGTCCCGGCGAGGACTTCGAGCGCTACCCGCGCACGCCCGAGGACGACGAGCGCATGCTGGCGCAGGCGGGTTGCGACCTGCTGTTCGCGCCGCCGGTGCGCGAGATCTATCCCGATGGCGCCAGCGCCACGGTGGTCAGCGTGCCCTCGCTCGCCGGCATCCTCTGCGGCCAGTTCCGGCCCGGCCACTTCGACGGCGTGGCCACCGTGGTGGCCAAGCTGTTCGGCATCGTGCAGCCGGACGTGGCGGTATTCGGCGAGAAGGATTACCAGCAGCTGGCCATCATCCGCCGGATGACCTCCGACCTGGACATCCCGGTGGAGATCATCGGCGCGCCCACGGTGCGCGCGCCGGACGGGCTGGCGATGAGCTCGCGCAACCGCTACCTGAGCGATGCCGAGCGGCAGGTGGCGCCGCGCATCTACCAGGCGCTGCGGGAAGCCGCTGCACGAATCGCGGCCGGCGAGCGCGATCTTGCGGCGGTCTGCGCCCGGGGCATCGCGATGCTGCGCGAGGCCGGCATGACGCCGGACTACTTCGAGGTGCGCGATGCATCCACGCTGCTGGAGCCCGCGCCCGATGCGCGCGAGCTGGTGATCCTCACCGCGGCGCGCCTGGGCAAGGCACGATTGATCGACAACCTGCGCGTCACCCGCGGATGAGGGTGGCGTAAGGATTTGCCGCAGGCGCCGCGACGCGCCTGCAACCGTATACTGGTGGAAAGGATTCCCATGCTGCTCCCACGCGAGATCTTCACGGCGGCGCAGGTCCGGCAACTGGAAGCCGCGGCCATCGCCGCTGGCACACCCGGTTACACGTTGATGAAGCGCGCCGGCACCGCGGCCTTCGCCGCGCTGCGCCAGCGCTGGCCGCTGGCGCGCACGCTGGCGGTGGTGGCCGGTCCCGGCAACAACGGCGGCGATGGCCTGGTGCTGGCGCGCCTGGCGCACCAGGCGGGACTGGAGGTCACGGTGCTGCTGGTGGCCGATCCGGCCGCGCTGCGCGCAGAGGCGCGGGAAGCCTTCACGGAGCTGCGCGAGGCGGGCGTGCAGACGCATCGCTTCGATGCCGCCGTGCTGGCCCGCGCGGACGTGATCGTGGACGCGCTGCTGGGCATCGGCGCACGCGGCACGCTGCGTCCTGAAATGCGCGAGGCCATCGAGGCCATCAACGCCTCCGGCCGACGTGTGTTCGCCATCGACCTGCCGTCGGGCCTGGACCCGGATACCGGCCATGCACTGCCTGCCGTGCGGGCCACCGCCACCATCACCTTCATTGCGCTCAAGCAGGGCCTGTACCTGGGGGAGGGGCCGGAGCATGCCGGCGACATCCAGTTCGACGGCCTGCAGGTGGCACGCGCCCCCATCGAGCCGGCGCTGCGCCGCCTGTCGTACGAATCGCTGGCCGAGGTGCTGCCGCCGCGGCCGCGCCAGAGCCACAAGGGACAGTTCGGCCGCGTGCTGGTGATCGGCGGCGGCACGGGCATGCCGGGCGCGGTGCGGCTGGCGGCCGAGGCGGCGCTGCGCGTGGGCGCCGGGCTGGTGACGGTGGCGAGCCTGCCCGAGCACCTGCTGCCGGTGACCTCGACGCGGCCCGAGCTGATGTTCCGCGCGCTGCGCGATGTTTGCGACGTGGCCGATGCCATGGCCAATGCCGACGTGATCGCGGTGGGACCAGGGCTGGGTCAGGATGCCTGGGCCGCACGCATGCTGGGCGCGGTGTTCGAGCACCGCCGTCCCGGCCAGCGCATCGTCGCCGATGCCGACGCGCTGAACCTGATCGCTTCCGAGGACAGCCGCATGCGGCTGGACGACTGGGTGCTCACGCCGCACCCGGGCGAGGCCGCGCGGCTGCTGGGCACCAACGTGGCCGACGTGCAGCACGACCGCCTGGCGACGCTGCGCGAACTGTGCACGCAGCGCGGCGGCGTGATCGTGCTGAAGGGCGCCGGCACGCTGATCGGCGCGCAGGGACAGGTGCCGCGGCTCTGCGACCATGGCAACCCGGGCATGTCCGCGCCGGGCATGGGTGATGTGCTGACCGGTGCGGTGGCGGGCTTCCTCGGCCAGAGCGAGAAGTCCTTCGAGGCGGCGGCTGCGGCGGTGTACACGCATGCGGTGGCGGGTGACCACTGTGCGCGCCTGGGCCTGCGCGGCCTGCTGGCACTGGAAGTCGCGCAGGAACTGCGCGTGGTGCTGGCGCAGATGCCATGATGGCCGGATGAACATGCCCGATTCTCCCGCTGCACCCGCTGGCACGGTCGTTCCGCCTGGCGGCCCGACGGAGGATTTCTCCATCTTCCTTCCCGACGAGGATGCCACGCTGTCCTTTGCGGCCCGCATGGCGCGCGCGCTCGCGCCGGGCGGCGAACCGCTGGTGCTGCACCTGCAAGGTGACCTTGGCGCGGGCAAGACCACGCTGGCGCGCGGCCTGCTCGGCGCGCTCGGGGAACGCGGCCCGGTGCGCAGTCCTACCTACGCGCTGCTGGCCGAGTACACGCCGCCCGGCCACCGTGTGCTGCACCTCGACCTCTATCGCCTCGACGATCCGGAGGAGCTGGCCGCGCTGGGGCTTGCGGACCTTCTCCCTGGCAGCACGCTGTGGCTGATCGAGTGGCCGCAGAAGGGCGAGGGCGGCGGCCTGCCCCCGGCCGATGCGCAGGTGTCACTGCAGCCCGAGGGCGCGGGGCGGCGGCTGGTGCTGCGTCCCGTTTCCGTCGCCGGACGGCGCTGGATCTCGGCCCTGGCCGCAGATTCCAGGTGATGAATTTTTCCTATCCCTCTAATTTTCATTGAAATTCCCTGGGGCGAGGCCTAGAGTACGGCGCTAATGGACGCGCGCCGGGGCCTCGCCTTCGTCTTTGCATGCTGCGCAATCCTGCTCGCGGCCCCGCTGGGCGCCGCCACGCGGGTGCGCCAGGCCCTGCTCAGCGTCTCCGGCAACGAGGGCGCGCAGCTGGTGCTGGAGCTCACCGCGGAGCCCGGCAAGCCCAAGGTGTTCACCATGAAGGGGCCGGACCGGCTGGTCATCGACCTGCCGCGCACCAGCGCCCAGGGGCTGAAGCTGCCGAAACCCGCAGGTCCGGTCACGCGCATCCGCGAAGGCGTGCAGCCCGACGGCACGCTGCGCATCGTGCTGGAGCTGGCGCGGCCGCTGGGCTTCGACTCGCGCGTGCAGGGCCGGCAGCTGATCGTGGACCTGGGCCGCGTGGCCGCCGGGACTGACGCGGCTTCGACGGCTTCCCCGCCGAAGCCGGTGCGCGCCGAGCATGCACCGGCCGACGCGGGCCGCGACATCATCATCGCCATCGATCCCGGCCATGGCGGCCAGGATCCGGGCGCCATCGGCCAGGGCGGAACGCGCGAGAAGGACGTGGTGCTGGCCATCTCGCGCGAGCTGGCCCGGCGCATCGATGCCGAGCCCGGCATGCGCGCCTTCCTCACGCGCAACGACGACCGCTTCATCAAGCTGCGGGACCGCATCGCGCTGGCGCGCCGCGCCGGCGCCGACATGTTCATCTCCGTGCACGCCGACGCGGTGAAGAAGCGTGACGTCACCGGCTCGTCGGTGTACGTGCTGTCGCTCACCGGCGCCTCGAGCGAGGCCGCGCGCTGGCTGGCCGAGCAGGAGAACGCCGCCGACCTCAAGGGCGGGGTGTCGCTCTCGGACAAGGATGATGCGCTGGCTTCCGTGCTGATGGATGTCTCGCTGAAGGCCAACATCGCGGTCAGCGGCAAGGCTGCCGAGTACGTGCTGTCGCAACTCGACCGGGTCGGCACCATCCGCAAGACCAGCGTGCAGAACGCGGCCTTCGTGGTGCTGAAGTCGCCCGACATTCCCTCGATGCTGGTGGAGACGGCCTTCATCTCCAACCCGGGCGAGGAGAAGAAGCTGCGCACCCCGGCCCACCAGCAGGCCATCGCCCAGGCCATCTTCACCGGCGTGCGCGAGTACTTCCGCCAGCACCCGCCCGATGGAACGCTTTACGCCCGCCGCCGCGGCGGCGGTGGTGGTGGCGAACTGGTGGCGGCACGCGAGGCGCCCTGAACCACTCCAGCCCCCGCCCGGGGCCGGCAAGCCGGTAAGATGCGGCCCTCCCATGGGCATCCGCATCCTTCCTTCCCACCTGGTCGACCAGATCGCCGCCGGCGAGGTGGTCGAGCGTCCGGCGTCGGTCATCAAGGAGCTGGTGGAGAACGCGCTGGACGCGGGCGCCACCCGCATCGAGATCGACCTCGAGGCCGGCGGCACGCGCCTGATCCGCGTCGCCGACAACGGCCATGGCATGCCGGCCTCGGAGCTGCCGCTGGCGCTGACCCGGCACGCCACCAGCAAGATCGCCACCCTGGATGACCTCGCCGCCGTGGAGACACTGGGTTTCCGCGGCGAGGCGCTGCCCTCGATCGCCGCGGTCGCGCGCCTGAAGCTGGTGTCGCGCGTGGCCGGCACGGAGGCGGCCAGTGAAATCACCGCGCAGGATGGGCGCATCGGCGAGGTGCGGCCGGCGGCGCTGGCCGAGGGCACGCTGGTGGAAGTGCGCGACCTGTTCTTCAACGTCCCCGCGCGCCGCCGCTTCCTGCGTACTGAGGCCACCGAGGCCATGCATGTCACGCGCATGGTGGAGCGGCTGGCGCTGTCGCGCCCGGACGTGGCGCTGCGCTACACCAGCAATGGCCGCGAGCAGCTGCGCGTGGCCGTGGCGAACGACGAAGCGGGCCAGCTGGCGCGGCTGGCGCGCGTGCTGGGCGAGGACTTCGTCGCCGGCTGCATGCCCGTCGATGAAGCGGCCGGCCCGCTCCGGCTCACCGGCTGGATCAGCAAGCCGACCTTCTCGCGCGCCACTTCCGACCTGGCGCACTGGTTCGTCAATGGTCGCGCCGTGCGCGACAAGCTGCTGATGAATGCCGTGCGCGTGGGCTATCGCGACGTGCTGTATGGCGGGCGCCATCCGGCCTACGTGCTGCACCTGGCGCTCGACCCGCATGAGGTGGACGTCAACGCGCATCCCGCCAAGCAGGAGCTGCGCTTCCGCGAATCCCGCGGCGTGCACGATTTCATCCAGCGCGCGATCTCGCGCTGCCTGGCCGCCACGCGGCCGGGACTGCAGTCCAGCGCGGTGGACACGCGCGCCGTATCGCCGCTGTCGCCATCCGCGCAGCCTTCGCGGCTGATGCCATCGGCGCCGCCTCCGCCGCCAGCCCCGGTAACCGGCCGCTTCGACTTCGCCGCGAAGAGCCCGTGGCGGGTGGGCGAAGCGGTGGAGGCTGCAGTGCCTGGTGCGGCGGGCAGTCGCGATGGCTGGCCGCCCGACCCGGTGGCGCAGGGGATGGGCCCTGCCATCGACCGTCCGCTGGGTACCGCCATCGCCCAGCTGCACGGCATCTACATCCTTGCCCAGGATGCCGACGGCCTGGTGCTGGTGGACATGCACGCCGGCCATGAGCGGGTGCTGTACGAGAAGATGAAGGCCGACCACGCCGCGCGCCGTGCCGAGGCACAGCGCCTGCTCGAGCCGGTGACGGTATCGCTGCCCGAGGCGGTGATCGACCGCGTGCTCGAGGAAGAAGAGGAATGGTCGCGCTGCGGCTTCGAACTCTCCCGCCTGGCGCCGGACCGGCTGGCCGTGCGCAGCGTGCCGGCACTGCTGGCGCGCCAGGACGTGTCGAAGCTGGTGCGCGAGACCGCCATCGCCATGGCGGAGGACGAGGGCGCGCACCACCTGGAAGGCGCCGAGCACCACCTGCTGGCCACGTTGGCCTGCCGCGGTGCCGTGCACGGCGGCCGCCGCCTGTCGCTGGCGGAAATGGACGCGCTGCTGCGGCAGATGGAACAGACCGAGCGCGCCAGCCAGTGCAACCACGGCCGCCCCACCTTCGCGCGAATCGCGCTGGCCGACCTCGACCGCCTCTTCCTTCGCGGCCGGTGAGGGCGGCGATGAGCGAGATGCTGCCCGCGGGGCTGGCCATCCTCGGCCCCACGGCCACGGGCAAGAGCGCACTGGCCATGGAGCTGGCGGCACGCCTGCCGGTGGAAATCATCAGCGTCGACTCGGCGCAGGTGTACCGGGGCCTGGACATCGGGACCGCCAAGCCCTCGGCGCAGGAGCGCCAGGCGGTGCCCCACCATCTGCTCGACATCCGCGATCCCGAGGAGGTCTACTCCGCCGGCGAATTCCGCGACGATGTCCTGCGCCTGGTGCATGAAATTACTGCCCGGGGCCGTATTCCCGTGCTGGTGGGCGGCACCATGCTGTACTTCCGGGCCCTGTTCCGCGGCATTGCCGACCTGCCCACCGCCGATCCGCAACTGCGGGCCGGCATCGATGCCCGCGCCGCCCGGGAGGGCTGGCCGGCCCTGCACGCCGAGCTGGCGGCGCGGGACCCGGCCGCCGCAGCCCGCATCCATCCCAATGACGCGCAGCGCATCCAGCGCGCGCTGGAACTGCTGGCCCTGGCCGGCCGCCCCCTGGACGCGCTGTGGGAGCAGGAACAGTCCTACAGCTTCGAACGCTGGACTGTGTGCATCATGGAACCTTCCGACCGCCAGCAACTCCACGGATTGATCGGTCAAAGACTGGACGCCATGGTGGCAGCCGGATTCCTCGACGAAGTGCGCCGCCTGGTGGCCCGTCCCGGCATGTCCGTAAGGGCGCCTGCCATGCGGCTGGTGGGTTACCGCCAGTTCGCAGGTTATGTCGCGGGAAAGGATTCGTTCGAGGACGCACTTGAAAAGGCGCGGGCCGCCACCAGACAGCTCGCCAAGCGGCAATTGACCTGGTTGCGCGGCCAGAACCTGTTGCCAGGCAGCGCCAGGGTGATCCGGACCGACCCGTTCGACGAGACTTCGCGTCGCCAGTCCCTGCACGTGCTGGGCCAAGGGCCGGTACGCGCGTGATAAGATGAATGCACCACAATAAGGAGAATGTCCTCGTGGCCAAGACCCAATCGTTGCAGGATCCGTTCCTCAACGCCCTGCGTAAGGAGCGTGTGCCGGTATCGATCTACCTGGTGAACGGCATCAAGCTGCAGGGCACCATCGATTCCTTCGACCAGTTCGTGGTGCTGCTGAAGAACAGCATCAACCAGATGGTCTACAAGCACGCGATCTCCACCGTCGTGCCGGCGCGCAACGTGCGCCTGCCGGGCGGCGATGATGATTCCGCGGAGGGTTCCGCCGGCTGATGTTCGAACGCCCACGCAGCGGCGAGCGGGCAGTGCTGGTGCGCCTTGGAATCGGCGCGCCACTCGATCCTGAAGACCTCGAGGAATTCACCCAGCTCGCCCTGTCGGCGGGAGCCGTGCCGGTGGCCACCATCACCGGGCGGCGCGAGCGGCCCGATCCGCGCTACTTCGTCGGCAGCGGCAAGGCCGAGCAGATCCGGCTCGAGGCGCTTGCCACCGAGGCCGATGTCATCCTCGTCGACCACCCGCTTTCCCCTGCCCAGGAGCGCAACCTCGAGAAGCTCACGGGCAAGCGCGTGCTCGATCGCAGCGGC
>CAYVZE010000080.1:0-2122 GCA_964455685.1 uncultured Steroidobacteraceae bacterium
AAAACGATGCGATGCGCGCGCCGCGCGTCACCGGATTGACGCGGTGCAGGCTGCTGGCGGGATACAGCACCATGTGGCCGGCCGGGAGCTTCACCGGATGGGCGCCGTAGGTGTCCTCGATCACCAGCTCGCCGCCGTCATATTCTTCTGGTCCGGCAAGAAACAGCGTGGCCGACAGGTCGGTGCGCACGCGATGCGGCGTGCCGCGCACCATGCGCACGGCATTGTCCACGTGCAGCCCGAATGACTGGCCGCCGGCGTAGCGGTTGAACAACGGCGGGAACACCTTCAATGGCAGCGCCGCCGAGACGAATCGCGGATTGCGCTCCAGCGCCGCCAGGATCATGTCGCCCAGGCGGCGCGCCACCGGCGACTCCTCGGGAATCTGCTGGTTGTCCTTCGCGCGGGCCGACTGGTGGCCGGCAGTGACGCGCCCGTCCACCCACTCGGCGCAATGCAGCAGGCTGCGCGCCTCGCGCAGCTGCACGTCCTGCAGGACGCCGGGAATGGTGATGATCATGCTGGGGTATCCTTGTTCGCCCGCGGCTCCTGCCATTGAACCGGGGTGCCTAGAAGCTGAGGTGGGCCGATAGCACCACCGAGCGTGCTTCACCCGGCGTCGCCCAGGCCAGCCGCTGGGTGCGCAGCCGCGTCAGGTACTGCTTGTCGAGCAGGTTGTTGGCATTGAGCTGCAGGCGCAGGTTGCCATTGACCTCATAGCTGGCCATCGCCCGGTGCACCAGGTAGCCCCCCACCGTGGGCAGCGGCCCGTCGGGATTGGCGGCGGAGTGCTGCTGGATGTAGACCTTGCCCTGCCAGGTCAGTCCATAACCGAGTTGCAAGCCGCGCGCCACGTCCCAGGTGGTCCACAGGCTGGCGGCGTGCCTGGGCGTGTTGGTCAGCGGATCCCCGCGCGTATGGTCCTGTCCGGCCCCGGAGAGGGAATCGGACGCGCCCTGCAACACCTCGCTGTCGAGGAAGGTGTAGCTGGCGAAGATGCTCCAGCCGGGCAGGAGCCGGCCGGCCGCGCCGAGCACCGCGGAGTCCACGCGCGCCCTGCCGTCGAGCACCTGCTGGCCCGAAGGATTGTCGGGATTGCCGGGGTCATCGACCCGGTAGTTGGTGCGCTCGTTGCGCGCCACGGCGGCAGTCAGCGACAGGCGGCCGCCCAGCGCGTCCCATTTCGCGCCAAGCTCGATGCTCTCGGCCTTCTCCGGGTCCACGTTGCAGCTGGCCGCCGTGCAGCTGCCGTTCACGGTGGACACCGACGGCGTCCCGGAATTGCCCCAGGCAAGATAGATGCTCGACAACGGCCCAGGCTTGAACACCAGTCCGGCGCGAAAGGAGAGCAAGGTGGCCTCGTTCGACAGCGGCACGGGCGGTTCCGGCAGTTCGCTACTGGCAGGCGGCGGCAGGTTGACCTGTTCGAAGTCCGCCTCGTTGCGTTCGATGCGCACGCCGCCATTGAAGGACCAGCGCGGCAGGAAGCGGATGTTGTCGAACACGTACAGCGCGCGGTTGTCGACCTCACCGTCGAGCGTCTGGCTGACGATGAAGTTGACCGGCCCCGTGTACGGCACAGCGGAGGGATTGGCAATGGTGGTGCGCGGCAACGGCGGGTTCGGCGTCGCGCCGTCGGGTTGGCGCAGCGAGTTGCCGGAGCGGCGGTAGTAGGTCTCGCTCGAGATCGCCATGCCCGCGACCAGCGTGTGCTGCACCGGGCCGGTGCTGAAGTGCGCGGCCAGGTCGGCCTGGCTGATGAAGATACGGTTGCGGGTATCGCGCGTTGTGCCGCGCGGGCCGGAGGGCTGGTATTCGCCGGGGAGCAGCGGCGCCTGCCCGGCGGGCGCGGGGCAGGTGTCTGCCAGGCCGGCGTTCGAGGGCGAAGTGCCATCGGCCAGGCAGAAGGAGCCTTGGGGCGGATCCACCACCAGGAACTGGTCGGTTTGTTGCCAGCGGGTCTGGCTGCGCAGCGACAGCGACTCGCCAAGGGAGTGATCCAGCACCAGCGTCACTGCGTCGGTTTCGCTGACCTGCCGGTCGACGTCGGCATAGCCGAAGTAACTCTCGCGCCGCGCGCCCGGCAGGATGCGGCCGTGCCACGTGGGCACTCCGTACTGCG
>CAYVZE010000080.1:2222-10408 GCA_964455685.1 uncultured Steroidobacteraceae bacterium
CGTTGCGGTGGCCCATCACGTTCAGGCGCAGGGCGGCTGTCCTGCTGAACTGGTGGTTGATGTCGCCGGCAATGCGCGCGTAGTCATCCGTGCCCGCGCCCAGCGACACCTTGTCGAAATGGCCAGGTCGCGCGGTCTTGCTGACCAGGTTGACCGTGCCACCGACGGCACCCGCACCCGAGTACACGGAGTTGGCGCCACTGACAACCTCCACCTGCTCGAGGTTGAAGGCATCCGAGCGCGTGTACTGGGCGCTGTCGCGGAATCCGTCGATGGTGACGTCGTTGCTGCCGGCAAAGCCGCGCAGATTGATGGAATCGCCATAGCCACCACCCCCTTCTCCGGCACCGAAGGTGATGCCGGGCACGGTCGAGAGTACGTCGCGCAACGACAACATGTTCTGCTCCGCCATCGTTTCACCAGTGACTACGGTGATGGTCTGCGGCGTGTCGAGCAGCGGGGCGGTGTACTTGGGCGAGGAGAGCTGCCTGGCCTCGGGTTCTCCCACCACGGTCACCGTGCCGAGCTGGGTTGCGGGTTCGGCGGCGGGGACCCGGGTCGATGTGGCCCAGAGGGCTGCGGCGACGGCGAGCGCGACGGGCGGACGCTGTTCGTTGTTCATCAAGCCTCGCATCCCTGGCAATGAAGTGCGGGAATGCTAGAGTGGATGAGTATTAAATGCAAATCATTCTTATTTGCACTCTCAAGAGAGACTTATTCCAATGCAGGGGCTGCAGCGCATGACCCCTTCATCACATGCCGTTCGGCTGGGCAGCCAGTCCCCATGGCGCGCCGATGGCCATCAATGACCTGCGCCTGGTGACCGCGGGAGGGGGCGCGCAATCATCAGCGCTCCGGAACCCGGGGACGCCCAGCACTCTCTGCCGCTCGCAGACCTCGAGCGTGTGGACCGCGCCATCCACCCGACTCAAGGTGCGCGTGGCACGGCAGCGGCCAGGAAGTGCTGGACATGGCGGCTCGCGCCGCAGTGGAAGAACGGCTCTCCTGCCCGTATCGCGAGAACGGCGTGGCGAAGGTGTCCGCGGTGGTCGCGCTGTGCACTCGATCGCCGCGCGCCGCAGCTGGACTGCCGCGCGCATAAGTCCATGCGCGGAATACTGCCGCGGGCTGCTGTTAGAATGGCGGCCCGTTCCTGAAGGGCTCATCGTGCGCGTCTTCAACTTTTCGGCCGGTCCGGCCATGGTGCCTGCTCCCGTGCTGGAGCAGGTGCGCGAGGAACTGCCCGACTGGCAGGGCAGCGGCATGTCGGTGATGGAGGTCAGCCATCGCGGCAAGGCCTTCATCAGGGTAGCCGAGGAGGCCGAGGCAGACCTGCGCAAGCTGCTGTCCGTCCCCTCCGACTACAAGGTGCTGTTCCTTTCCGGCGGCGCCACCGGCCAGTTCGCTGCCATCCCGCTGAACCTCGCCACCTGGGCCTCCACGGTCGACTACGTGAACACCGGCGCCTGGTCGAAGAAGGCGATCGGCGAAGCGAAGTCCTTCTGCAGCCGGGTCAACGTGGTCGCGGACGCCAGCGACTCCAGCTACTCGCGCGTGCCGCCGCAGTCGGAGTGGAACTGCTCGCCCGACGCGGCCTACCTGCACTACACGCCCAACGAGACCATCGGCGGCGTGGAATTCCCGTTCATTCCCGAGACCGGCGACGTGCCGCTGGTGGCGGACTTCTCCTCCACCATCCTGTCGCGCCCGCTGGACGTGACGCGCTTCGGCCTGATCTATGCCGGCGCGCAGAAGAACATCGGCCCGGCGGGACTGACCATCGTGATCGTGCGCGAGGACCTGCTGGGACGCGCGCGCCCGGCTACCCCCTCGATCTGGAACTACCAGAAGATGGCAGCCGACGGTTCGATGTCGAACACGCCGCCCACCTTCTCCTGGTACGTGGCGGGGCTGGTATTCAAGTGGATCCTGCAGCAGGGCGGCCTGGCAGCGATGGCCGAGCGCAACCGCGCCAAGGCGGCGAAGCTGTATGCGGCCATCGATTCCTCGCCGTTCTATGCCAATCCGGTCGAACCCTCGTGCCGCTCGTGGATGAACGTGCCGTTCACGCTGGCGAAGCCGGAACTGGACAAGACCTTCCTGGCCGAGGCCGAGAAGGCAGGGCTGACCAACCTGGCCGGCCACCGCTCGGTGGGCGGCATGCGCGCCAGCATCTACAACGCCATGCCGCCCGAGGGCGTGGATGCACTGATCGATTTCATGCGGGAGTTCGAGCGTCGCCATGGCTGAAAGATTCCGCATCCTCACGCTGAACAACATCAGCACCCGCGGGCTGGACCGCCTGCCGCGCGAGCGCTACGAAGTGGCCTCGGGCATCGAACGCCCCGATGCCGTGCTGGTGCGCTCGGCCGACATGCACAAGATGGAGATTCCCCCGTCGGTGCTGGCGGTGGCGCGCGCCGGCGCGGGCACCAACAACATCCCGGTGGCGGCGCTGTCTGCGCGCGGCGTGCCGGTGTTCAATTCCCCCGGCGCCAATGCCAACGCGGTGAAGGAGCTGGTGATCGCCAGCCTGTTCCTGGCGGCGCGCAACATCGGCCCGGCCTGGCTGTTCGCGCGCTCGCAGAGCGGGGATGACGCGGCCATCGACGCGGCGGTGGAGAAGGGCAAGAAGAACTTCGTCGGCTTCGAGCTGCCGGGCCGCACGCTGGGCGTGATCGGCCTGGGCGCCATCGGCGTCGAGGTGGCCAATGCAGCGCTGGCGCTGGGCATGAAGGTGCTGGGGTATGACCCGCAGATCACGGTGCGGCGCGCGTGGGAGCTGTCTTCCAGCGTGCAGCAGGCCACCTCGCTCGACGACCTGTTCGCGCGCAGCGACGTCATCACCGTGCACGTGCCGCTGAACGACACCACGCGCGGACTGGTGAATGCCTCGCGCATCGCGCTGATGCGCAAGGGCAGCGTGGTGCTGAACTTCGCGCGCGGCCCCATCGTCGACACCGCCGCGGTGATCCAGGCGCTGGACGCCGGCCACCTGCATGCCTACGTGTGCGACTTCCCCTCCAATGCGCTGAAGGACCACCCGAAGGTGGTCACGCTGCCGCACCTGGGCGCCTCCACGCTCGAGGCCGAGGAGAACTGCGCGGTGATGGCGGTGGAACAGCTGCGCGATTTCCTCGAGAACGGCAACATCCGCAACTCGGTGAACTATCCCGAGGCGGTCATGCCGCGGGTGCCCGGCACCACGCGGCTGGTGGTCGCCAACAGCAACGTGCCGAACATGGTGGGCCAGATCTCCACCCGGCTGGCCGAGGGCGGCGTCAACATCGCCGACCTGCTGAACAAGTCGCGCGGCGAGTACGCCTACACGCTGATCGACGCCGACGGCACCATCGATGCCGCGACCTTCCAGGCCGTGCGCGGCATCGAGGGCGTGCTGTCGGCGCGCCTGATCTCGGGCTGAACCCGCATGGCGAAGAAGTCCAAGGCCGCGGGGCGTCCCGCCACCCGGCGCACGCTCCCGCACGTGGCCTACCTGGGACCGGAGGGAACCTACAGCCATTCGGCCGTGAAGCTGCATTTCGGCGAAGAGGCCATCGCCCTGCCGATGCCGACCATCGAGGACGTGTTCGAGGCGGTGAAGGACCGCCGCGCCGACTTCGGCGTGGTGCCGGTGGAGAACTCCTCCGAAGGCGCCGTCAACATCACCCTCGACCGCCTGATGAGCAAGAGCCCGCCCATCTGCGGCGAGATCGAGCTGCGCGTGCAGCACAACCTGCTCGGCCGCATGCAGAAGCTGTCGGCCGTCAAGCGTGTGTGCGCGCATCCGCAGGCGCTGGCCCAGTGCCGGCGCTGGCTCGACAGGAACCTCCCCGATGCCGTGCGCCAGCCGGTGAGCAGCAATGCCGAGGGCGCGCGCCGCGCGCGCGAGGAGCAGGGCACGGCGGCGGTGGCCGGCGCCGTGGCTGCCGGGGTGTACGGCCTGAGGCTGCTGGCCGAGGGCATCGAGGACCATGACCACAACACCACGCGCTTCCTGGTGCTCGGCCGGAAGAGCCCGCCGCCCACTGGCGCCGACAAGACCAGCCTGCTGGTCACGGGCCACAAGGACGAGGCGGGTTCGCTGTTCCGCCTGCTCGAGCCCCTGGCGAAACACCGCATCAACATGACACGCATCGAATCGCGGCCCTCGCGCCGCAAGAAGTGGGAATACGTTTTCTTCATCGACGTCGAGGGCCATGCCCAGGACCCGCTGCTGGCGCGCGCGCTGGCGGCACTGCGCAAGCGCAGCTCGGTGTACCGAGTGCTCGGCTCCTACCCCAGGGCCGCGCTGTGAGCGCCGGTTCGCTGGCAACCCGTGCGGTGCAGGGGCTTGCGCCGTACGTGATCGGCAAGCCCATCCAGGAGCTGGCGCGCGAGCTGGGCATCGAGGAGGCCGACATCATCAAGCTGGCCTCCAACGAGAACCCGCTGGGCCCCTCGCCGAAGGTGCTCGAGGCCATGCGCAATGCGCTGGCCGACGTGTGGCTGTATCCGGACGGCAACGGCCATGACCTCAAGCAGGCCATCGCCCGCAAGCACGGCGTGGGCATGGACCAGGTAACGCTGGGCAATGGTTCCAACGACCTGCTGGTGCTGCTGGCGGAGGCCTTCCTGGAATCCGGCCTCTCGGCCGTGTACTCGCAGCATGCCTTTGCCATTTACGGCCTGGCCATCCAGGCGACCGGTGCGCGCTCCAACGTGGCGCCGGCGCATCCGCAGGGCCACCCGATGGCGCTGGGCCATGACCTCAAGGCCATGCTGGCGGCCATCGATGCCGACACGCGGCTGGTGTACATCGCCAATCCCAACAATCCCACCGGCACCTGGTGCACGGAGAAGGAGCTGCGCGCCTTCCTCGATGCGGTGCCGGCCCATGTGGTGGTGGTGCTCGACGAGGCCTACTTCGAGTACTCGCGGCGCGTGGACTGCCCCGACGGCATGAGCCTGGTCGGCCAGTATCCCAACCTCGTGGTGCTGCGCACCTTCTCCAAGGCGCATGCACTGGCTGGCGTGCGCGTGGGCTACGGTATTTCCGCACCCGACGTGGCCGACATGCTCAACCGTGTGCGCCAGCCGTTCAACGTGAACATCCCGGCGCTGGTGGGCGCACAGGTCGCGCTGGACGACGAGGAGCAGCCGCGGCGCGCGCTGAAGCTGGTCGAGGACGGCCTCGTGCAGCTGGGCGAGGCGCTGCCGCGCCTGGGCGTGAAGGTCTATCCCACCGCTGGCAACTTCGTGCTGGCGGAGGTTCCCGGCGACGCGCAGGGTGCCTACCAGCACCTGCTGCGGCATGGCGTGATCGTGCGCCCCGTCGCCGGCTACGGGCTGCCGCGCTGCCTGCGCATCACCGTGGGCACGGCGGCACAGAATGAAAAGCTGATCCAGGCGCTCGCAACGGCGCCGGGTCCTGTTTGAGGTGACATGAAGAACTGGCGAGTGGAACCGGCCAGCAGCGTGCGCGGACGCGTGCGCGTGCCCGGGGACAAGTCGATTTCCCATCGATCGGTGATGCTGGGCGGCATTGCCGATGGACACACCGAGGTGACCGGCTTCCTGGCCGGCGCCGACTGCCTGGCCACGCTCGAGGCCTTCCGCGCCATGGGCGTGGCGGTGGAGCGGCGCGGCGAGACTTCCCTGACCGTGCATGGCCGCGGCCTGCATGGACTGCGACCGCCGCATGGCGTGCTCGACATGGGCAACGCCGGCACGGCGATCCGGCTGTCGATGGGCCTGCTGGCAGGCCAGCGCTTCACCAGCACGCTGACTGGCGACGCCTCGCTGCGCTCGCGGCCGATGGAGCGCGTGGCGGCGCCGCTGCGCCTGATGGGCGCCAGCATCGAGACCACCGACGGCAAGCCGCCGGTGACCGTGCGCCCGGTCGAGCGCCTGACCGGCATCGACTACGCGCTGCCCATGGCCAGCGCGCAGGTGAAATCCGCCATCCTGCTGGCCGGCCTGTACGCCGAAGGCACCACCTCGGTCACCGAACCCGCGCCCACGCGCGACCACACCGAGCGCATGCTGCGCGGCTTCGGCGTGGACGTGCGTACCGAGGGGGGGGCACGCATCAGCCTGCGCGGCCGGCAGAAGCTCGAGGGCACGCGCATCGCGGTGCCGGGCGACATCTCCTCGGCGGCATTCTTCCTGGTGGCCGGGTGCCTGGCGGCCGAGGAGGGCTTCGTGGTCGAGAACGTGGGCATCAATCCCACCCGCACCGGCATCATCGACATCCTGAAGCTGATGGGCGCCGACCTCACCGTGCACCCGCGCGAAGAGCAGGGCGGGGAGCCGGTGGCCGACATCGAGGTGCGCCGCTCGAACCTCAAGGGCGTGGCCGTGCCGCCGGAGCTGGTGCCGCTGGCCATCGACGAGCTGCCGGTGCTGTTCATCGCTGCGGCCGGGGCCGAGGGCGAGACCGTGTTCACCGGCGCGGCCGAGCTGCGGGTGAAGGAGAGCGACCGGCTCGCGGTGATGTCCGAGGGCCTGACCCGGGTGGGCGTCCCCAATGAACTGCTGCCGGACGGCCTTCGCATCCAGGGCGGGCAGCGCCTGCGCGCCGGCGCCATCGACTGCCACAGCGACCACCGCATCGCCATGTCCTTTGCCGTGGCCAGCCTGCTGGCCGACGAGCCGCTGCTGGTCCGGGACGTGGAGAACGTGGCCACCTCCTTCCCCGGCTTCACCGCCACCGCCGCCGCCTGCGGCCTGTCCATCGCCGACGCATGAGCGCCGCACCGGTCATCGCCATCGACGGCCCCTCCGGGTCGGGCAAGGGCACGGTCAGCCGCCGCATCGCCGCAAGGCTGGGCTGGCACCTGCTGGACAGCGGGGCGCTGTACCGCCTGGTGGCCCTGGCCGGCCGGATGGCCGGCCTGGCGCCCGACGACGAGGCCGGGCACGCCCGGGTGGCCGCCGGCCTGGAGGTCACCTTCGGCGAGGATGCGACCGGCGGGGAGCGGGTGCTGCTGGGGCCCGGGCAGGCCGACGTCACCGCCGCGATCCGCACCGAGGAGGCCGGGCAGGGGGCCTCGCGGGTGGCCGTCTGGCCGTCCGTGCGGCAGGCCCTGCTGGAGCGGCAGCGGCAGTTCGCCCGCCCGCCCGGCCTGGTGGCCGACGGGCGCGACATGGGCACGGTGGTCTTCCCTGCGGCCCGGCTGAAGATCTTCCTCACCGCCAGCGCCGAGGAGCGGGCGCGCAGGCGCTATAAGCAGTTGAAAGACAAGGGTTCTGGTGCTAGCCTTGCCGCCCTTTCGCAGGAGATAGCCGAGCGCGACAGGCGGGATTCGACCCGCGCCGTGGCGCCCCTGGTGCCCGCGGCGGATGCGATCACGGTCGACAGCACCAGCCTCACGATCGACGAGGTGGTGGACCGCATCATGGCCGAAGCGCGGTCGCGAGGACTGACTCCCGCCTAGGTTTTTTGGTCGGGCCGACGCAATGGATTGCAGACCGGGCCCGTGTTTCAACGCAACCGTGCAGCCGGAAGGATGTTCCAGCCGCACGCAACGAGTATTACATGAGCGAATCTTTCAGCGAACTGTTCGAACAGAGCCTGGCCAACCAGCGGATCCGGCCGGGTCAGATCCTCACCGGTCGCGTGGTGAGCGTCGGCGAAGACATGGTCATCGTCAACGTCGGTCTGAAGTCCGAAGCAGTCATCCCGATCGAACAGTTCCGCAACGAGCGCGGTGAACTCGAGGTCGCCGAGGGCGACGACGTCGAGGTCGCGCTCGACGCCATCGAGAACGGCAACGGCGAGACCCACCTCTCGCGCGACAAGGCCAAGCGCGCGCGCACCTGGACGCGCCTGGAGAAGGCCTTCGAGAACTCCGAGATCGTCACCGGCGTGATCACCGGCCGCGTCAAGGGCGGCTTCACGGTGGAGCTGGAGAACGTGCGCGCCTTCCTGCCCGGCTCGCTGGTGGACGTGCGCCCCGTGCGCGACACCTCGTACCTGGAGGGCAAGCCGCTCGAGTTCAAGGTCATCAAGCTCGACCAGAAGCGCAACAACGTCGTGGTCTCGCGCCGCGCCGTCGTCGAGCAGGAGTTCTCCGCCGAGCGCAGCGCGCTGATGGAGAACCTGCAGGAAGGCGCGGTGGTCAAGGGCGTGGTCAAGAACCTCACCGACTACGGTGCGTTCGTCGACCTCGGCGGCATCGACGGCCTGCTGCACATCACCGACA
>CAYVZE010000081.1:0-10364 GCA_964455685.1 uncultured Steroidobacteraceae bacterium
GGCAGGCGGTGCTGCTTGTCGCCCGGGTTGATGCGCTCGGGGCTGTAGCCGGCGAAGAAGTCGCGGTTGAACTTCAGGCCGGAAACGCGCTCGAGGATGGGCACGCAGACCTCCTCGGTGCAGCCCGGATACACGGTGGACTCGTACACCACCACGTCGCCCTTCTTCAGCACCGTGCCCAGCGACTCGCTGGCCTTGACCAGCGGCGTGAGGTCGGGCGCCTTGTGCTCGTCGATCGGCGTGGGCACCGTGACGATGTAGACATTGCACTTCTTCAGGCCGCGGATATCCGAGGTGAACGTCAGGTGCGTGGCGCCCTTCAGTTCCTCCCTCGAGACCTCCAGGGTGCTGTCGCGGCCCGCGGACAGCTCCTTGATGCGCGCCGGCTTGATGTCGAAGCCGACCGTGGGATACACGCGGCCGAACTCCACTGCCAGCGGCAGCCCCACGTAACCGAGGCCCACGACCCCGATCCGGCATTTCCTTGCGGTCTTCACTCGGTCCCCTTGTCCTTTGCGATTCCGGGCGCCCATCCTACTGCCACAGCGCCTTCCCGCCGCTGGCCTTCATCACACGCTGCATGAATTCCTCATGCGCAGCGACCTCCTCGTCGTTGGCGGCCACCACCTTCAGCGACAGGCCGGTGGTCACCACCTGCACCACCTCGGCCGGACCGGCGGCCACCGGGCCCACCACCGAGGCCTCCTCCAGCGCCAGCGCGCTCTGCCCGCCGGTCATGGCCAGGTAGACGTCGGCCAGGATGCGGGCGTCAAGCAGCGCGCCGTGCAGGGTGCGGTGGGAGTTGTCGATGGAGTAGCGCTTGCACAGCGCGTCCAGGCCATAGCGCTGGCCCGGGTGCATCTCGCGCGCCAGCGCCATCGTGTCGAGCACGCGGCAGCGGCTCAGGATGGTGACGGGTTCGCGGCTGAGCTCCCGGCACCAGCGCGCCAGCTCGGCATCGAGGAAGGCCACGTCGAAAGGCGCGTTGTGGATGACCAGCTCGGCGCCGTCGATGAACTCGAGCAGCCGCTCGGCCACGTCGCGGAACCGGGGTTTGTCGGCCAGGTCGCGCAGCGTGATGCCGTGCACCTTGGCGGCGCCCTCGTCGATCTCGCGATCGGGGTTGAGGTATTCGTGGAAGTGCCGGCCGGTGGGACGGCGGTTGACCAGCTCGACGCAGCCGATCTCGATGATGCGGTGGCCTTCCCTGGGCTCCAGGCCGGTGGTTTCGGTGTCGAGTACGACCTGTCTCAAGCTGCGCTCCTCACGCTTTCCATCTTATCCCAAGCAGTGCGTCGATGGCCTCGTTGGCCAGCTGGTCGGCGCGCTCGTTGCCGGCGTCGCCGGCGTGCCCGCGCACCCAGCGCCAGCTGATGCGATGGCCGTTGCAGGCGGCATCCAGCGCTTCCCACAGGTCCTGGTTCTTCACCGGCTTCCTGTCGGCGGTGCGCCAGCCGCGCGCCTTCCAGTTCGGCAGCCACTCCTTGATGCCGGTGCACACGTACTTCGAGTCGGTATACAGCGTCACTTCGGCCGGGCGCTTGAGCGCGCGCAGCGCCTCGATGGCTGCGGTGAGCTCCATGCGGTTGTTGGTGGTCTGGGGATCGGAGCCGGAGATCTCGCGCCGGTGCTCGCCGGAGATCAGCAGGGCGCCCCACCCTCCGGGCCCCGGGTTGCCCCGGCAGGCGCCGTCCGTATAGATGACGACTTCGCTCACGAGGTGTGGCGACGTGTGGGTTCGGGCAGCGCAGTGCCGAACACGGGCAGGCGCTCGCGCTGGGAGAAACGCAGCCGCAGCGGCGTCATGCGGTACACGTGCTTGCGCGCGCGCAGCAGCCACGCGGCCGCGGGCACGGGATTGAGCAGCCCGCGGCGCAGGATGCGGCGCTGGTCGGTGCGCTGCATGCCCCACGGCCGGCTGTACAGGTAACCCCGGCGCAGCACGACCTCGTAGCCGAGCAGTTCCAGCCAGTCGCACACGCGGCGCACGCCCAGCAGCTGCTTCAGGCCCGGCGGGAAGCCGGTGCGCGAGGCGGCGGACCGCAGGCCCCACAGGCTCGCCGGGCGGAACCCCAGCATGATGAGCTGGCCCTCCCCGTGCAGCACCCGGTCGGCCTCGCGCACGATGGCGTGGGGGTCGGTCGCGAATTCCAGCGTGTGCGGCAACAGCACCGCATCCACCGAGGCGCTCTGCACCGGCAGCGCCGAGAGTTCCGCGACCAGGTCCACTTCGCCCCCCGCGTCGGCCTCCTCGCGGGTGCCGATGACGGTCTGGCGGCGCGTGCGGCTGCTGGAGAGCAGGTCGCGCGAGAGGCCCCAGGTGCCCAGCTGCAGCAACTCCAGGCCGAACACGTCGTCGAGCAGGCCGCGCAGCAGCTGGGCCTCGGCCGCCAGCAGCTGGCGGCCGAGCGGGCTGGAGAGCCATTCGGCGGGGGCCGGGGAACGCATGGCCTTATGCAAAAATCCGTGGCAAATCTGTGATGGCGCCGGTTAAATACGGGCCGCAAGAATCATAGGCTGTTCCATCATCCGGGACCAACCGTCCGCTGGCAAATCGGAGGTACGAAAAAGGTGAATCAGGGCCGGCACTTGCGCCTGAACCTGAGCCTGATCGCGCTGGCGGCGCTGGCCGGCTGCGCGGGAGTGCCCGATCGCCCGGAACCGCAGCAACAGGAAGCCGTGGTGGCCGAGGTCGAGGCCGCGCCTGTCCACCCCACGCTCTCCGAACCGGTGCCCGTCGAGGTGCCTTCCGAGGAATCCGTGGCCGAAGCCGCGCCCGAACCGGTGGGCGACCTGCTCGACCGCGTCCGCGCGGGCCTGAAGCTTGGCACCCACTACCATTCCCGCATCGACAAGGAAGCCGACTGGTTCGCGCGCAACCCCGAGTACGTGGAGCGCGTGTTCCAGCGCGCCGCGCCCTACCTGCACTACATCGTGGAGGAAGTGGAGCGCCGCGGCCTGCCGCTGGAGCTGGCGCTGCTGCCGGTGATCGAGAGCGCCTTCCAGCCGTTCGCCTACTCCCGCGCCCGCGCCATGGGCCTGTGGCAGTTCATCCCCACCACCGGCTCGCGCTTCAACCTGAAGCAGGACTGGTGGTATGACGGCCGCCGGGACATCGTCGCCTCCACCCAGGCGGCTCTCGACTACCTGACCTACCTGCGCGACCTGTTCGACGGCGACTGGCTGCACGCCATCGCCGCCTACAACGCCGGCGAGGGCAATGTGTCCCGTGCCATCCGCCGCAACCGTGCCGAGAAGAAGCGCGTGGACTTCTGGAACCTGCGCCTTCCGGCCGAGACGCGTGCCTACGTGCCGCGACTGCTGGCGATGGCGGCCATCGTCGCCGAGCCGGACAAGTACGGCCTGTCGATCGAGGGCATCCCCGACAAGTCCTACTTCGAGGAAGTGGAAACCGGCGGCCAGATCAGCATCGAGGTGGCGGCCGAGCTGGCCGGCATCTCCACCGAGGAGATGTACGACCTGAACCCCGCCTACCACCGCTGGGCCACCGACCCGACCGGGCCGCACCGGCTGCTGGTGCCGGTGGAGTCCGCTGCCGCCTTCCGCGAGAACCTGCTGCAGCTCACGCCCGACCAGCGCCTGCGCGTGGAGCGCTACACCGTGCGCGAGGGCGACACGGTCACCAGCATCGCACAGCAGTTCGGCACCAGCGTGCAGGTGCTGCGCGAACTGAACCAGCTGGGCAACGCCAACAACGTGGTGGTGGGCGCGGAGCTGCGCGTGCCGTCGAAGGTTTCCTCCCTGCCGGCGGTGGTGCTGCAGGCCGCCGCGCGGGTGGATTCCCGCGGCCCGGACGCCGTGCGCGCCGTGCACGTGGTGCGCAGCGGCGACACACTCTCCGGCATCGCCAGGCGCTACAAGGTCAGCGTCGCCTCGCTGGCCCGCCTCAACGGCATCCGCACCGACTCGATCCTGCGCGTCGGCCAGCGCATCAGGCTGCACTCCGAAGGCAGCATCGCCGGCGGCGCGCTGGCG
Source organism: uncultured Steroidobacteraceae bacterium (assembly GCA_964455685.1). GTDB lineage: Bacteria > Pseudomonadota > Gammaproteobacteria > Steroidobacterales > Steroidobacteraceae > ZC4RG30. Next base: position 3,997 of record CAYVZE010000081.1, read on the forward strand.
GGCGGCGCGGTGAGCATCGGCGATGACGGCCGGGTCACCTACGTGGTCCAGCGCGGCGACACGCTGTCGGCCATCGCCCGCACGCTGAAGGTGCCGGTGTCCTCGCTGCGCAGCTGGAACAACCTGGACGGCAACCTGATCCACCCCGGCCAGCGCCTGGTGGCGTATCCGGGCCAGGGGTCCTGAACTGCTATCATCCCGCCCCATTCGTTTCGACCTTTGAAATGGGGCTCAAATGGGAATCCTCTCTGGCAAGCGCGCGCTGATCGTCGGCGTCGCCACCGACCGTTCCATCGCCTGGGGCATCGCACAGGCCATGCACGAGCATGGCGCGGAGCTGGCCTTCACCTACGGCAACGAGAAGCTCAAGGATCGCGTGGCGCCGCTGGCGGCCTCGGTGGGCTCGGACATCGTGCTGCCCATGGACGTCACCGTGGACGCCGAGATCGACGCCGTGTTCGCCGAGCTGGGCAGGCGCTGGGGCTCGCTGGACATCCTGGTGCACGCCGTGGCCTTCGCGCCGCGCGAAGCGCTGGCCGGCGACTTCGTCTCCTCCACCTCGCGCGAGGCTTTCGCCATCGCCCACGACGTCTCCAGCTACAGCCTGACGGCGCTGTCCCGCGCTGCCCTGCCGCTGATGGAAGGCCGCAACGGCGCGGTGCTGACGCTGTCCTACCTGGGCGCGGTGCGCTCGGTGCCGGCGTACAACGTGATGGGCCTCGCCAAGGCCAGCCTGGAGGCCAATGTGCGCTTCCTGGCGGCCGACCTGGGCCCCAGGGGCATCCGCGTCAACGGCATCTCCGCCGGCCCCATCAAGACGCTGGCGGCCGCCGGCATCCCGGGGCTGCGCAAGATGCTGGCCCATGTGGCGCAGGCCTCGCCCATCCGCCGCAATGTCACCCAGGAGGACGTGGGCAAGGCCGCGACCTTCCTGTGCTCGGACATGGCCAGCGGCGTGACCGGCGAGATCCTCTACGTGGACGGCGGCTTCAGCACCGTGGGAATGAGCTTCCCCGGGGAATCCGGGGACTGAGGGCGGGTCTCCCGCCCTCCCGGGCGCCGGGGATGGAACCATCCCCGGCTTCCGGATCGCACGCTTTACGGACGCGTGGCGGCGTCCCAGTGCTCCACGATCAGGCCGTCGCGGATGCGGAACGTGTCGAACCAGGTGGACGTGTACTGCCGGCCGCAGGAGTCGGTGTAGGCACGCGGGAAGATGATGGTCACCAGGTCGCCCTCCGCCATCACTGCGACCACGCCCTCCGGAATCGCCTCCGGGATGTCACGCGGCGGGATGCCCAGCGAGCGGAAGAAGTTCTGCATGCCCGCCAGGCCGGTGTTGGCCATGGGGTTGTGCTGGATGTAGTCCGGGTGGATGAACTCGCCCGCGCGGTCGACGTGGTAGCCGTTCAGCAGCGTACGCCACATGTCCCAGACCAGCCGCTTGTTGGCGGCCAGCTTCGGGTCCGGATGCTCCAGCAGCTTCAGCTGGCCCTCGCGGGTCATCTCGCCCGTGACCGGCACGGCCGTGGGCGCAGGCGCCTCGCAGTTCGGGCCGGCCGCGGCAGCACGCTGGCTGGCGCCACCCTGGGCAGCAGCCGGGGTTGCAGCGGCCTGCGTCTCCCCGGCGGCCTCCTGGCTGGCTGGCGAGCAGGCGGCAAGCAGCGCGGCGCTGGCAGCAATGGCGGCAATCAGTTTCATGTAACCCCCCTTCTGTTTTCAGGTGTTCAGTTGACGAAAGCGTTCGGATTCTCGCGGACTTTGGCTTCCTGCACCACCGAGGAGATGTAACCCTCGATTTCGCGGCGCGTGTAGCGCTGCAGCTCGCGGTCGGAGCGCAGCTGCACGATCTGCGGGATGTCCAGCTGCTGGCCCACGCGGGTGTCGGTGGCCTCGAACAGGGCCACGGTGCCGTCCTCGAACTTGATGGCCTCGCGCCGCGGCGAATCGGGCAGCGGACGCGGGCCCTTGAACAGGGCCTCGGCCAGCTCCACCGGCAGGTCGGGCGCACCGCGCGAGACGAAGCGCGCCGGCTCGGCCCTGGCCTTCAGCTGCGCGGCCACCTGCTCAAAGCTGCGACCCTCGCCCAGCTGCTCCAGCGCCGACTGGGCGGCGGCCAGCGCCGCGGCGGCGCCCCGCTCGCGCAGCAGCGCGGTGATGATCTCCCCGCGCACTTCCTCCAGCGGGCGGACGCTGGCCGGGCGGTGGTCCTCCACCTGGAAGATGGTGATGCGGTCCTCGGAGAGCTGCACCGGGCCGCCGACGCGACGCTGCACCAGCACCGCGTCGCTGAAGACCTCACGGTTCAGGTTCACGTCCGAGCCCAGCGGCAGGCCGCCGGCGCCGCGCTCGAAGTCCTCGACCACGCCGCGGCGCATGTTGAACTCGCGCGCCAGCACGTCGAGGCTGGGGCTGCCGGACTCCAGCTGCTCCTGCAGCCGGTCCTGCTCGCTGTTGAAGCGCATGATGGCCTTCTCGTTGCGCAGCTGCGCGGCGAGCTCCGCCCGCACCTCCTCGAAGCTGCGACCGCTGGCCGGGCGGATGCCCTCCAGGCGGATGATGTGGTAGCCGAACTCGGTCTTCACCGGCTCGCTGGTCTGGCCCTCGCCCATCGAGAACAGCTTGTCCGCGAAGGCCTGCACGTAGGTGTCGCGCGTGGCCCAGCCGAGGTCACCGCCGGCGGCAGCGGAGGCCGAGTCGTCGGAGTGCTCGCGCGCCAGCGCCGCGAAGTCGGCGCCTTCCTGCAGCTGGCGGTACAGGTCCTGCGCCAGCGAGGCGCGGGCGGCATCCTGCGCCGGGTCGTCCACGGCAATGAGGATGTGGCGCGCCTGGCGCGTCTCGGGCTGCATGTAGGTGTCCTTGTCCTGCTCGTAGCGGGCCCGCACCTCCTCGTCGGTGACCACCACGGTGGCGGCGACGTCGGACAACGCCATCTCGGCATAGGCCAGGCGCACCGCCTCGGGCACGGCGAAGTCCTCCTGGCGGGACTGGTAGTAGGCCTCGATCTGCTCGGGCGTCACCGGGTCGTTGCCGGCGTACGTCTCCGGGTCGAGCAGCACGTAGCGCACCTGCCGCTCCTCGTCCAGGAGGGCCAGCAGGCGGCGGGCCTCGCCCGGGGTGAAGAAGCTGGTGATGCCGATGGTGCCCAGCACCTTGTTGGTCAGCAGGCGTTTGCGGAGGTCTTCCAGGTACTGCCGCTCGCTGATGCCGGCGTTGGCCAGGCGGATGCGCGCCTCGGTCACGTTGAACTCGCCATCGATCTGGAAGGCCTCTTCCTGGCGGAAGGCCCGCGCGGCTTCCTGGTCGGTGACGATGAAGCCCACCTTGCGGCCGTGCTGCAGGACCGCCAGCTCGCGCACGGTGATGTCCATCAGCTCGCGCTGCAGCTCGGCGCGCTGCTCGGCCGTCAGCTCCCCGCCGTAGGCTTCCATCAGCCGCGGCAGCTGCCGCTGCCACAGCTCGTTCATCTCGGTGGTCGGCACTTCCTCGCCGTTGACCTTGACCGCGTAGCTGGAGGTGCCGAAGGACAGGTCGATCACCGTGTACGGCCCCCAGGCGACGAACACGACGGCCAGCGCGCCGATGATGAGGTACCAGATCCAGCGGTGGCTGCCGCCGGTACCGTCACCCAGGCCCTTGATCTTGTCGCCGATGTTCTGGAGCATGGTTTTTCCGCCGTCCGCGCCTGCAATGGTTCCCGACCCCGGCGGGGTCCTTGAGGGGTCGCAAGTCTACTGTCAGCGGCGGGGGTTCGCCACGGTACGCATCGGCACCGGGCCAGGCCGTACGGCCGGCCGCGGGCCCGAAGGGCGGCGACGGGCCGCCAGCAGGCGGCCGAACTCCCGGGCGCTGAGGGCCGCGCTGACGAGATTTCCCTGCACGAAGTCGCAGCCCAGGCCGCGCAGGTAGTCGAACTGCTCCTGCCGCTCCACGCCCTCGGCCAGCACCTTCATGCGCAGCACGCGGGTGACATTGATGATGGCCTCGATGACGGCCGCGGTCTTCTCGTCGTGCAGCATGGCGGCGACGAAGGAACGGTCGATCTTCAGCAGGTCCACCGGGAAGGTGCGCAGGTAGCTGAGCGAGGAATAGCCGGTGCCGAAGTCATCCAGCGACACCTCCACCCCCATGCCGCGCAGCTCGTGCAGCACGCGGGTGCCCGCCTCGCGCACGCTCATCAGCGAGCTCTCGGTGATCTCGATCTTCAGCAGCCGCGCGTCGATGCCGGACTCGCGCAGCGCGTTGCCGATCACCGCGGCGAGGTTCTGGCGGCGGAACTGGACCGCTGACACGTTCACCGAAATGGGCGGCGGCGCCAGTCCCGCTCGCTGCCACTCCAGCACCTGGCGGCAGGATTCGCGGATCACCCACTCGCCCAGGCGCACGATCAGGCCGCTGTCCTCGGCGATGCTGATGAAGGTGCCCGGCGGGATGTAGTTGCCGTCGGGATCGCGCCAGCGCAGCAGCGCCTCGGCGCCCATGATGCGGCCGGTCTCCATCTCCACCTGCGGCTGGTAATGCAGCTCGAACTGCTGTGCGTCCAGCGCATGGCGCAGGCCGCTCTCCAGCTTCAGGCGCTGCATCGAGGCGGCATTCATCTCGCGCGAGTAGTACTGGAAAGCCGCCTTGCCCTGCTGCTTGGCGTGGTACATCGCGGTGTCGGCATTGCGCAGCAGCACCTCGGCGGTGGTGCCGTCGGCCGGATACGTCGCGATGCCGATGCTGGCGGTGACGAATACCTGGGTGTCGCCGACGCTGAACGGCCGGTCGAGCCGCTCCAGGATGCGGTTGGCCACCGTGCCTGCGGCGAAGCGGTCGCGCAGCTCAGGCAGCAGGATCACGAACTCATCGCCGCCCACGCGCGACACCACCGAATCGAGGATGGAGGCGAAGCTGGCGGTGGCATCCGGCTCCACGCCCTGGCGCACATACAGGGCCAGCACGTCCTCGGCACGGATCAGCTCGCCCAGGGTGGTGGCCAGCTGGCGCAGCACTTCATCGGCGCCATGGTGGCCCACGGTGTCGTTGATGCGCTTGAAGTTGTCGAGGTCGACGAACAGCACGGCGAATTCGGTCTGGCGCCGGCTGCTGCGCGCCAGCAGCTTCTCAAGGTTGTCGTGCAGCACGCGGCGGTTGGGCAGGCCGGTGAGGCCGTCCTGGAAGGCCAGCGCGCGGATCTGCTCGTTGGACTCGGCCAGCTGCGCCAGCACCTGCTCGCGCGCACGGGCCTCCTCCTCCAGCCGCCGCTTGGCGGCCTCGAGCTCGTCCGTGTGCCGGCGCACCTGCTCGCCCAGCTCCTCCAGCCTCATCGTGGCCAGCCGCGCCAGCTGCCAGCGCGCGCGCAGCGCATGCGCCAGCTGGCGCACCTCGATGGTGTCGAAAGGCTTCTTCAGGATCAGCACCCGGTCGGTGTTGCGGATGCGCGCGGTCATCTCCTCCCAGCTGTGGTCGGAGTAGGCCGAGCAGATCACCACGCTGAGCTCCGGATCGGCCTCCAGCAGGCGTGCGGTGGTCTCCACGCCGTCCATGCCGGGCGGCATGCGCACGTCGACGAAGGCCAGCGCGAACGGACGGCCCTGCTCGCGCGCCGCGATGACCCTCTCCAGCGCCTCGGCGCCCTGGAAGGCCGAGGAGATCTCAAAGGCAGGTTCCGTCTCCTGCTGCCGCCCGGCGCCGAGCAGCGAGGCTTCCAGTGCGTCCAGTTCCTCCACCCCGGTGTTCACGCCGGTGAGGCTCTTGCGGATGTCGTCATGGATGGCAGGGTTGTCATCCACCACCAGCACGCGCGCGTTGGGCTCGATGCAGGTGGACCTGAGCGTGGTGATGCCCATGGCCGTGTGCTTAGGTCCCCGCCGCCCGCTGGGCAGGCACGTGAACCGGCAAGTTGATCAGCGACTGGCTCAATCTCGTCCCCGGGCGCCGGGCGGCGCGGCCCGGGTTCCGGCCACTCCAGCGCTTCCAATCCGGTAACTATCGCGTCCTGCCCGCAACCTTGCTCGGCGCCGCCTGCAATCTGCGACACCAGTCACGCAGGCGGTGCTGCATTGCGGCAAGCTGTGGATTCCATTGGGAGAATCGGCCACCGCAAGCCTCCAGGACCGGGTGGACGTCGCGGCGCACAAGCGCGGGTTATTCTTTCCCGATGGCCCACAGCCCATCCACAGCCACCGAATCCGTGTACGTCACCCGCGCCAGCCTGTGGCGCTGGAAGAACGGCAACTGGTATTTCCTGACGCTGCCGGAGCGTCTGGCGGATGAAATCCGTGCCGTCGATGCCGGTCCGCGGCGGGTGGGCTTCGGCTCTCTGCGCGTCACCGCGCAGATCGGGGAGACTCGCTGGCAGACCTCGATCTTCCCTTCCGCGCAGC
>CAYVZE010000082.1:0-10275 GCA_964455685.1 uncultured Steroidobacteraceae bacterium
CCCGCAGCAGGTCCTGTGCGGCGGCGACTTCCGCCACCAGTGCAGGAATGCCCGCTCGAACAGCATTGCGCATGGCCCGCTGCAGCGCGGAGCGCGCCTCGCGTGCCCGCTGCTGGCGCATCGCAATATGCGCCAGCAGCAGCTCGTGCATCACTGCCAGTGCGGGCGAGGCTGCGGCAGGCAAGGCTGCAAGCTGGCGTTGCGCCTCTGCCAGCCTTCCCGCCAGCACCAGCCAGCGGACTTCGACGTAGCGGGCCTGCGCGGCATTGAGCGTGTCACCGCACTGCTCCAGGACGACCCGCGCCTGCGCCAGCTTCCCCGCCGGCCATGTCAGGTCGCGCGAGGCCAGTGCCACCTCGGCCTCCGCCACCACACAGCGCGCCGGAATGGCTCGGCACGAAGATCCGTCTCGACCTGCGCGAGCAGGGTGATTTCACCATCCTGCTGTTCCGCCACGAGGGTTGGCGCGAACCGGTGGAGTTCATGTACCACTGCAGCACCAAGAGGGCCCCGTTCCTGATGAGCCTGAAGGAACTGGTTGAGCAGGGCAGGGGCCGTCACAGTCCCGACGATGTGCGCATCGGGGACTGGCATTGAACGGTGGTTGGGGGGCAAGGCGGCAAAATGCGGCGTTGTCCTACACGGATCACGCCAAATAACCACCCCGCCCCCTGAAAAACGGGTAGACTGCCTCTTGATCGTCTTCCGTCCGTTCGTTCTTCACAGTGCCAGGAAAGGCACTTCGCTCGAGCCGAAACGCCTGCCGATCAGGTGTCAGGTTGCTTGGATCGTCCTGCCGTCGTGTGAGCGGCTCTCTACGACCCGTTGCCCTGCCATTCGTTACCAACAGTCTAGAGAGAGTTAGAGATAAACATGGCCAAGATCTATGTCGGCAATCTGCCGTTTTCCGCCACCGAAGACCAGGTCCGCGCGCTGTTCGCCCAGCACGGTACCGTTGAATCCGTGGCCCTTCCCAGCGATCGCGAGACCGGCCGCCCCCGTGGCTTCGGCTTCGTGGAGATGAACAGCGCCGACGCGGCGCGCGCCATCCAGGCCGTCAACGGCAAGGACCTCGGCGGCCGTCCGCTGCGCGTCAACGAGGCGCAGGACAAGCCCCGCGGCAATGGCGGTGGCAACCGTGGCGGTGGCCGCGGTGGCTACGGCGGCGGCGGAAACCGCTGGTAAGAACCGACGAACAGGCCGGCGAAAGCCGGCCTGTTCGTTTCTGGAGATCCAAAATGATCAATCCATCCGGCGATTACGCCGCAGACCGGCGCGCGCAGCTCGAACGACAACGGCTCGAGGCCGAAGAAGCGCGCGGCAAGGCGCTGCTCGACCAGCGCGACACCACCACCACTCCCGAAGCGCGCGTGCGCGTGTGGGAGCGACTGCACCAGCTGCGCCTGCCGGTTGATCCGGCGCATGCAGTACTGCCGCATGTTGCAGAGCAGACCGGCCTTGCCCTGGCCGACATCCAGGAAGTGCAACGCCAGCGCGCAGCGCAGCGCGCTCCCTGAAGCATCCTGCGCCGGCCGTTCGGCCGGCGTTCAGCGATCCCTGCGATATACTCGCGCCCACGATCATCCGGAAAGGACGAGGGGATTACCCGTATGAGATCAAGAATCAGGATGGGTGCCGCATTGCTGACGCTGTGTGCGTTGGGCATGACGGCGCACGCACAGCAAGCTGGCGGTGGCGCCGGCGGTCCGCCGCGCGGCGGCGGATTCGGCCTGGTCCCATTGCTGGTCGAGAGCAATGCCTTCGCCGACGGTGGCGTGGTGCCGCTGAAGTTCTCCTTCTACGGCTCCAACACGCAGCCGGACTTCAAGATCAGCAACCTGCCGGACAACGCGCAGACCATCGCCATCATCATGCACGACCTCGATGTGGCCATGGGCGGCAACCCGGACGATGTGCTGCACTGGGTGGCATGGAACATCCCGGTGACGAAGCCAGAGACGCAGATCGAGGAAGGCAAGCTGCCCGAGGGCTCGGTCAACGGCCGCGGCGCCCGTGGCAATGCCTACATGGGCATGGGCGCACCCAATGGCCCGCGCTTCCACCACTACGTGTTCGAGTTCTACGCGCTGAGCTCGAAGCTGGACCTGCCCGAAAGCGCCAGCCGCGCCGAGCTGCTGGAGGCCATGAAGGGCAAGATCGTCGGCAAGGCCGCCTACGTGGGCCGCTTCCGCAACGAGACCAACGCCCCCATGCCGGGCGCGGGCGCTCCGCCGCGTCCGCAGCAGTAAGGAAAGGCGAAGGAATCAGGCCGCCGGCGCTGCCTGGACCTTCCCGCACCCCGCCGCATGCGCCCGCGCAGCGGCGGGGTTTTTCGTCGCCAGCATCTCCGCCACCGATGCGGTGGTTTCCGGCCCGCGCTTGAGCGCTTGCCAGTACACCACCAGGTAGCTGCGGTCCACCGGTGCACCCGAGGCCGCGATCTGCGGCTCGAGCAGTCGATGCAGGCGGCGCAGGTTGTACCAGGGCACGGTCGGGTACACGTGGTGCCCGATATGCCAGTTGATGTTGTTCCAGAAGAACGAGTGCACGCGGTTCGACACCACCGTGCGCGTGCCTGCCATCTGTCCCGCGTTCCACGGCGTGCCGTAGTGCTCGGCGATGAAACGCATCGAGTTCAGCAGCGACAGCACGAACACCGGCCACAGCCACACTTCCAGCGCCTTGCCCAGCATGCCGTGGCGCGCCGCCGCGGACAGCACCAGCCAGTACACCAGCGCCTTCAGCGCCAGCTCGAACAGCTGGATCGCCCACAGCTTCAGGCCGAAGCGCTGGAACGGATAGATGAAGTTGAAGTGGATGAAGCTCAGCAGGCCGCCGGCCAGTGCATAGGAATAGAACAGCACGAAGTCGCCGAAGCGGCGGCGGCCCATGGTGAAGGCGTCCGGGTCCCTCGGCGAGCGGTTGTGCCGGTGATGCTCGATGTGGTCCTCGCGGAAACCCACGAAGGTAGCGAAGATGGGCAGCATGCACAGGATGCCGAAGGCCCAGTTGGCTGCGCGCGAACGAAACAGCGTGTAGTGCAGCGCGTCGTGCATGAAGGTCACCATCCCCATCCACAGGTAGCCGATGGCGATGTACAGCGGCACCCGCACCCAGGGGGAGCCGGCCTTCCAGGCCATCCAGGTCAGCAGCACCATCAACCCCACGAACAGCGGGATCTTGGTGCAGTTGTGGAACGGAACCGGCTTGCGCAGCCGATCGAGGTCGCTGCGCGACAGCTGCAGGGGGGCGGGGCGGGACATTCGTTGTCGTTGTGGTTATGGGTCCGCGGGATGTGCCTGCAACTTAGCACGGCTTCGCGCGCAGCGGCGGGGAACTGCAGGCCGGGCGGCTGGACGACGTCCCGACCCGCGCAATTCCCGCAAAGGCCCGGACCATAACCACGACCTGGACCCGAGCCCGGACCCAGCCACAGACCTGTGCCCGCGGCCTCGCCGGGTTCATCCTCGGATCGAACGGCCCTCCGGTCCGATGAACGCCCAGCCCACCGTCGGTACGGCCCACACGCGGCGCGCGAACAGTTCCAGCAGCGCCCGCCAGCGCGGCGCGCTGGTGATCACCGGCGAGGGGCTCGCAGCGTACGCGTCAGGCTCTGCCAGGAGCTCGCTGGGCTTCAGCGTTCCGACCAGGATTCCGTTGCCGGCAATTTCCACCGACTCCCCGGCGCGCAGCACCCAGTCGTGCATCTGGTTCTCGGCAGTGATCCACACCAGGCCGTCCACGCAGGCAATGCGCCAGCGGGTGCCGCCAGTCAGGCGGACATGCTGGTCCGCCGCGAGCTGCAATCGTTCCATGGCACTTCCTCCAGGGGCCGATCACAACCGCGCGGCGGCTGCCGTTCAAACGAGATTCCGGCCACTCGCATGAACGCACGTCATGCGTGGCGTGGCACTGAAAGAAAAACGGCGCGGGTCCTTCCGCGCCGTGAGGGGGCTACTGCTCCTGGTGCGGCTGCGCGGCCCGCTGCCCGGCCGGCGGCGGGCCCATGCCGCCGAAGGGATTCGGCGCGTTCTTCAGCGCCTGTGCCCGCGAGATGATGTAGGCGCGGATGGCCGCCGTGTCCTCGGGCTTCAGGTCCTTCCGGAAGGAGCCCATGCCCATCTCCTCCCGAACGCCTTCCAGCACCACCTGGTCGAAGCCCGCCTGCGTGTGCAGCATGGCCGAGCGCGTCAGGTCGGGGAAGGTGGCGCCGCGCGTCTGGCCGTTCTCGCCATGGCAGCCCGCGCAGTACTGTGCGTAGTGGCGCGCACCGGCCTGCACCAGCTCCGCCGGCTGCTCATCCGTCGGCGGATTCAACGCCGGCGGCGTGTAGGGTTTCGTCGGCGGCAGCGCGGCCCTGCCGCCCAGCGTGAACACCAGCATGCGCGAGTAGTTCGGCGCGTAGTAACCGGCCGCCTGGTTGCCGCCCACGCTGATGGCCACGTACTGGCGTCCATCCACCTCGTAGCTGATCGGCGGCGCGACGATGGCGGTCTGCGTTTCGAAGGACCACAGCACTTCGCCCGTCCTGGCATCCAGCGCGCGGAACAGGTTGTCCGTGCCGCCGCCAGTGAACACCAGTCCGCCGGCCGTGGCCAGCGCGCCACCGGTGGGGCCCTGGTTGGTCGGGCCGCGCCACACTTCCTTCTCCGCCACCGGATCCCAGGCGATCACGTGCGAGCGGAAGTAGTCCGGTTTGCCGGGCAGTGGACGCGCCATCAGGTTCACGCCCAGGTTGAAGCCGGTCTGGCGGTACTGCCATTTCGCATCGTACTCGAACACGAAGGTGGCCTCCTGCACCGGCAGGTAGACGTAGCCGGTGTCCGGGCTGTAGGCCATGGCGTGCCAGGCATGCGCACCCTGCGGACCGGGCAGCGCGTGGAAGGGCTTGCCCTCGTCATAGCGCGCCTCCGGTACCTCCACCGGGCGGCCCGTTTCAAGGTCCACGTGCGTGGCCCAGTTCACCTCGGTGTAGTTCTTCGCCCTCAGCAGCTTGCCGGTGTACGCGTCCAGCACGTAGAAGAAGCCGTTCTTCGGTGCCTGCATCACCACGCGGCGTTTCTCGCCGCTCCCCTCGAGGTCGAGGTCCGCCACCATGATGGGCTGCGTGGCCGTGTAGTCCCAGTTGTCGGACGGCGTGGTCTGGTAGTGCCACACGTACTCGCCCGTATCGGCCTTCACCGCCACGATGGAGGAGAGGAACAGGTTGTCACCACCACCCGGGCTGCGGTGCTTCGCCGACCACGGTGAGCCGTTGCCCACGCCCAGGTAGACCAGGTCGGTCACCGGGTCGTAGACGAAGGAATCCCACATCGTCCCGCCGCCGCCGTACTTCCACCACTCCCCGGTCCAGGTCTTGGCGGCCATCGCCATCACATTGTCCGAGGCCGCGCCGTCCGGACCCTTGGACGGGTCGCCCGGCACCGTGTAGAAGCGCCATGCCAGCTCGCCGGTCTCGGCGTCATAGGCGGTGATGTAGCCGCGCACGCCGAACTCACTGCCGGCGTTGCCGATCAGCACCTTGCCCTTGGCGATGCGCGGGGCGCCGGTGATGGAGTAGCGCCACTCCTTGTTGTGGGTCATCACCGACCAGGCCTCGGTGCCGTCCTTCGAGTTCAGCGCCACCAGGCGGCCGTCCAGCGTGCCCACGTAGATCTTGTCGCCGTAGGCGGCCAGGCCGCGGTTCACCAGGCCGCAGCACACGTTCACCGCCCACTCGCCCGGCACGCGCGGGTTGTAGCGCCACAGCTGCTTGCCGGTGGCCGCGTCGAAGGCATAGACCCGGCTCCACGCCGTGGAGACATAGAGCACGCCGTCGATCATCAGCGGCGAGCCTTCCTGCTGCAGGTTGGTGTCGTAGTCGGCGAACCAGGCCAGGCCCAGCTGGTCGATGTTGTCGCGGTTGATCTGCGTCAGGCGGCTGAAGCGCTGCTCGTCCTGGGTGCCGCCGTAGGTGAGCCACTGGCCGGGCTCGGAAGCCGCGTTGCGCAGGCGTTCGTCGCTGACGCCCTTGCCAGGTGCCAGCGTGGTCGTGGCGGGACCGCTTCCGGAACTGCAGCCGGAAAGGATCGCGGTGGAAAGCAGCGCAGCGGCAAGCAGCCGCCGCGCCGGGGTGCGGGACATGGATTGCACTTTGGAGAACCCCCGGGAACTGAACCTGTGGTCTGGAACCGCGGGAATGTGCGCGACGGCGGCCAAGGCGCGCCACGGCGCCCTTCCCGGCGGGGGCGGGACAAATTCCCCCTGAGGCAACCGCGCACCGCTGGCGCATAATCCGGCGCATGCGATTCAGGGACAGATCCGTGCTCGTGACCGGCGCGGCCGGCGGCATCGGGCGCGCCAGCGCCGTTGCGTTCGCCGCCGAGGGCGCCAGGCTGGTCATCGCCGACCTGAAGGCGGCGATGCTGGAGGAGACCGCGCAGCTGTGCCGGGCGCAGGGCGCTTGCGTGCATGCGCTGGTGCTGGACGTGGCCGAGGAGGCTGCGCCGGAGATCCTCGTCGGCACCGCGGTGAGGGAACACGGCCGCCTCGACGTGGCGTTCAACAACGCCGGCATCGTCGGCGACAACGTCGACGTGGCGGACTATCCGGACGGGACCTGGGACCGCGTGATGGACGTCAACGTGCGCGCGGTGTTCCGGGCGATGAAGGCGCAGATCCGGCAGATGCGCCGGCAGGGAGGCGGTGGTGCCATCGTCAACACGGCGTCGGTGGCGAGCTCGCATGCGATGAAGCTGGGCTCCGGCTACGTGGCCGCCAAGCATGCGCTGCTGGGGCTGACGCGCGCCGCGGCGCTGGACGTGGTGGGTGATGGCATCCGCGTGAATGCGGTGTGCCCGGGCATCATCGACACCCCGCTGATGGAGCACGGGAAGAAGGTGCCCGGGCTGATCGAGGGACTGGCGGCCGGCGTGCCGATGGCGCGGCTTGGGAAGGCGGAGGAAGTGGCACGGTTGGTGCTGTTCCTAGCCTCGGATGAGGCCTCCTACATGGTGGGGCAGGGCGTGCTGGTCGATGGTGGCGTGACGGTGGTCTGAGGATTGCAGCCGGCCCAATGGCAGGGGCTGGCCGCGACCCGGGCGTCCCGTGAACCCGGGCCATGCCGCCGGCCAAGGCGCCGCCAGGAGAGGGGCACGAAGCCTCCTAGCGGAAATCGAAGTGCTCGTAGTGCAGCGCCGACGCCGGCACACCGAGCTTGCCGAGCCTCTTGCGCACCACCTCCAGCAATCCTTCCGGTCCGCAGAAGTTCACCTGCACGGCCTGCGGTCCGGCTTCGGCAACGATCCTCTCCAGCTCCTGGCTGAATTCCTGCGCATCCGGCCCCTTCGGGATGGCGACGAACTCCGCACCACGTGCGCGCGCAAGGCGATCGAGCTCCTGCGCGGCCGGGAACTCCCGGCCCGGGGTGAAGAAGTAGAACAGCGTCGCGCGCTCCAGCCCCTGCGCTTCCGGGTCGGTGAGCCAGGCCAGGAAGGGCGTGATGCCCACGCCGCCGGCGATCCAGATCTCGCGCGCGGCACCCGGATGCCGCGTGAAGCGGCCATAGGGCGCATGGATCTCGGCCTGCATGCCGGGCTGGACGCGTCGCACCAGCTCCGAGGTGTAATCACCCAGCGCGCGGATGACGAACCGCACCCGCCCGTCCTTGCCGGCAGAGGCGATGGTGAAAGGATGCGGCTCGCGCAGGCCGTCCTCCTTCATGCGCAGGAAGCCGAACTGCCCGGGTTCGAACTGGATCCCCCGGCGGACCGGCTCCAGCTCCAGCCGCAGCGCCGAAGGGCCCGGCTCGGTGGCGACCACGCGGAACACGCCGTGCTTCGCCACGAAGGGATAGAGCAGCAGCTTGTAGAAGGCGCCGATGATGCCGAGGCCCACGACGACGGCCAGCCAGAGGCCGGCCGGGCTGCCGATGCGGACCGGCGAGCGGATCGACAGCCAGTGCAGCACCACGATGAGGAACAGCGGGCCGGACAGCTTGTGCCACCAGCGCCACTGGCTGTAGGGGATGCGGCGGTCCAGCGCCAGCATGACGATCACCATCAGCGCCACGAAGCTGGCCTGGCGCACCAGGCGGGTGGTGTAGCGCGGCAGCTCGAGGATGGGTTCGCGCGGCCAGTCGTTGAACGAGGCCTGGAAGATGAGGTGGAAGGAGGCGAACACCAGCGCCCAGATGGCGAGCCACTTGTGGACGAGGTAGACGCGGTCGAGGCCGCCGAGGAGGGATTCGGACAGGGGCCAGCGGGCGCCGAGGGTTGCCGCCGCGCCCATCAGGGCGAGGGCGGAGCAGCCCAGGGCGAGGCTGGCGGCGGCGGTGGTGAACCAGGTGGGGCGGGGAACATCGGCGAGGACCAGGGCGCTGGTCACGAGCGTCAGCAGCATCACGACGTGCCAGGGCCTCACCGGGTGCGCGCGCTGCGGGGATCCGACGACCGGACTTTCAGCCATGGCGCATCCTCCTTCTGGAACGCGGCAAGACGCCTGGATGCCCACGGCATCGTACGTTAACGGCCCTGCGTCGATGGCTGTGGATAACCCGTACACATTGCCCGCGGGAGGGAGATGAACTGCGCCGCGGACCCAGCCCGTACTGCGTCGAGCTTCCCGATCAGGATGATTCAGAGCATGCCGCCTTGCCGTTGCCCATACTTCCATCTCCGGTCAGCCCCAGGGAGGAAGCATGCGAAGCAGAGCCTCGAGTCCATGGACGGCATTTCTGCCCGTCCTCCTGGCGCAGGCAGTGGTCCATGCGGCTGACGCCCCGGGCGTTGCCGACCAACATGCCCACGAAGTCACGGGCGGCAAGGAGGAGGTCCATGTCTTCCGTACCTCCCGGACACAGCGTGTGCGCGGGGCCACGGAGCTGTGCAGGGCGGAGCCGTTCGAATCCGTTGCCGAGGATCATTACGCGCTGGCGTCCTTCACGACGGACAGTGCCACCTCGCGCATCGATGATTCCCACGTGCTGCCCGTTGGCGAGTTCCGGGCCTGTTTCGGCGCGGCGGTCACCGGGCAACCCATCGCGATGTATGCGCGTGGGCGGGTCGGGGCGCTGGAATGGTCCGGGCGTGGGGAGTGTTCCGGCATGCCGTCGCAGCCGCCGGACCGGCGGGTGGTGGCATTCAATTGCAACCTGACCCTCGACGGGCTGCCGCCGGAGTACGTGGGTGGCTGGGCAACTTCCAGCACCCTGCAGCCGGTGCTGGGGGCGGACGCGGCGGCGGATGCGAAGGTGGAGGGGTATCTTTCGACGTCCGTGGTCGTGATGCGGGTCTGGAGGCGGGTGGAGCCAGGCCGGCCGGACTGACCTGCCATGCGGTGCAGCAAACTGCGCCGGTGCCGTGGGACGGGCGCGTGGCTTGCACCATTCAGCAGCCAAGTTGCAAACCCCGTTTCCCGGAAGTTGCGGGGAACCCTGTCGCCTTCCGTTTGGTACGGCCGGGCCTCTGCGCTCCATTGCAAACATACCGTTTGCCATGGAGCGCAGAGGTTTCCATGTTCAACGCTCCAGCACGTTCGGGCGTACCGAGCGCCTGCAGGCCGTGCGTGAGCAGGGCGATTTCGGATGGCTGGAGCTCTTCCTCCGGGGGTGGTCGAAGTCGGCAACGAGGCGACCAGTACCGCCCGGCGGATCCTGCTGCTGCGCAAGGAGCATCGCCATGCCATTACCGAATACCTCGGACGGGCTGCAGCCAACGGGCATCGGGTACTGGAGCGCCTCTATGAGCAGCCGATTCTGAGTGTCAAGGATGTGCAGGCACTGTTGGGAACCCCCTTTGCTGGTGCGAACCAGATCGTCCAGAGGCTCGAGTCCCTGGGCGTCCTGAGGGAAATCACCGGGCAGATGAGGCATCGACGTTTCAGGTACGACGCCTATGTCCGGCTGTTTGCCGAAGGGACGTGAGGGTGAGGAAGCGCTGGGCGGTCAGGTGACACTGGCTGTGGCCTCATCGGCGAGATCCACAGCCAGCACGATAAGATGAAACGAGGCCCCACAGTCACGGTTTGGGATGCCATTGGCGCCACTGGTCGCGCCAGACTCGCGACCTCGCGCGAGAGCGTATCCTCGGAAATCTTGGATGGGAGATACTACGTCTCTGACAACAAACTTCTGGCTCTCTCCAAAGAGAGTGATGGGTGGACTAGACCGGCTGTTGAAGTAGATCACGGGGTTCCGCTCAGCGCAGGAAGACTGGATGAAATCAACGGTTTTTTTCCGGACGGCACATCGTTCCGTACACTGAATCTGGCCACATTGCCGGGTTTCGCGTTCCCACG
>CAYVZE010000083.1:0-1871 GCA_964455685.1 uncultured Steroidobacteraceae bacterium
GATCAGGTCGGCGATGGCCTCGGCCTGGGTGAGGTCGATCTTGTCGTTGAGGAAGGCGCGTTCGGTGAACTCGCCGGGACGCGCGCGGCGCGCGCCGAGCTTGACGATGCGCTGGATCAGCGCCTCCACCGGCACGTCGCCGCCGTGGCCGTGCAGCTCCAGCGTATGCTCGCCGGTATAGCTCTGCGGCGCGACGAAATACAGCACGAGCCCGGCGTCGATCATCTCGCCGTTCTCGTCCTTCCAGCAGGTGAAGCGCGCATGCCGCGGTGGCGGCAGCTCGCCGAGCAGGGCCCGTCCGATGGCAGGAACGTCATCGCCCGACACCCGCACCACGGCCACGCCACCTCTTCCCGGTGGCGTGGCGCAGGCGACGATGGTGTCGCGCTTCTTCCTCAAGCGGCGGGCTCCATCTTCAGCGTCTGCGAGCGTTCTCGATGCGGCGGTTGATGTTCCACTGCTGGGCGATGGTCAGGAGGGTATTGGTCACCCAGTACAGCACCAGGCCAGCGGGGAAGAAAGCGAACAGCACCGACATCACCAGCGGCATGATCATGAAGATCTTGGCCTGCACCGGATCGGCCGGAGTGGGCTGCAGCTTGTACTGCAGGAACATAGCTCCGGCCATGATGGCAGGCAGGATGAAGAACGGGTCGCGCGAGGACAGGTCCTGGATCCAGCCGACGAACGGCGCCTGGCGCATCTCCACGCTCTCCAGCAGCACCCAGTAGAAGGCCAGGAACACCGGCAGCTGGATCAGCATGGGCAGGCAGCCCGCGGCCGGATTGACCTTCTCCTCCTTGTAGAGCTCCATCATGGCCTGGCCGAGCTTCTGCCGGTCGTCCTTGTAGGTTTCCTGCAGCTGCTTCATGCGCGGGGCGATCAGGCGCATCTTGGCCATCGAACGGCCCGAGGCCTCCGACAGCGGATAGAACAGCAGCTTCAGCAGGAAGGTCACCCCGACGATGGCCCAGCCCCAGTTGCCGAAGATCACGTGTGCCTTGTCCAGCAGCCAGAACAGCGGCTTGGACAGGAAGGTCAGCACGCCGAAGTCGGCGGCACGGTCGAGCTCGGGATGCAGGGTGCGCAGCTGGCGCTGCAGCTTGGGGCCCACGAACAGCGTCTGCGTGATGGTCTGGAAGCCACCCGGCGCGACCGTGACGGGCTCGCCCAGGTCGGTGGCGCGGAACTCGTCGTTGCGCACGCGCAGGGTGAAGCGGTGGTTCTCGCCGCGTGGGGGCACGATGGCCGTGACGAAGTGGTGCTGCAGGGCCGCGAACCAGCCGTTGGTGATCTCGCGGTCGAAGCGCGCGTCATCCGAGTTGGAGATCTTCAGCTTCTCGTACTTGCGGCCGTCCCAGTAGGCCGGACCGGTGAAGGAGTAGCTGTCGACATTGAAATAGGAGCGTTCGGCCTTGGGCATGTCGCGCTGGATCTGCGCGTACGGCGATACCGTCCACGGCGCGCCGCCGGCATTGCGGATCTCGTGCAGCACGTCGATGCGGTAGGAGCCACGGCGGAACACCAGCGTCTTGGTGACGGTGATGCCCTCGGGCGAGGTCCAGGTGAACGGCACGCGCAGCTCGTCCAGGCCGTCCTCCAGGCGGAAGCCCTGGAAGGGCGTGGTGAACATCGCCAGGTGCGTCGGCAGGTTGCCGGGCTGCGCACCGGTGAGGCCGGTCTGCAGCACGTACTCGTCGCCGGGGCCGTTGTTGCGCAGCAGGCGGACGGGCACGTCCTCGCCCTTCTTCACCGGGTATTCGAGCAGGTCGGCGCGAACGATGTCGGCGCCGCGCAGGCTGATGTCCACGTCGAGCACGTCGGTGCGCACATTGAGGATGCGCGGCGGCGCATTGCCATCCACCGCGGGC
>CAYVZE010000083.1:1971-10227 GCA_964455685.1 uncultured Steroidobacteraceae bacterium
CGGGCACCTCGCCCTCCTGGGCCTGGGCCGGTACCGGCGCGGCAGCGGCGGCCGCGGGCGCATCCCCGGCAACAGGCACTTCGGCGGCCAGCGGGTTCTCGCGCCGCTGGCGCTCCAGCGCCAGGCGTTCGGCCTCGGCCTGCGCGGCATCACGCGGGCCGAACTCGGCCATCCAGACCTGCACATTGACGAGCAGGATCAGCGCCAGGCCGATCCACAGGAAAGTACGGACGTTTTTCATGGTACGGGGTCTATCCCGCCTTCATTGAAGGGGTGGCAACGCAAAAGCCTTCGCGCCGAAAGCGACAGTCCCTTCAGAGGTCCGTGCCTTTCAATGGCCTCGCGCGCGTAGCAGGAGCAAGTCGGGTGAAACCGGCAGCATTGGCCCAATAGCGGGCTGATTGCCAACTGGTAACCCCTTATTAGCGCAATCAGGAAACGACGCATCGCTTCTGGATCTTCTTCCACAAGACGTCGAGGCTCTCGCGAAGCTGCGCATTATGCGCCGTCCGCGCGCCGTTGCGGGCACCAACAACGACATCGATGGCACCGAGTTGCGGCGCGATGTGGCGGAAGGACTCGCGCACCACGCGCTTGACGCGGTTGCGGGCGACGGAATTGCCGACCGCCTTGGCGCCGATCGACAGGCCGAGCCGCGCATGGCCGACGGTGTTGGGGGCGCCGTTGATCGAGAAGCAGTCGTCGACCACGCGTACGCGCCGCTTGTACACGGCGTCGAACGCTGCCGAGGTCAGCAGGCGCTGCGATCGCAGGAAACGTTGCCGGGGGGGCGCGCTCATGGCGCCGGCCGCGGCTTTACGGGATCAGGCGCTTGCGGCCCTTGGCGCGACGGCGCGCCAGCACCTTGCGGCCATCGGCGGTGGCCATGCGGGCCCGGAAGCCGTGCGTGCGGACACGCTTGATCTTGCTCGGCTGGTAGGTGCGCTTGGTTGCCATGGCTCAGGTGGGTTCGAAAATTGGGGTGCGGCAGGGTACTCAAGTGACCCGAGGGAGTCAACCAGACGCCTCGAAGCGGGCCAGATCGGGCCCCGCGAAGCCATAGGGAAAAGTGAGGGTGGCTTTAGCCGGCGGGGCGGGTAGACTCCCCCTCCCCCCTCGATCAGCCACCGCCGCCAAGAGCGCCTCGAGCAGAAGACTCATGACCGACCTGTGGCCGCGGGTGCTTGCGCACCTGAGCAACGAACTGCCGGAACAGCAGGTGAACACCTGGCTGCGGCCGCTGCAGGCGGTGCAGGAGAACGGCGTGCTGCGCCTGCTGGCCCCGAACCGCTTCGCCGTGGACTGGGTGCAGGCGAATGCGGCCGAGCGCATCGGCTCCCTGCTGCGCGAGGGTCCGGGTGCGGGGCTGCGCCTGGTGGTGGAGATCGGCTCGCGCAGTGCCGAGCCGGCCGAAGCCCCGCGTGCGGCCAACGCACCGGCGCCCGCTGCCGCGGCGTCCAGGTCCCCTGCCCCGCGCGCCATGGCGCAGATCGGTTCGCGGCTGAATCCGGAGTCCACCTTCGACCGCTTCGTCGAGGGCAAGAGCAATCACTTCGCCAAGGCCGCCGCGATGCAGGTGGCCGAGAACCCGGGCACCGCCTACAACCCGCTGTTCATCTACGGCGGCACGGGCCTGGGCAAGACGCACCTGATGCAGGCGGTGGGCCACGTGATCCTGGAGCGGGATCCGCAGGCGCGCGTGGCCTATGTGCATTCGGAGCGCTTCGTCGACCACATGGTGCAGGCGCTGCGCCACAACACCATGAACGAGTTCAAGACGGCGTACCGTTCGCTGTCGGCGCTGCTGATCGACGACATCCAGTTCTTCGCCAACAAGACGCAGTCGCAGGAAGAGTTCTTCCACACTTTCAACGCGCTGTTCGAGGGCCAGGCGCAGATCATCCTGACCTCGGACCGCTATCCCAAGGAAATTCCCGGCCTGGAGGAACGGCTGAAATCGCGCTTCGGCTGGGGATTGTCGGTGGCCATAGAGCCTCCGGAGCTGGAGACCTCGGTCGCGATCCTGATCGCCAAGGCCCAGGACGCCGGCATGGAGCTGCCCGAGGAAGTGGCGTTCTTCATCGCCAAGCGGATCCGCTCGAATGTGCGCGAGCTCGAGGGTGCGCTCCGGCGCATCATTGCCAACGCGCGCTTCACCGGCCAGCCGATCACGCTGGATTTCGCACGGGAGGCGCTGAAGGACCTGCTGAACCTGCAGGCGCGCCTGGTGACGATCGAGAACATCCAGAAGACCGTCGCCGACTACTTCAAGCTGCGCCTGTCCGACCTGCTGTCGGAGAAGCGCAGCCGCTCCCTCGCCCGCCCCCGCCAGATCGCCATGGCGCTGGCGCGCGAGCTCACGCAGCTGTCGCTGCCGGAGATCGGCCAGGCCTTCGGCGGACGCGACCACACCACGGTCATGCACGCCTGCCAGCGGGTGCAGGAACTGCAGGAAGGCGACGTGCGGGTGCGCGAGGATTACTCCAACCTGGTGCGCATCCTCACGGGCTGAACAACCTGTGGACAAGCCTGTGCAGAACCCTGTGCACAGGCCTGTGGAAAACGCCGGGACGGTTTTGGGGATGGATCATCCACATGCCGCCAACAGGAGATGGGCGGTTCATCCCCGGGGTGGCGGACAGGCTTTTCGACGGCAAGGCCATGTTCGCAAAGGAAGAAAGGATTTATCCTCAGCATCCACAGGGCCAATCACGACAGTGATTGTTTGAATAACAAACAAGGTTCTTTCATGAAGTTCAGCGCGACTCGCGAGCAGGTCCTCGGTCCCTTGCAGGCGGTCATCGGTGTGGTCGAACGCAAGCAGACCATGCCGGTGCTGGCCAATGTGCTGCTGTCCGCCAAGGGCAACCGGCTGTCCGTGACGGGCACCGACCTGGAGGTCGAGCTCGTGGCCAGCGGTGAAGTGAACGTCGCCCAGCCGGGCGAAATCACCGTGCCCGGGCGCAAGCTGCTGGACATCGCCAAGTCCCTCCCCGCCGGTGCCACGGTGACGCTGTCGGTCGAGGGCGAGAAGGTGAAGGTCAGCGCCGGCCGCAGCCGGTTCACGCTGTCCAGCCTGTCGGCCAGCGAGTTCCCGGTGGTTGAGTCGATCAATGCCACCCAGTCCATCACCCTGCCCCAGGCCGAACTTGCCCGGCTGATCGCCAAGACGCATTTCTCGATGGCACAGCAGGACGTGCGTTACTACCTCAACGGCACCCTGCTCGAAACCGACGGGAAAATGCTGCGAGCTGTCGCGACTGACGGCCATCGGCTGGCCATCGCCGAGACGCCGCTGCCCGGTGACGGCAAGGGCATCCAGCCTCAGCAGGTCATCGTGCCGCGCAAGGGCGTGCTGGAGCTGCAGCGCATCCTGGGCGCCAATGGCGAGGTGGAGATCTCGATCGGCACCAACCACATTCGGCTCCAGATCGGCGACATTCGCTTCACTTCGAAGCTGATTGACGGCAAGTTCCCAGAATATGGGCGCGTGATCCCGTCCAATCCCGGCAAGATCGTGGTGGTTGACCGTGAGGCGCTTCGTGCTGCGTTGCAGCGTACGGCCATTCTCTCCAACGAGAAGTACCGTGGCGTCCGCCTGAGCCTGCTGAAGAACGCAGTGAAGCTGCAGGCGCACAACCCTGAGCAGGAAGAAGCCCAGGACGAGGTCGAGATTGATTACGCCGGCGAGGAGATGGAGATCGGCTTCAACGTCACCTACCTGCTGGACGCGCTGTCGGCAGTCGACACCGAGACGGTCGAGATCGGCCTGACCGACGCCAACAGCAGCTGCCTGATCCGCGCGCCGGGCACCACGGCGTCGCGCTACGTCGTGATGCCGATGCGGCTCTAGGCCGTCCGGCCCGCCAGCCGTGAGCCTGGCGTCTCTCCGCATCAAGGATCTTCGCTGTATTGCCGCGGCCGAGCTGGAGCTCGGACCGCGGCTCAATCTCATTCACGGGCCGAACGGGTCCGGCAAGACCTCCATCCTCGAGGCCGCGTTCCTGGTGGGGCGAGGGCGGTCATTCCGTACCCGCCACACCGAAACCCTGATCCGTCGGGGGCAGGGGGCGTTGCAGCTCTTTGCGCGGACCGAGCGGCCGGAACACCGGATCGGGTTCGAGTACAGGAAGGAGGGCGCCTATACCGCGCGGCTGGATGGCGAGGATGTCCGCAGCCTGGCCGAGTTGCCGACCGCCTTCTTTGTGGAGACCATCGATCCCCAGGTGCACCGGCTGGTCGACGGGCCACCGGCAGAGCGTCGCAGCTGGCTGGACTGGGGAGTGTTCCACGTGGAACAAGGGTTCCTGGAACAGTGGTACCGGTTCAGACGGGCGCTGGGGCAGAGGAATGCGGCGCTTCGGGCGGGGACTGATCCGCGGCCCTGGGACACGGAGCTCGCGTTGGCCGGGGACCAGGTGGCCGCGGCCCGAAGGGCTTGGTTCGAGGAGATCCGCGGGGCGCTGGAGGGAATGGTCCAGCAATTGGCCGGGCTCGAGGTCCAAATCAACTATTTCCAGGGATGGGCGGCAGAACGATCCCTGGCCGAAGCGCTGGTGGACTCCCTGGAGCGGGACCGCGAACGGGGTACGACAGGACCGGGTCCGCAGAAGGCGGATGTGCAGATTCGCATCGCTGGCAAGCCGGCCCGCGAGACATTGTCACGGGGGCAGCAGAAGCTGGTGGCTGCAGCCATGGTGCTGGCCCTGATGCAGCGGTTGCGGCAGGAGCAGGCGGAGCCGCCGACCTTGCTGCTCGATGATCCAGCGGCGGAGCTGGATTCGGAGCGTCTGACCCGGTTCGTGCAGCTGGTGCAGCAGCTGGACTGCCAGCTGATCATCACGGCGCTGGATCCCGCTGCGCGGCTGTTTGGCGTGCCGGACCGGTTGTTCCACGTGGAACACGGGGAGGTCAGCGTTGGAGGGTGAGGGAAGGGGCCTGACCTGACCCAGCAAGCGCCTCAGGAGGCGGAGGCCGCATCAGGTGTGGCCAGGAGCGACCCCGGGGGAGGGCGCTCCATCCTTCTACGCCACGATTGCCGCGCAGCGCGGCCTGCAACCTGATCTGGGTGGTCCTTCGAGCGGGGGTGAAGCAGTTCGCGTCGGAACTGTTGTCCCAATCTGCATCCTTGGATTGATCCCGGCGAGCACTCTGATGGGTAGTGCGCTTCCCGGCTCAGCGGGCGGGGTCAGCTAGACCTGCACTTCCTTGGAGAGCAATGACCGGTCTTCTCCAGATACTAGCCGTGGCGGCTCATGAAATCGAGAACGCCGCAAGCTGCCTGCTACCAGTTGACTCCATGTTCCACGTGGAACACCGCCGTGGAGGGGCGGTGGTCACGGGGAGGGCAAATGGAGACCCACCGCAAGCCAAGACCTAACACTCTCTGTCAATTACCGGCCATTTCCGCGAACTTGCGCGCATGTTCGCTGCAAAACCGCAAACCGAAATCTTGCGAGATGTCGGCGAATGACCCCGACTTCGGGTCAATTACCACCCCTCAGCGCGGCATTCGCTGCGTCGCCTTCTCCACGAAGATCTGCTCCAGGAACACCTGCTCCTTGGTCATGCCGCTCTGGGCCCCGTCCGGATCGCTTCCTCCGCGGCCTGGTGGGAGCGGGCCGCGCCGTGATCCCGGCACATCGTCTTCCTGGTCCTCCCGCCGGTGGGTTGCCTGGCCCTCGACGGATCCCCCGCCACGCTCCCTGGCAAGGCGTTCCTCCGCCCGGCACCAGTGCTCGACCTCCCGGCCCTCGGGCCGGCCTTCCTCCTCCCAGAAGCGATGTGCGAGGTCGCGGATGCGTGATTCCAGCTGTTCCCGGCTCATGGCGCCTCTCCTTGCGGGCGGTGGTCGCTGATCCTGCGGCACCAGCGATCCATCCGTTGTCGGGAACGGGCGGATACCTCCTGTAAGAGGGCTCGGACGGCCACTGGCGTCGGTGCGGCGGGAACGGCTGCAACCCCTGGGAAACGGCCCAGATTCCGCTGCCCGTAAGTCAGGGTCAGGGGCTATAATAAAAGGTGCCAACCGAGGGTATCCGATGACTGCCGAAGAAGCCTATACCTCCAGTCATATCAAGGTCTTGAAGGGCCTGGACGCGGTGCGAAAGCGCCCCGGCATGTACATCGGTGACACCGACGACGGCACTGGCCTGCACCACATGGTCTTCGAGGTGGTGGACAACGCCATCGACGAGGCGCTGGCCGGTTACTGCTCGCGCATCCAGGTGACCATCCACGCGGACGAGTCCATCACCGTGCGCGACAACGGCCGCGGCATCCCGGTGGACATCCACCCGGAGGAGGGCCGCTCCGCCGCCGAGGTCATCATGACCGTGCTGCATGCCGGCGGAAAGTTCGACGACAGCTCCTACAAGGTCTCCGGCGGCCTGCACGGCGTGGGCGTGTCGGTGGTCAATGCGCTGTCGGACGTGCTGAACCTGACCATTTACCGCGGCGGCAAGGTCTACCAGCAGGAATACCGGCTGGGCACGCCGGTGGCGCCGCTGGCGGAGACGGGCACCACCACTGAGCGCGGTACCGCGGTGCACTTCAAGCCCTCGCCGACCATCTTCAGCAACATCGTGTTCGACTACGAGGTGCTGGCCAAGCGCCTGCGCGAGCTGTCGTTCCTGAACTCCGGCGTGCGCATCGAGCTCACCGACGAGCGCGAGGACCGGAGCGACGTGTTCGAGCACGAAGGCGGCCTGAGGGCCTTCGTGCAGTACCTGAACCGGGCGCGCAACCCCATCCATTCCACGGTGCTGCACTTCACGGCCCAGGAAGGCCCCATCGGCATCGAGGTGGCGCTGCAGTGGAACGACTCCTACCAGGAGACCATGCTGTGCTACACCAACAACATCCCGCAGCGGGATGGCGGCACGCACCTGTCCGGCTTCCGCGCCGCGTTGACGCGCACGCTGAACGATTACATCGAGAAGGAAGCCAAGAAGGAAAAGGTCGCCACCACCGGCGATGATGCCCGCGAGGGCCTCACGGCCATCCTGTCGGTGAAGCTGCCGGATCCCAAGTTCTCCTCGCAGACCAAGGACAAGCTGGTGTCCTCCGAGGTCAAGGGCCCGGTGGAGACCCGCGTGGCCGAAAAGCTGGCCGAGTTCCTGCTCGAGCATCCCAACGAGGCCAGGAACATCGTCGGCAAGATCATCGAGGCCGCGCGCGCCCGTGAAGCGGCGCGCAAGGCGCGCGAGATGACCCGCCGCAAGGGTGCGCTGGACATCGCCGGCCTGCCCGGCAAGCTGGCCGACTGCCAGGAGAAGGACCCGGCGCTGTCGGAGATCTTCATCGTCGAGGGTGACTCCGCCGGCGGCTCGGCCAAGCAGGGCCGCGACCGCCGCACCCAGGCCATCCTGCCGCTGAAGGGCAAGATCCTGAACGTGGAGCGCGCGCGCTTCGACAAGATGATCTCCTCGCAGGAGGTGGGCACGCTGATCACCGCGCTGGGCTGCGGCATCGGCCGCGATGACTTCAACATCGACAAGCTGCGCTACCACCGCATCATCATCATGACCGACGCGGACGTGGACGGCTCGCACATCCGCACGCTGCTGCTGACGTTCTTCTACCGGCAGGTGCCGGCGCTGATCGAGCGCGGCCACGTCTACATCGCGCAGCCGCCGCTGTACAAGGTCAAGCGCGGCAAGCACGAGATCTACGTCAAGGACGACAACGAGCTCAACCAGCTGCTGCTGAACAATGCCATCGAGGAGGCGGCGCTGTACGTCAACGACGCCGCGCCGCCGCTGACGGGCTCGAGCCTGGAAATGCTGGCCCGCCAGTACATGGAAGTGCAGGCCATCATCAAGCGCTGGAGCCGCCGCTACGACGCGCGGCTGCTGGAGCAGCTGATCTACCAGCCGGCACTGACCGCGACCGACTTCAACAACGCCGACGGCCTGCGCGACTGGGCGAAGAACCTGGAGCGCTCGCTGAATGCGCTGAACGACGCCGCGCGCAGCTTCCAGATCGACGTGCAGCCGGGCACCGCCGGCGCCGATGCCGAGAGTTCGCGACCCACGCGCATCATCGTGCGCCGCACCGAGCACGGCACCGTGCACGAGAAGGCGCTGCCGCCGGAGTTCTTCGCTTCGGGCGAGTACGCGCAGATCGCCGAGCTTGGCCGCACCCTGCAGGGCCTGATCGGCGAGGGCGCCTACGTGGTCAGCGGCAACCAGCGCCGCGAGGTGGGCTCGTTCAAGGAAGCCATCAACTGGCTGTTCGAGCAGGCGCGCAAGGGCC
>CAYVZE010000084.1:0-10194 GCA_964455685.1 uncultured Steroidobacteraceae bacterium
CGCCGTTTCCCGACGCGTCCAGCGCGTCAAGCCCTCGCCCACCCTGGCCATGACCGCCCGCGCCGCGCAGCTCAGGCGCGAGGGCAAGGATGTCATCAGCCTGTCGGTCGGGGAGCCCGATTTCGATACCCCGGCGCACATCCGCGCCGCCGGCATCGCCGCCATCGAGGCCGGCCACACCCGCTACACCAACTCCGACGGCGCGCCGGAGCTCAAGGACGCCATCATCGCCAAGTTCCAGCGCGACAACGGCCTCACCTACCAGCGCAACCAGATCCTGGTGTCCACCGGCGCCAAGCAGACGCTGTTCAACCTCTGCCTGGCCGTGATCGACCCGGGCGACGAGGTGGTGATCCCGGCGCCCTACTGGGTCAGCTACCCGGACATGGTGCTGCTGGCCGATGGCGTGCCCGTCACCCCGTATGCGGGCGTCGAGCAGGGCTTCAAGCTCACGCCGCAGCAGCTGGAGGCCGCCATCACGCCCAGGACCCGGCTGGTGCTGCTGAACTCCCCCAGCAATCCCACCGGCGCGGCCTACTCGAAGGCCGAGCTGCAGGCGCTGGGCGAGGTGCTGCTGCGCCACCCCGATGTGCTGGTGGGCACCGACGACATCTACGAGAAGATCTACTGGGCCGATGAGCCCTTTGCCAGCCTGGCGCAGGCGGTGCCGGAGCTGTACCCGCGCACCGTGACCATCAACGGCTGCTCCAAGGGCTACGCCATGACAGGCTGGCGCATCGGCTACTGCGGCGGTCCGGCCGAGGTGGTGGCCGCCATGGCCACCATCCAGGGCCAGTCCACCACCAATGCCGCCAGCATCAGCCAGCAGGCCGCGATCGCGGCGCTGAACGGTCCCGAGGAAGAGATGGCGCGCATGAACGCCTCGTTCAGGCAGCGGCACGATTTCTTCGTGGCGGGCCTGAACGCCCTGCCCGGCTTCCGCTGCCGCCCCGGCGAGGGCACCTTCTACGCCTTTGCCGACGTGCGCGGCGCCATGCAGGCGCTGGGTTTCCAGGACGACGTCGCCTTCTGCGACTTCCTGCTTGAGGAGGCACTGGTCGCCGGCGTTCCGGGCTCGGGCTTCGGCGCACCGGGGCACCTGCGGCTGTCCTTCGCGGTCGCCCAGAAGGACCTCGAGAAGGCCCTGGAGCGCATCGAGTCGGCCCTGAAACGAGGTCCGAAGCGCGATTGATTGTTGCGCTGCTTGACGGGCGCGTAGTCTTCTTGAAGAATCGCGCCCTCTTCGAGAGGCGGGCCCGTCCCGCACTGGTATTCCCCGGTAGCTCAGCGGTAGAGCGTCGGACTGTTAATCCGTTGGTCGTTGGTTCGAACCCAACCCGGGGAGCCATCAAAATCAGCGAGTTACGCTGATTTTCCAGAAGTTACCTGATGTGGTTGGCGCCCCCTCACGCCGCCGCGCCGGCCGCTTTCCGCCCCGTGGTGCCGGCTACGAACAGCACGTTCCAGCCCGCCCCCAGCAGCACCAGCGCCCACCAGTGGTGCACGTGCATGCTGATGGGCGGGCCGTCATCACGAAGCTCATCACGCCGAAGGACACCACGCCGGCCAGCAAGGCGACACGGAAGCGCGGCTCGGCCAGCAATCCGCCCACCCGGCGCAGCGCGCCCTGCACTGCCGGCGCAGGCGGCGCCGGCAACCGCACCTGCCTGGCCGCGTGTCAGGCCCTCAGGGCTTCTGGAACAGCAGGAAGAACTGGTCGGTCTTGCCGCGCGGCACGTCGCGCACGGGCCTGGTGAGATCGTCGGCCGGATTCTTCAGCACATCGCTCTCGTGCACCAGCTGGAAGCCCACGCTGGTCACGTCCTTCTTCACCAGCTCGGGATCCACGCGATGCAGCGTGGCCGGATCGGCCTCGCCGCCCCTGGCGCGATGGTCGATGACCACGTACAGCCCGCCGGACTTCAGCGCGTCGAACACCATCTTGTTGGTGGGCGTGAGGTCCGCGCCGGGACGGTTGCGCATGTCGTGGTAGTTCAGCGAGGTCCACACCAGGTCGACCTGCTCGGGCAGCGGCGTGGACGGGTCGAAGCTGGCCACCTTGATGTTCGGATAGCCCTGGGCGGCGAGCTCGCGCATGGGGGCGGCAAAGTCGCGGCCGCCGGTGGCGGCAGGCACCCAGGCGTAGACCACGCCTTCCGGTCCCACCAGCCGGCTGAAGATGCGCGTGAAGTAACCGCCGCCCGGCAGGATCTCGGCGACCTTCGCGCCGCGGTGCAGGCCGGTCAGCGAGATCACCTCGGCCGGCTTGCGGTCGGCATCGCGGGCACGGTCGGCTTCGGGGCGGTCCTTGTCGGCGACGGCGGCGGCGAGCTGCTGCGAGGCCGATTCGGCCGACATGGCGGCCGGCGCGGCGGCGAGGAGGCCAAGGCCCAGCATGATCAGGGTCGGGCGAAGTCGAAGGTTCATGGCTTGCTCCACTTGGCGCGGTCTTGCGCGACGGTGGGCCAGTATATGCCGCGCTGGAATGAGCGGCGAAGGCGCCTATTCGACCAGCGCAGTCGGCGTGACGATGGCGTTGAAGGCGATGTCGTGCGGCAGGGCCTGGAAGGACGGCAGCCGGGCCTCGTCGAGCCCGATGCCGATGACGTGGAATTGCCTTCCCTGCTGCTGCAGCGATGCCAGCGTGCGATCGAAGTAGCCGCCGCCGTATCCCAGCCGGTACTTGCGTGCGTCGAAGCCCACCACCGGACCCAGCAGCACCTCGGGGATGAACTCTTGCGGATCCGCGGGCACCGGGATGCTCCAGAAGCCCTTCTCCATGCGGCAGCCGGGCGACCAGCGCCGGAAGGTGAGCGGCGCGCCCTTCTCCACCACCACCGGCAGCACCGTGACCACGCCTTCCTCGTCGAGGCGCGCGAGCCAGGGCCGCAAATCAGGCTCGCCGCGCAGCGGCCAGTAGCCGCTGACGATGCGCCCCGGCGCCAGCAGGCCGCGTTCGCGGCAGTAGGCGTCCAGCCTGTCGGCGATCTGCCGCGAGGCCTGCTGCCGGTATTCCACCGGCAGCCGCAGGCGCTCGGCGATCAGCCGTTCGCGCTCGGCGCGGCGCCAGGCCATCAGGCTGGCGCGCGCCTCTGCACTCATGCCGGTCATCGGTGCGGCATCCCGCGCATCACACGCCCCGGTAGGAGGCGCGCTTCCTTCGCCGGTGCTCGATCTCCGGCTTGTACGGCGGCGCCGTCAGCACCCGCGCCTCGGCGCGCGCGCGCCCCTCGGGGAAGGGTTCATCAGGCACCGATGCCAGGATGGCGTCGAACCGTTCCTGCATGCCGGGCTTGAACTCGGGGTGCGTGAAGATGAACAGGTCGTTGTTCACCACGCCGTTGAGCACGCGCTCGCCGGCCTCCACCGGATCCATCATCAGCACGCGGTCCGGGTCATCAGGATCGTGGTCGGTGCTGACGCCGCCAGGCGAATACACCGACGTGCCGATGTTGGTGCCCATCAGTTCCACGCGCAGCGCCTCCATGATGCCGAAGGCGGCGAACTTGGTGGCGGTATACACGCCGGCGTTGACGCCCGGCAGGATGCCGCCCATCGACGCGGTGGTGACGATGTGGGAGCCCTCGCCGTGCTCCAGCATGTGCGGGATCACCGTCGAGCAGCCGTTATAGATGCCGGTGAAGTTCACCGCCACGGCGGCATCCCAGCCGGCGGGATCGACCTGGCTGGCCTGGCGCAGCGTCTTGATGCCGGCGTTGTTGACCAGCAGGTGCAGGTTGCCGAAGCGGCGGTTGATCTCGGCCAGCGTGCGCTTCCAGCCCTCGCGGTCGGTCACGTCGTGGCGGATGGCGATCACGCGGCTGCGCTGCTCGGGCGTGTACAGCGCCAGCGCGGGCTCCACCTGGTCCTCCTGGATGTAGCCCATCACCACGTTCATGCCCGCGTTGGCGGCGGCGCGGCCGATGCCGAGGCCGATGCCCGTGTTGCCGCCGGTGATGTACACCGTCTTGCCCTTCAGGTCCTTGAGCTGGGGCGGCTGGCGCTGCCCCGGAGGCGGCGGCGTGCCCAGCACGCGGTCCACGCCCGGGCGCGCCTGCTGGGCGCCGGCCGCAGGGGCGGCTGCCTGCGCACCCTGGGCCGCCAGCGGCGCCAGCGCCATGGCGCCCGCAGCCAGCATCGATCCTTCCAGGAAGCGGCGCCGTGCTGCGCCGAATTCGTCGTTACCGGACATATGTTTCCCCCACCTGTGCCGGCGACATCGGCCGGCCGAGTTGATCGTGCCGGCAGATTGCACCAATGCGCATCGGGGAACAACAAGGACGGCTGGCGGCCGTCCGCGGTTCGTGCAGGGCGCCCGCGCCGGGCCTAGCCCCAGCCGTAATTGAAGCTGATGCTCACCCGCACGTCGCGGCCGGTGTTGGCCACGACCTCGTGCCTGAGCCAGCTCTCGAACAGCAGCAGTGAACCGGGTTTCGCCGGCATCATGATCCACGCGCGGTTGCGCTCGTGCGCGTCCGCCTTGCGCGGCGGCGCGCCCATGTAGCGGTCCAGCCGCGGATCCTCGAACTTCAGTCCCGGCGCGCCGCGCGGCACGCGCACGTAGTAGGTGCCGCTGATGGCCGACAGCGGATGCAGGTGCAGCCCATGGTGCACGCCCTGCGGCATCACGTTCACCCAGCAGTCCGTCATCACCAGCGGCGTGCCGCCGAGGTCGAACTCCAGTTCCTCTGCATAGCGCCGCACGTGCCGGTCGATGAGCCGGCGCAGCCTGTCGAAGGTGGGCGAGACCTCGTGCATGCGGCTGGCCGAGGCATAGGAGGTGAAGCCGCCCGGATAGTTGCGGCGGGACCATTTCTGGCCCGCCACGTCGTCATGCGAGAGCTGCAGGCACTCGCGCAGCAGCCGCTTGTTCAGCGCGGCTGCCTGCGCGGGCGCCAGCGACGCGGAGTAGATCCGCGTGGGAAACAGGCTGTGGACCGGCAAGGCCTGATCCTGCCCTTTTCCTTACTGGTGCAGGCCCGCCTCGCCCGCGGGCTGCTGGCCCGGGGGCGCCGCGGCCGCCGCGCCATTGGCGAAAGTTCCCATGCCGCCGCCCGGCTGGGCCGGCAGCGCAGGACCGGCGCCGGGGCCGCCGCCACGCGGGCCACCCGGGCCGCCGGCACCGGGGAAGCCGCCGAAGCCGCGCGGCGGGTTGTCCTTCAGTTCATGCGCCAGGGACACGATGTGCGCGCGCACCGCCTCGGCATCCGCCGGCGACAGCACGTTGCGGAAGGACACCATGCCGTTCTCGGTCAGCGCGCCGTCGAGCACCACCACGCGGAAGCCGGCCTCGCTGTTGATGTAGGCCGAGTAGCGCAGGTCCGGGAAGCCGCCCATCTGGCGACCGTTCTCATGGCAGATGGTGCAGTTCTGCGTGTACAGCTCGCGGCCGCGCGCCAGCGTGGCCTCGTCGCCGAACTTCTCCGGCGGGTTCAGCACCTGCGGCGCGGGCGGCGGCGGGGCCGGCAGCTGCACGTTGCCGCCCAGCTTGAACGCCACCAGGCGGCCACCGGCATTGCGCCCGGCGGCGCCGACGCCGGCCACGTACTGCACGCCGTCGATGGCATAGGTGATCGGGCCGGCGACGATGCCGGCGCCGATGTCCTGCGACCACAGCTTCTCGCCGTTGTCGGCGCGGAAGGCGTTGAAGTTGTTGCCGTTGCCCTGGAACACCAGGTTGCCGGCGGTGGACAGCACGCCATTGCTGCCCGAGCCTTCGCGCGTCTTCCAGCGCGCCTCGCGCTTCACCGGGTCCCAGGCCAGCAGGTACGCGCCCGCGTCTTCACCCAGGTCCGGACGGGCGTACTCGGGCTGCTTCGACACGTTGATCGACAGCAGCTGGTTGCCCATCTTCGCGCCGGCCTCGGCCACCATGCCGTAGGTGGCGTAGCGGGTCGGAACGTACAGCAGCCCGGTGTCGGGGCTGAATGCCTGCGGGTTCCACACATGCGTCTGGAACGGCACCACCCACCAGCCCTTGCCGGTGGCCCCGATGTTGGCGTGCGGGTTCAGGATGGGCTTCCAGTTGTTCTCCTCGTCGAACCCGGTCAGCCAGTTGGCGCCCGGCACGAACAGGTCGGCCGACAGCACCTTGCCGGTGGCCGCCTCGATCACATAGACCACGCCGTTCTTCGGCGCCTGCATCACCACGTGCTTCTTCTGGCCGTTGATGACCAGGTCGGCAATGGTCAGCGGCGAGGCATTGTCGAAGTCGAAGTTGTCCATCGGCACCGTCTGGTAGTGCCAGCGGTACTGGCCGGTGGTGGCGTCCAGCGCGACGATGGAAGCGGTGAACAGGTTGTCGCCGCCGCCCGGCGAGCGCACCTCGGCCGGCCACGGAGCGCCGTTGCCGGTGCCAAAGATCACCAGGTTGGTCTGCGGGTCGTAGACGATGCCGTCCCACGGCGTGCCGCCGCCGCCGAATTTCCACCACTCCCCGTTCCAGGTCTTCGCGGCCCACTCCAGTTCAGGCTGCTCGAAGCCGTCGGCCGGGTTGCCCGGCACGGCCCACCAGTGCCAGAGCTTCTGGCCGGTCTCGGCGTCCCAGCCGGACATGTATCCGCGCTGGTGGTACTCGGCGCCGGCCTGGCCGATGAACACGATGCCGTTGCCCACGCGCGGCGCGCCGGTGATCGACAGTGCCTTGTCCGGATCGGTGGTCTGCGCTTCCCAGACCTTCTTGCCGGTCTCCAGTTCGACCGCGACCAGGCGCCCGTCCAGCGTTCCCCAGATGACCTTGCCGTTCCAGTAGGCCGCGCCGCGGTTGCTCACGTTGCAGCACAGGCTGGTGGCGGCGATCTCGCGCGGCACCTGCGGGTCGTACTTCCACAGCTGCTGGCCGGTCTTCGCGTCGAAGGCGTAGGCCTTGCTCCACGGCGTGGTGACGACCAGCTTGCCGTCCACTACCAGCGGCGTGGACTGGTAGCCGCCGCGCTCGGGCAGGTCCGCGTACCAGGCCACGCCCAGCTCGCGCACGTTGTCCGCGTTGATCTGCGCCAGGGGGCTGTGGCGCTGCTCGCTGTGGTCACCGCCATGCGCCGCCCACTGGTCGGTGAGCCGCGCGGCCGGATCCTTGTCACCGGCGCGGCTGGTGCCATTTCCGCCGGCCGACACGCAGGCCACGATGCCCGCGGCCACTCCAAGGCCGGCCAGAACCGTCGTCAAACGTCGCATGGAATCCCCCAACAAGAGAAAGCGAAATCGATGTGCAAAGGACGGCGAAGGATAGCCGATCGGCATTGCCCCGGGAGGAACTCCCTCCCGGGTGCCGGAAGTTTTCTCAGGGCTTGAGCTGGTTGATTTCGATCGCCGCGCGCTGGCTGTCACCGGCGCGCACGCGGACGACGCCGAAGGGATCTCCGCTACGCGAAATGGCGCCGCCGCCATTGGCGATGCGGGCCTCGATCTCCAGCTCCTGCCCGGCGGAGAAGCCGCTGCCCGACAGCATGGCGTCCGTGCTCAGCAGGTCCACGTCCTGCGGGAAGCGCGCCTCCAGGCGTTGGGCCGCCAGCGGCGGACCCCGCTGGCCGGGCACGCGTGCCACCACGAACAGCGGTGCGCCGGCTTCGGCCTTGCCAGCCACCGAGGGCGACAGGGTGATGCGCACCGGCACGCTCACCGGCGCCGCATCGCCGGCGTCCTGCGCGGAGCCGGCTGCCGGTGCCCCCTCGCCGCCCGGGGCCTGCGCCGTCATGCGCGAGAGCACGTCGATCTCCTGGATTTGCTCCAGGATGATGCGCTGCACGGCCTCGGGCGGATTGGCCGTCAGCAGCATGGCGAAGCGCTCGCGCGCCAGCGGCAGCTCATTGCGCTCGCGTGCCGCGAAGGCGCTGTAGAACAGCGCCTTCACCGAGGTGGGGTCGACCTGCATGGCCTGTTCGAACAGCCGCCCCGGCCGCCCGGACAGATCGCCGCGGCCGGCATCCAGCAGCGACTCGGCCAGTCCCATCAGCGCATCGGCGTTCTTGCCGCCAGCCAGCGTGTCGGCGCGCTGGTAGGCGCGCGCGGCCAGCTCATACTGCTGGATCACGCGGTAGGAACGGCCCAGCATCAGCCAGCCGGCCAGGTCATCCGGCTCGCGCTCCAGGCGGCGTGCCAGCCGTCCCACCATGGCCTGCGGGGAGTCGGCCGCGGGTTCCTCCAGGTGCCACTTGTAGTTGCTCCACACCGGATACAGCGCGGCGCCGCCCAGCAGGATCAACAGGCCGGATACGCCGGCGCTGCGCCAGGATTCGGGTGAGCCGTCCTTCTTGCGCAGCAGCGGATACAGCAGGGCAACCAGGGTGGCCAGCGTCAGCAGCCCGGCAATGACGATGAAGCCGCTCATGCATCCGGCTCCTCGAGGTCGGGGTCGGAATCATCGGTGGCCAGCAGCTGGCGGCGCCTGGACACCACGCGCCACGCAACCACCGCACCGCCGGCGAGGAACAGTGCCGGTGCCAGCCACAGCCACGGGCTGCGTGGCCGCAGCAGGATGATCTCGCCGTAGCGTTCGACGAGGTATTCCTTGATCTCCTCGTCGCTGCGGCCCTCCTGGATCATGCTGCGGACCTGGCGGCGGATGTCCACGGCGAACATGGCCGGGGTGTCGGCCACGGTCTCGCCCTGGCACTTCAGGCAGCGCAGCTCCTTGATCAGCGCGATGTAGCGCTCCTGCTGCTGCGGGTCCTCCAGCCCTTCGGGATCGATGGCCGGGGCCGTGCCCGCCACCATCAGCAGCGCAAGCAGTGCGAACAGCCGCTTCACGGGGCGCCTCCTTCGATCAACGGCAGCATGGTTTCGCGCCAGCGCCGGGCCGACAGCGCGCCCACCACCTTGTCGACGATGATGCCTTCGGGGTTCACCAGGAAGGTCTCGGGCGCGCCGTACACGCCGAAGTCGATGGCGGTATCGCCCTGCTTGTCGATGGCCACGGCGGCATAGGGATTGCCCAGCTCGCCCAGCCAGCGGCGCGCGGCATCATCCTCGTCCTTGTAGTCGAGGCCGATGATGGCCACCTTGCCCTCGCGCGCTATGTCCAGCAGCACCGGGTGTTCGGTGTAGCACTCGGGGCACCAGGTGCCCCACACGTTGACGAGCAGCCAGCGTCCCTTGAACGCCTCGCTGCGCACCACCTCGCCCTCGTTCAGCAGGTCCGGCAGCTCGAAGGCCGGCATGGGCTTGCCGATCAGCGCCGAGGGCACCACGGTCTTCTCCGGCGCGCGCTTGAGCGCCACGGCGAACACCGCGACCAGCGCGGCGAAGATCACCAGCGGAATGGCAAAACGGTTCATGCTTCTGCTGCCTTCAGCGGCGTGCCGCCGGCGACGGGATCCTTCTCCTGCACGCGCTCGCGGCGGCGGCGGTAGCGCTTGTCGAGGGTGGCGATGAAACCGCCCAGCGCCATCAGCGCCGAACCCAGCCACACGTAACGCATCAGCGGCCGCACCTGCAGCCGCAGGCTCCAGCTGCCGCCGCCCAGCTCCTCGCCCAGCGTCGCCAGCAGGTCACGCCGCCAGCTGATGCCCAGCGCGGCTTCCGCCAGCGCCTGGCCGGTGACGAAGTATTCGCGCCGCTCGGGCAGCAGCACGGTCTGCCTGCCGCCCTCCTCCGTGGCGAGCACCCGGCCGCGCAGCGCGGCGTAGTTCGGTCCGTCGGCCTCCTCCACGCCCTCGAAGCGGAAGGTGTAGTCACCCAGCGTGACCTCCTGTCCCGGGGACAGCGCCACGTCACGCTCCACCATGGTGGACTCCATCACCGTGATGCCCACGGTGATCACGCCCAGGCCCACATGTGCCAGCACCATGCCGATGATGGCCGGCGGCACCGACAGGCCGCGACGCAGGCGATCCACCGGATCGAACAGCGAGGACACCACGATCCAGATGCCCAGCACGGCGCCGATGGGGCCGAGCAGCGAGCGATCCCCGTACACGCCGAGCACCAGCGCCAGGCCCAGGGCGACCGAGAATGCCAGCCCGCCCCAGATCCGCGGGCGCGACGCGGCCAGCTGGCCGCGCTTCCAGCGCGCGAAGGTGCCCACCGACACCAGCGCCAGCAGCGGCAGCATCGGCAGCAGGAACATGGTGTTGAAGTACGGCGGGCCCACCGACAGCGCGCCACGGCCCAGCGCATCACCGATCAGCGGCGCCAGCGTGCCACCGAACACCACCGCGGTGGCCACCACCAGCAGGATGTTGTTGTAGAGCAGGAAGC
>CAYVZE010000085.1:0-9535 GCA_964455685.1 uncultured Steroidobacteraceae bacterium
GCGCGCGCGATGACCGGCGCGGTGACGGGCCTGTGGAGGCAGAAGGTCGCCTCGAGCTGGACCAGGAGGCTGGCCAGAAGGCGCTGGATTGTCTGGTACAAGGTCTTCAAGCGAAGCCGCGCTCTCGTCTCTGACTACGACAGCGCCTGCAATCCTTTGTAACTGCTGCCGACCATGCGGGCTGAGGCTCACCCTCGCTACGGGGAACCACCAGACCCTCGGTCTGCCACGATGCTGCGACTGGTGCCGCCAGGTTCCGTGCCGCTCGTCGAGGTGGGGCGCCAGGCAGACGCCGTCATCCGCCCGGTGGGGGCACGTGCGCCGGAGTATAATGCAAGATGCTTGAAAAACAAGGCTTTAGCCTTGAACAGGACGAAAATGGACGAATCTTCACGCCGCCGTGCCGGCAATGACATTGCCGCCGAGGGCGGGCAGGGGGGCGTGGACGGGGCGTCCGCTGCTGCATCCGGCGCCCCCCGGACCGCCGTGCGGCACGAGACCGTGGGCGCCGATGATGCCGGCTCGCGGGTCGACAAGGTGCTGCAGCGCCTGCTGCCCGGGCTGCCACGCACCCGTATCCTCAGGCTGCTGCGCCGGGGCGAGGTGCGCCTGAACGGCCGCCGCGTGGGCGGCGAGGCGCGCGTGGCCGAGGGGGATGTGCTGCGCATCCCGCCGGTGTCGCTGGTGGCGCCACCGTGGGCCGGCACCGGCGCGCGCCCCTCGGCGCAGCTGGTGAAGCAGGTCGAGGCGGCCATCCTGCACGAGGACCCGCGCATCCTGGTGGTGGACAAGCCGGCCGGCGTGGCCGTGCATGGCGGCAGCGGCGTGTCCGCTGGCGTGATCGAGGCGCTGCGCGCCTCGCGTCCCGAGGAGACGCTGGAACTGGTGCACCGGCTCGACCGCGACACCAGCGGCTGCCTGCTCATTGCCCGCCGCCGTTCCACCCTGCGCAGCCTGCATGCGCTGCTGCGCGAGGACACGGCCGAAGGCAGGGAAGGTTTCGACAAGCGTTACCTGGTGCTGGTGCGCGGCAAGTGGGAGCTGGGGAAGAAGAGGATCGAGGCGCCGCTGGCCACCCACACCCGCGTCGGTGGCGAGCGCACGGTGATGGTGGCGGCCAACGGCAAGCCGGCCGCCAGCGAGTTCAGCGTGGTGCAGTTCTTCGGCAACCTCGCGACGCTGCTGGAGGTGAAGTTGCTCACCGGGCGCACGCACCAGATCCGCGTGCATGCCGCCTATGCCGGCCATCCGGTGGCCGGCGACGGGAAATACGGCGACGAGGCCTTCAACCGCCAGATGCAGGGTTTCGGCCTCGACCGCCTGTTCCTGCATGCGCACAGCATCAGCTTCGAGGATCCGGACCGGCACGTGACCGTCAGCGTCAGCGCGCCGCTGCCGCCGGGGCTGGGCGCGGTGCTCGATGCGCTGTCCTCGGGGGCAGGTCGCCTGCGTCCCGCTGCCGGCGCACAGCAGCGGTCGGTGATCGCGAAGGGGCCCGTGCTGCCGGAACGCCGCGCGGTCAGACCCGCACGCCCATCCGGCGCAGCGCCTCGCAAAGCCAGATCAGCGGCAGGCCGACCAGCGCCGTCGGGTCGCGCGTCTCGATCGCGCGGAAAAGGGTCACGCCGAGGCCCTCGCACTTGAAACCGCCGGCGCAGTCGAAGGACGGCTCGCGATCCATGTAGTGGTCCACTTCCGCCGCGGTGAGCTCGCGGAAGTGCACCAGCGTGGTGTCCACGTGCGTGAGCTCCACTTCTCCATGGCGCAGGCACACCGCGGTGTCGAAGCGCGCCACGCGCCCCGACATGGCCAGCAACTGGCGGCGGCAGGTAGCGCGGTCGCCCGGCTTGTGCAGCACTTCGATGCCGCTGCCGGCGAGGCTGGCCACCTGGTCGCTGCCCACCACCAGGGCATCAGCGTGCTGCGACGCGATGGCGGCCGCCTTGGCGCGCGCCAGCCGCAGGGCGCGCTCGGGCGGTGCCTCGCCGGGGATCTCCGCCTCGTCCACGGGGGGCGCCAGGGCGTCGAAGGGCAGGCCGAGGCGTGACAGCAGCGCGCGGCGGTGCACGGAGGTCGAAGCAAGCAGGATCGGGGGCGCCGGATGGATCATGAGTCTAGTCGGGACAGGAACTTGCGCCCCCAAGGGGGGCTACCTATGATACGCGCCCCATGCCCGAGGACGGCCTTACCGAGAGCAATGTCGCGGTGCTGGCCGACGAAGGTCGGCAGGTCGAACTGGCCGTCCCGGTGGCGCGCCTCGCGCGGCTTGCCGGAATGCTCGCCAGCAGCGATGGCACCGTGACCGGCCATGTCGCGCTCGAGCGCGAGCAGGGTCGCGCCATCGCGGAGGTGCGCTTCGCGGCCACGCTGACGGTGACCTGCCAGCGCTGCCTGGCGCCGATGTCGCTGGAGCTCGAAGGTGGCTCGCGCGTCGTGCTGCTGGAAAGGGAAGAGGACGCGGCCGGGGTGCCGCAGGAGTTCGAGACCGCGCTGGCGCCCAATGGCCGCCTGCCGCTGGCCGGGCTCCTCGAGGAGGAATTGTTGCTGGCGCTGCCCGCGGCGCCACGTCATGCGGCAGGGCAGTGCCCGGCGGCGTGGCCCGTGATGCGGGATGAGGACGCCGCACCGGAAGTGCAGCGGCCGTTCGCGCAACTGGGCGAACTGCTGGCTGGCCGGTCGAAACACTGAAAGATCTGACGGAGAAGTACCATGCCAGTCCAGAAGAGTCGCAAGACTCCCTCCAAGCGCGGAATGCACCGCTCGCACGACCACGTCGCCAAGCCGGCGCTGTCCATCGACCCGCAGTCGGGCGAGACGCACCTGCGCCATCGCATCACCCCGGACGGGTTCTATCGCGGCAAGCGCGTGATCGAAGCGCCGGCCGACGCTGACCAGGACTGATCCCGTAACGGCCGCCACGCGGCTGCGTTCCGTCCATCCGGACGGGGTGCGCCCGCCGTGCGGCCTGCTGCGCCATGTACGCGCGAATCATCGGCACCGGGTCCTATCTTCCCGAGAAGGTGGTGCACAACACCGACCTCGAGAAGATCATGGAGACCTCGGATGAATGGATCCGTGAGCGCACCGGCATCGAGCGCCGGCACTACGCGGCCGAGGGCGAGACCACCGTCGACATGGCCGAGCAGGCCGCGCGGCGGGCGATCGCGGCTGCCGGCATCGAGCCGGGCGAGATCGACCTGATCGTCTTCGCCACGGCCACGCCCGACCTGGTATTCCCGAACTGCGGCACGCTGCTGCAGGCGCGGCTGGGCTGCGCCGGCGTGCCGGCGTTCAGCATCGAGGCCGCCTGCAGCGGCTTCATCTACGCGCTGTCCATCGCCGAGAAGTTCGTGCGCACCGGCTCCTCGAAGCGCGCGCTGGTGGTGGGCGCGGAGACGCTCACGCGCATCACCGACTTCACCGACCGCACCACGGCCGTGCTGTTCGCCGATGGCGCGGGCGCGGTGGTGCTGGCGCCCTCGGAAGAGGCCGGCATCCTCTCCACCCACCTGCACGCCGACGGCAGCTACGAGAAGCTGCTGTACTGCACCGGTGGCGTCTCGCGCGGCTTCTCCCCCGAGGCCGGCGGCCGCGCGGTGATCCGCATGGCCGGCCGCGAGACCTTCAAGGTGGCGGTGAACATGCTTGGCGCCTCGGTGGACGAGGTGCTGGAGAAGAACGGGCTGGCGAAGTCCGCCATCGACTGGCTGGTGCCGCACCAGGCCAACATCCGCATCATCCAGGCCGTGGCGAAGAAGCTCGACCTGCCGATGGATCGCGTGATCGTCACCGTCAACGAGCACGGCAACACCTCGGCGGCTTCCGTGCCGCTGGCGCTGGACACCGGCGTGCGCGACGGCCGCATCAAGAAGGGCGACATGCTGCTGCTGGAGGCCTTCGGCGGTGGCTTTACCTGGGGTTCGGCGCTGGTCCGCTTCTGAAAGGACCGCGCGCCCGCCCAATCCCCCCGCGTTGCCGCTTCAGCCCGGCAGCGCCGCCAGCAGCTCCCGCACACCCAGCACGATGAACGCCAGCGCGCACAGCGCCAGCGCGATGTTGGTATGCGCGCGGTTGGCCCATTCGCGCGGGATGCCCTTGCCGTTGAGCAGGCCGAGCAGGGTCACCGCCAGGAAGGGCATGAACAGCGAGCCCAGCACGCCATAGGCCACGATCAGGCCGATGGGCCGCTCCAGCAGCAGGAGCAGCATGGGCGGGAAGGTCAGCCACAGCAGGTAGGCGCGGAAGTAGCGCCCGCCGGTGCGCGTGTCGGGATGTCCCTGGGGCAGGCCGCGCAGGTTGCCCCAGAAGTCGGCGAACATCAGCGACACGCCGTTCCACACGCCCAGCAGCGAGGAGAAGGCGGCGGCCCAGAAGCCCGCCAGGAAGGTGGTGCCGACCACGTCGCCGTATTCCGCGCGCAGCACCTGGTGCAGGTCGAGCAGGCCCCGGTCGCCGGCGCTGAGCGCCACGCCGGCGGCGCGCACCACTTCCGCGCCGACGATCATCATCGCGACCACGAAGATGCCGGTGAGCACGTAGGCGGCGGTGTTGTCGATGCGCATCACGCGCATGAAGGTGCGGTCGTGCCAGCCTTTCTCGCGCAGCCAGTAGCCGTAGGCAGCCAGCGTGATGGTGCCGCCCACGCCGCCGGCCAGCGCCAGCGTGTACATCACGCCGCCGGTGCCGCCGGGGATCCGCGGCACCAGTCCCGCCAGCGCCTCGCCGAGGTTGGGCGCGGCGATCACGGCCAGCCCGACCACGGTGACGAACATCAGTCCCACCAGCACCGCGCTGATACGCTCGAACAGCAGGTAACGGCCGAACCACACCATCACGAAGCCTGCCAGTCCCATCAGGATGGCCCAGGTGGTGAGCGACAGGCCGGGGAACAGCACCGCCAGCGGCATGGCCGAGGAGGACATGGCGGTGGCGCCATACACCAGTCCCCACAGCATGATGTAGGGACCGAAGTACCAGGTGGTCCATGCGCCCAGGCTCCGCCAGCCGGCGAAGAGGGTGTGGCCGGTGGAAAGGCAGTAGCGGCCCGCGCCTTCCACCAGGATGATCTTCATCGCCACGCCGGCGATCACCGCCCACAGCAGGCCGTAGCCGTAGCGCGACCCGGCCACCAGCGTGGCCACCATGTCGGCCGCGCCCACACCGGTGGCGGCCACCACCAGCCCCGGTCCGACCAGGCGCCAGCGCACCGGTCGCGCGTCAGCGCGCGATTCGCGCAAGTCCAATGGATCCGCCCCGCTCGTTGTTGTGCATGTGTCCGGCACCAGGCCGGTCCCCATGCGTTTATACAGCAGGCAGGAGCGCGCGCCCGCGCGGGCGCGTCACCCGGGCGTGTTCAGGCGCGGCGGAACAGGGGCCGGAGCAGGCGGCGGTACGCCAGCGCCAGTCCGGTGTAGACCAGGAAGCACGCGGCCAGCGAGGCCAGTCCGGCGATGGTCTGGCCGATCACGCCGTACTGCTCGCCGGTGTGCACGAAGCGCAACCAGGTGCGCGCCTGCTGGCCGCGCGAGGGCGGGGTGGCC
This sequence comes from uncultured Steroidobacteraceae bacterium, assembly GCA_964455685.1. Taxonomy (GTDB): domain Bacteria; phylum Pseudomonadota; class Gammaproteobacteria; order Steroidobacterales; family Steroidobacteraceae; genus ZC4RG30. The sequence continues at coordinate 5,541 of CAYVZE010000085.1, forward strand.
GCGGCGTTCGCGCCGGAGTCGGACATCACGCGCGCATCAACGGTGGAAAGCTCCAGCGTGCGGCGCGGTGCGCGGCGCTCGTTCGAGCGCAGTTCCACCTGCACGTCCACGTGGTCGCCGCGCGCGGCGACGGGCAGGGTGATGCGCTGCCAGTCCGGCACGGTGGCCACGGCCATGTCGAAGAGCTGCTGCAGGCTGGCACGCGCCTGCGGTCCTGCAGCCATCGCTTCGCCGGAAGGCTCGATGACGCTGCCGGCCGGCGCCGCCATCCGGCCCGTGCCCGCTTCGCTGCCCCGGCCTTCGCGCCCGCCCGGCGCGCGTTGCGCGGCCGTGTTGCCGCCGGGACCGGCGGCGCCGGGACCGCCGCCAGGGCCGCCACGCCGCGGCGGCTCCTCGCCGAAGGCCGCGTAGACCAGGTTGCTGGCCCAGGGGAAGGAGATCACTGCGCCGGACACCGCGATCAGGAACAGCGGCACCAGCATCCAGATGCCAAACACGTGGTGCCAGTTGAAGTCGCGCACCTTGGCGTTGATGTACTTGCGCTGGAACAGCAGCACGCCGCGCACCGTGCGCCAGCGCCACACCGCCGGCAGCCACAGGTACAGGCCGCTGGCGATGATGAACACGAACAGCAGGTTGCTGTAGTCGATCAGCTTCGCGCCGACGCTGTCGGGATCGCCGCCCAGCCAGCGGTGCCAGCGCTTCATGGTCGACATGAAGCCGCGCGTGCCGGCCGCGGCATCCTCGATGGCCTCGCCGCTGTACGGATTCAGCAGCGCGGCAGTCTGCCGGCCGGCACTCACCGACACCGGCGCGGAGGGCTCGGCATCGATGACCAGCGACAACCGCTGCTGGTCCGGCGCGGCGGCGCGCGCGGCAGCGGCCAGCGCGTCGATGGACAGCCGCCGCTGTCCCGGCACGGCCACCACGTGGTTGCCGCGCGCCGCGGCCTCGGTCATCTGTCGCTCGTAGGTCAGCGCTACCCCGGTGGCGGACATCAGCAGGATGAACACCCCGGCCACCACGCCGCAGGCGAGGTGCATCCAGAACAGGGTCTTGCGGAACAGGGAGCCGGGGACGGAGCTCATGCAGGGAGGGGCTCGGCAATGTTGTTGTTGGTGCAAATGATAATAAAACTCATTTGACCTTGTCAGCCAGTCCCGGACCCCGAAAAGAAAAACGCCGCGCAATGCGCGGCGTCTTTCCTCGAAGCGAAGCTTTGCTTACTTCGAAACCGAACGCTGGAACATCCGGTCGATCTTGGCGTTCAGGTCGTTCACGCCGGTCTGGGCCTGCTGGGCAGCGGCCAGGGCCTGGTTCGCCGTGTTCTGGGCGGCGTCGGCCTTGGACGAAGCAGCCTGCGCGGCGGAAGCGGCGTTGGCAGCGGTGCGATCGGCCTTCAGAGCGGCCACATCAGAGGACAGCGTGCCCACCTGGCTCTTCAGGCTGTCGATGTCCGCCTGCAGCGGCTTGAGGTCCGTGCAACCCGCCAGCGCAACGAAGGCGGCCACAGCGGCAATCTTGATACCCATCGAGCTTTTCATTTTTGATCCCCTTGAAGGTCAATGTCCAAAAACAACCGCTCGGGCGGACGTCTTTGTCCCGGCGCCCAATGATGCGGGTTCCGTAACTTGACCATATCTCCCGCCGCTGCTGCAACTGCTTTCTGCCCCGTGTCGGGTGTAGGAGACAGATTACATTCTCTCTACAGTTGCGCTTGGAAAGGATTTTTCCGTAAGTGGCGCAACATCTCGGCGGCACAGTTGCGTCCGGGCAACCCGGTGACCCCGCCACCGGGATGGGCGCCGGCGCCACACAGGAAAAGTCCCGGCACGCACGTACGGTAGTCGGCCAGCCCGAGCAGGGGCCGCGCGGCCCACAGCTGGTCCAGGCCCAGGGCGCCATGGAAGATGTCGCCGGAGGGCAGGCCGAAGCGCTGCTCCAGGTCCAGCGGCGAGAGCGCCAGCACGCCGATGATGCTGCGGCGGAAGTTGGGGGCGTGGCGCGTGACCGTGTCGATGACCCGCTCCAGCGCCTGCTGGCGCGCGTCCTCCCAGCTGCGGCCATCGGGCAGCACCGGTGCAAAATGCTGGCAGAACAGGCTTGCCACGTGCAGCCCCGGCGGGGCGAGCGAATCATCCAGCGTGCTCGGCACCAGCATCTCCACCACCGGCTCGCGTGACATGCCGGCCAGGCGCGCATCCGCATGGGCGCGGTCCATGTAGCCGAGGCTGGGTGCGATCAGGATGCCCGAGCGGTGCAGGTCGCTGCCGGCCGGCCCGCTGTCATCCAGCCGCGGCAGTTCCGACAGCGCCACGTTGATGCGGAAGCTGGCGCTGCCGGCGCGCCAGCGGCGCATGCGCTCGCGGATGGGCGCCGGCACCTCGGCGTGGTCCAGCAGCTGCAGGTACAAGGTGCGCGGGTCCACATTGGCGGCCACGCAACGGGCGCGCACCACGCGACCGTCCGCAAGCTCCAGTCCCGCGGCCCGTCCCTTCTCCACCAGCACGCGCCGCACCGGCGCGTCGACGTGGATGACGGCGCCATGGGCCTGGGCCTCGCGGGCGATGGCATGGCTGATGGCGCCCATGCCGCCCACGGCATGGCCCCACTGGCCGCTCTTGCCGTTCACCTCGCCGAAGGCATGGTGCAGCAGCACGTAGGCGCTGCCCGGGGTGTACGGCGAGGCGAAGGTGCCGACGATGGAGTCGAAGCCGAAGGCGGCCTTCAGTGCCTCGTCCTCGAACCAGCCGTCGAGCACGTCGCCGGCGCTGCGCGTGAACAGCTCGTGCACGGTGCGCTGGGTTTCCAGCGGCAGCGCGCGGAAGGCGCGGGCGGCCTTCAGCGCCGACCACAGGTCGCCCATGCGCTTGAGGTCCGTGGGCGGGGTGGTGGTGAGCAGGCCCTTGAGCAGGTCCACCGCTGCGCCCAGCTGCTGCTGCCAGGCGTCGTAGCGTTCCACGTCGCGCGGGCTGCGGCGCGCCAGCTCCCGCTTGGTGTGCTCGCCGGTGGGGCCGATGCGAAGTCCGCGGCCCTCGCCCTCGACCACGTAGTTGAGCAGCGGGCGCTCGAGGATGACCAGCCCGTGGCGCGCCAGGTTCAGGTCCCGGATCACCCCGGGGTGCAGCAGGCTCACCGTGTAGCTGGCGGTGGAGTTGCGGAAGCCGGGGTGGAATTCCTCGGTGACGGCGGCGCCGCCGTAGACCGGCCGGCGCTCGAACAGGGCCACCTTCAGTCCCGCCCTGGCCAGGTAGGCCGCGCAGGTCAGGCCGTTGTGGCCGGCCCCGGCGATGGCGACATCGAGCATCTCAGGCCGGGCTTGCATGCCTGTATAAATCCACAGTAGGCTGTATGCAAATCCAGCTACGGAAGCTCCCCATGCCCGATACCGACCTCACGCCCCGACAGACCCAGATTCTGCGGCTTATCCAGCGCGCGGTACAGGAAACGGGCATGCCGCCCACGCGCAAGGAGATCGCCGATGAGCTGGGGTTCCGTTCCCCCAATGCCGCCGAGGAACACCTGCGCGCGCTCGAGCGCAAGGGCGTCATCACGCTGGTGCCCGGCTCCTCCCGCGGCATCCAGCTGAAGGATGCGCTGCGCGAGCAGCTCGGCCTGCCGCTGATCGGCCGCGTGGCCGCCGGCAGCCCCATCCTGGCCGAGGAGAACATCGAGGACCATCTGTCCATCGACCCGTCCATCTTCCATCCGCAGCCGCATTACCTGCTCAAGGTCATCGGCATGAGCATGAAGAACGTGGGCATCCTCGATGGCGACCTGGTCGCCGTGCACCGCACGGCCAATGTGCGCAACCGCCAGATCATCGTGGCGCGCATCGAGGACGAGGTGACGGTCAAGCGCTACCGCCAGGAAGGCCCGGTGGTGTGGCTGCTGCCCGAGAACGAGGACTTCGAGCCCATCAAGGTCGACCTCAAGCAGCAGAAGATGCTGATCGAGGGCGTGGTGGTGGGCGTGGTCCGGCGCGGCAAGAGCCT
>CAYVZE010000086.1:0-9087 GCA_964455685.1 uncultured Steroidobacteraceae bacterium
TCCGGTAGGGAGCGCCACCTCTTCCTTCCCCCGCCCGCTCAGGCTGCTTCGCGATACGCATAGCGCGCCCCCTGCCGCCCGTCCAGCAGCGCCTGCAGTTCCCGCTCACTCCGCCCTTCAGGCTCAAGCCAGCGCAGTGCCGCCTCCCAGGTGAGGTTCACCGGCACGCGGTCATGCCCGGTCGCGGCCACTTCCGGCGTGGGTTGATCGGTGATTGCGGCAAAGGACTGCAGGCGGTTGCCCGGGTCGCGCAGGTCCACCCACTCCGCGTAGAGGCAGGCAATCCACATCGTTGAACCATCGCCCGGGATGAACTCGAGCACACGGTTGCGGCCATCGGGCCCGGCGACGTTCTCGAAGAACGACCGGGCCGGCAGGATGGCGTGCGAACGACCGAACAGCGGGCGCCAGAACTCACCGCCCAGCCGGTCGCGCCGGGCATTGAACAAGGTGAGCTGGCGGTCGATGGCCACGGGCTTGCCCGGCGGGCGCAGCTGGTAGCGCGCCGGCGTCAGCCACAAGTCTCCGCCGCGCTCCACCAGCACGGGCGCGTAGCCCATGGGGAAGATGCGCCAGTCATCGGCATGCGGCTGGTCGCTTCGCAGCAACGAGAGCTTCGCGAGCGCCTGCTGGATCCTGTTCGACGCAATGCGCCGGGAATCGAGTGCCGACTTCGTCGGCTTCGCTGCCAGCTTGCGCTCGGCATCGGCGAGGCGCTTGCGCTGCGCAAACAGCTCCCGCTCCAGGCCCGCGCCACGGCGGGCACGCCATCCATGGATCTTCTGCTGGATCGAACGCTCCAGCGCCGACCGCGGCGCGGACGCGCAGAAGTCCAGGTCGAAGCCGCGCGGCAGGCGCGCTGCAATATCGTCCGACTCGCGCAGGGTGCAGAGGCGATGGAACTCCTCCAGGTCGATCCGGATCGATGAAGCGCGACAGAATTCGCGCCAATTCGCCACTACCTTGGCCGAATAGCACATGCGCACAGGTTAACCCGGGAGCATGTCTCGATTGCGCGACAGCTCCCGGACAAGTCCTACCGCTTCATGGACGCGGGTCCAATGTCGCCGCAGGCCGGGGTCTGGGAACCTGTGGACCAACGAAATGGTTCGTTTCCCCCACAAGGAGCACGACATGAAGAAGAACCTGATGGCAGTGACCCTGGCCTCGGCGATGATCGGCAGCCTGGGCATGGGCCTTGCCCTTGCCGATGACGACACTGCCTCGCCAGCCCGTTCCGCAGACAGCGACCGCTCGGTCGGTGAAGCGATCGATGACACCACGCTGCTGGCGCGCGTGAAGTCCGGGCTGCTCGCCTCTTCCGAGGTGGAAGGGCTGGACGTGAACGTGGACGTGCGCAATGGCGTGGTCACGCTCTCCGGCACCGCCGACTCCATGGCAGAACGCCAGAGCGCCGAGCGCATCGCCCGCTCCGCCGATGGCGTGAAGGCCGTCGACAACAAGATCGTGCTCAAGCCGGAAGCCGCAGAGCACCACTCGGTCCCCGCGCCGGCCGGCACTGCCCCCGCTCCCGCGGGCGGCAATCCGGTGGACTGATCGAGTGATCCGGAGCTGACTTGCCGGCCGCGCCTCGTGCGCGGCCGGTCCTTTACGGGCCGGTCAGGCCCCGGCGCCCGTGCGCGCCCCGCGCAGTTCCTGGGTGATCTGCGCCATCACCGAGATCGCGATTTCCGCCGGCGTGCGCGCCCCGATGGCCAGGCCCGCCGGACCGTGGATGCGCGCCCGCAGGGACTCCTCCACCCCGGCCTCGGCCAGCCTCTGCAACCGCTTCGCATGCGTGCGGGTCGAACCCAGCGCGCCCACGTAGAAGGCCGGCGACGGCAGCGCCGCCAGCAACGCCGGGTCATCGATCTTGGGATCGTGGGTGAGCAGCACGACCGCGGTGCGGGCATCCGGCTTCAGCCGCGCGAAGGCCTCCTGCGGCCACTGGTTCACCAGCTCCACGCCCGGGAACCGCTCCGGCCGCAGGAACGCCGAGCGCGGATCGATCACGGTCACCGCATAGCCGGCCGCCCGCGCCATCACGCAAAGCGCCTCGCTGATGTGCACCGCACCCACCACGAGCAGCCGCAGCGGCGGGTTGTGGGGCGTGAGCATCACCTCGCGACCGTCCGCCTCCACCAGCTGTACCCGGTCGGTGGCCAGCGCCGCGCGCGCGGCGGCCGCAAGCTCCGGCTCGGTCAGCGCCAGAAGCCCGATGCCCTTGTCGTCGAGCAGGCGCTGCACGCCGCCATCCAGCGGCGTGAGCAGCACCACCGCGCGTCCTTCGCGCCGCGCCGCGAGCAGCGCATGTGCCATGCCCTGGCGCATCTATTCCAGTGCCTCGACGTAGACGCGGATCTTCCCGCCGCAGGCCAGCCCCACGCTGAACGCCAGCTCGTCGCTGACGCCGAATTCGAGCAGCTGCGGCGCACCGTCCTTCATCACCTGCTGCGCGGCCTCGATCACCGCCACCTCGACGCAGCCGCCGGACACTGATCCGGCGAACTGCCCGCCCTCGTTGCAGACCAGCAAGCTTCCGGCCGGGCGCGGCGCGGAACCCCAGGTGGAGACCACGGTGGCCAGGGCCACGCGCTGGCCGGCCTCGCGCCAGGCCAGCGCCTGCGCCAGCAGGCCAGTCTCGTCGGTACTGTCGGCTTGGTTCATGGAAACGCGATTGTAGGATAATGCGCGCGCCGCGTTCTCCTGCGGCGAGGGAGCCCTCCATGTTCACGCTCGACGTCAACGGCCGGCAGTACACGGCCGACGTGGCCGAAGACACCCCCCTGCTGTGGGTCCTGCGCGATGCGCTGGGCCTGACCGGCACCAAGTTCGGCTGCGGCATCGCCCAGTGCGGCGCCTGCACCGTCCACGTGGATGGCGTGCCGACGCGCAGCTGCATGCTGCCCGTGTCCGCCGTGCTCGGCCGCAGCATCACCACCATCGAGGCCATCGCCAACAGCGCGGCAGGCAAGGCCGTGCAGGATGCCTGGATCGCCGAGAACGTGCCGCAATGCGGCTACTGCCAGTCCGGCCAGATCATGAGCGCCGCGGCCCTGCTGCAGCAGAACCCGCGGCCCACCAGCGCGCAGGTCGATGCCGCGATGAGCGGCAACATCTGCCGCTGCGGCACCTATGCACGCATCCGCGCCGCCATCCAGCGCGCCTCCAGCATGATCGCTTCATAAGGAAGGTCACCATGACGACCCGGTCCAATGATTCCGTCCGCATCATCCACGCCAGCGAACTGGCGGGGATCAGCCGCCGCGACCTGCTCAAGGGCGCCGGCCTCACGCTGGCCGTCGTGGGCACGCCTGCACTGTTGTCCGCCTGCGCCAGCGGCACCCGGGCCAGCGACGCCCTCGCACCCAACCAGTTCCTGCGCATCGGCAAGGACAGCCGCGTGGTGGTGCTCTCGCCCAACACCGAACTGGGCCAGGGCGCCTATACCGGGCTTGCTACGCTGATCGCCGAGGAACTCGACGCCGACTGGGACCAGGTGGTCATCGAGGCCGCGCCGGCCGACGTGAAGCTGTACGGCAATCCCGCCTTCGGCGGCGCCATGCAGGGCACCGGCGGCAGCACCACGGTGGCGGCATTCTGGGAACCCATGCGCAAGGCCGGCGCCACCGCGCGCGCCATGCTGGTCCAGGCGGCCGCCGCGCGCTGGAGCGTGCCCGCCGCCGAGATCACCATCCGGCAGGGCATCGTCAACCATGCCGGCAGCGGCCGCAGCATCACCTTCGGCGAACTGGTCGAGGCTGCCGCCGAATTGCCCGTGCCTGCCGACGTCAAGCTCAAGGATCCCGCCTCCTTCACGCTGATCGGCCGCAATGCACGCCGCGTGGATGCGCTGGAGAAGTCCACCGGCACCGCGCTGTTCACCCAGGACGTGCGACTGCCCGGCATGCTGGTGGCGGTGGCGGCCCTGCCGCCTCGCTTCGGTGCCACGGTGAAGGACTTCGACGACTCCGCTGCCCGGGCCCTGCCCAATGTCGTCAACGTGGTGCACTTCAAGAGCACCATGCGCGAAGGGGTGGCCGTGCTGGCCACCGACACCTGGTCGGCCAGGAAGGCGCGCGATGCGCTGAAGATCAACTGGGACGAGAGCAACGCCTTCCGCCAGGACTCGGAGGAGATCTTCGCGCAGTACCGCGAGCTCGCCACCAGGCCGGGCCTGTCGGCCCGCAAGGAAGGTGATGCCGATGCCGCGCTGGCCCAGGAGGGCGCGCGCAGCTTCCAGGCCAGCTATGCCTTCCCCTTCCTCGCGCACGCCACCATGGAACCCATGAACGCCGTGGTGCAGATCACCGCCGAGGGCTGCGAGATCTGGAACGGCGAGCAGTTCCACACCGGCGACCAGAACGTGGTCGCCGGCATGCTGGGCATCAAGCCGGAGCAGGTGAAGATCAACATGCTGTATGCCGGCGGCAGCTTCGGCCGCCGCGGCAATGCCTTCTCCGACTACGTCGCCGACGCGGTGGCGATCGCGAAGGCCGACGGCAGCGGCCGTCCGGTGAAGCTGGTATGGATGCGCGAGGACGACATGCACGCCGGCTTCTACCGCCCGGCCTACCTGCACGACCTCGCCGCCACGGTGGACGCCAGCGGCCGCATCACCGCCTGGCGCCAGCGCATCGTCGGCCAGTCCATTGCCGCCGGCACGCCGCTGGATACCGGCGCGCCGGTGGATTCCACCTCGGTCGAGGGCGCAGCCAACATGCCCTACGAGATCCCCAACCTGTCGGTGGAGCTGCACACCACCCGGCTCGGCGTGCCCATCCTGTGGTGGCGCTCGGTGGGCTCGACCCACACCGCCTATGCCGTGGAAGCCTTCCTCGACGAAATCGCCCGCGGCACCGGCCAGGATCCGGTGGAACTGCGCCGCAGCCTGCTGGCCGGGCACCCGCGCCACCTCGCCGTGCTCAACCTGGCCGCCGAGAAGGCCGGCTGGGGCAGCGAGCTGCCCAAGGGCACCGCGCGCGGCGTGGCGCTGCACGAATCCTTCGGCAGCGTGGTGGCCGAGATCGTCGAGGTCAGCCAGCGCGGCAATGCCTTCAAGGTCGAGCGCGTGGTGTGCGCGGTGGACTGCGGCATCGCGGTGAACCCGAACATCGTCGAGATGCAGATGGAATCCGGCATCGTCTACGGCCTCGCGGCCGCGGCCACCGGCGCGATCACGCTGAAGGACGGCGTGGTGCAGCAGTCGAACTTCCACGACTACCCGGTGCTGCGCATGAACCAGATGCCGCGCATCGAGGTGCATATCGTGCCTTCGGCCAACCCGCCCAGCGGCGTGGGCGAGCCGGGCACGCCGCCGATCGCACCGGCGGTCGCCAATGCCATCGCGCAGCTCACCGGCCGCACGGTGCAGAACCTGCCGTTCGCCAGCTCCGGCGTGACCATCGCCTGACCGTGACGGCAGCGCCGGCACCGCGCGCCCGTCCCCGCGTCGTTGTCATCGGCGGCGGCTTCGCGGGACTGTGGGCGGTGCGGGCGCTGCGCCGCGCGCCGGTGGACATCGTGCTGGTGGACCGGCACAACCACCACACCTTCCAGCCCCTGCTCTACCAGGTCGCCACGGCGGGTCTGGCGGCACCGTCGATCGCCGCGCCGCTGCGGCACATCCTGCGCCGGCAGGCCAACGTGACCGTGCAGCTCGGCGAGGTCACGCGCATCGATGCCGGCGCACGGCGGGTGTACATCGGCGATGACGCGCTGGACCATGACTTCCTGCTGCTCGCCACCGGCGTGTCCCATGCCTACTTCGGGCATGACGACTGGGCGCGCTTCGCGCCGGGGCTGAAGACACTGGATGACGCGCTGGCCATCCGTGCCCGCATCCTCACCGCCTTCGAGAAGGCCGAGCGCAGCGACGACCCGGAGGAGATCCGCGCCCTGCTCACCTTCGTGATCGTCGGCGCAGGCCCCACCGGCGTGGAGCTGGCCGGCACGCTGGCCGAGATCGCCCGCCACACGCTGCGCGGCGAGTTCCGCCGCATCGATCCATCGAGCGCTCGCGTGGTGCTGGTGGAGGCCGGGCCGCGCGTGCTGCCTGCCTTCCCGCCGGAGCTGTCGGCCAGCGCGCAGCGCCAGCTCGAGCGACTGGGCGTCACCGTGCGCACCGGCACGCCGATCACGCATGTGGACGCCAACGGCGTGCGCATCGGCGACGAGCCGCTGGACGCGCGCACCGTGCTGTGGGCAGCCGGCGTCACGGCTTCGCCGCTGGCGCGCACCCTGGGTGTGCCGCTGGATCGCAGCGGCAGGGTTCCCGTGCAGCCCGACCTGTCAGTGGCAGGGCATCCGGAACTGTTCGTCGCCGGCGACCTCGCCGCGGTCAGCTCGGAGCAGGGTCCCGTTCCCGGCATTGCCCCGGCCGCCAAGCAGATGGGCAACCATGTGGCGCGCGTGATCGAGGCGCGGCTTGCCGGCCGTCCTGCCCCGCCCTTCCGCTACCGCCACCACGGCCTGCTCGCCACCATCGGCCGCATGGCCGCGGTCGTCGACCTGGGCAGGCTGCGCTTCTCCGGCCTGTTCGCGTGGTGGTTCTGGCTGGCCGCGCACGTGTACTTCCTGATCGGCTTCCGCAACCGGCTGGTGGTACTGATCGACTGGGCCGGTGCCTACTGGACCTACAACCGGGGCGCGCGCATCGTCACGCGCGAGGCCGGGCCGCCGGGGCAGGCCTGAGGGCTGCGCGCGCGGCAGTGCTGGCCGTGCGCCCTCTTTGGCCAGCGCATCCAGCAGGATGCAGCGGCGGACCGGGTCCGCCGGGGACGTCGAGTGCTTGCATGAAGGACGTCAGGACGCCGGTGGCTCGCCGGTATAGAAGGCCGTGGTATTGCGCACGGCAGCCGCGATCAGGTCCGCATCCTCGCCCGCCTCGATGGCGGCCTCGCCCCAGCGCTCGCTGCTGCCCGCATGGAAGCGCTTGCCCTCGGGCGACGCGGAGAAGGTGGCCTCGTCCAGCTTCATCCCTTCAGGGTCGGCAATGTAGAGGGCCAGGCCCATCAGGCCACCCTCCCAGCCCACGCCCACCGCGCCCGGGCCGTACTGCTTCCAGAAGTCCGACAGCGGTGCGGTGTGCGTCAAAGTGAAGCGCGTGCGTCCGCCGCCTTCGCGCGCCAGCCGCACCTCCACCCAGCTCACCTGCCCCATCATTTCCCAGGTCAGGCCGAGGTGCACCGGCGGCTCGCAGTCGGTGATGGTGCCCCCCGCATTGCCCTTGAGCTGGTAGCGTCCGCCGCGCTTCAGTTCGCCCTCCACGGGCAGGAACCAGCGTCGCAGGCGTTGCGGGCTGGTCACCGCATCCCAGAGATCGTCGATGTCCGTGTCGTAGCTGCGCTCGAGGATCACGGCGCGGGCGGGCTGGCCGTCGCGCTCCAGGGCCTTCACCGAGCGGCGTACGGCGCCGAGATGGCTGGCGACGTCGATGGGCATGGGAGCCTCCTTGCAAACACGGCGCGGCGGCCTGCACGAGCCTGCGCCACGCCTGGGGTCCCTGGCAGCGGGGATGGGCGCTGCCGGGGATCCGCACTCAGGAATGAATGGCGATCAATCCAGCACGCGCCAGCCGTCGGAGGCCTTCACCAGGCGCACGTTGGTGGTGTCCTTCTGCCGGCCGAAGATCGGCAGTTCGATGTCGATCTCCACGTCGCAGTTGTAGCCTTCGGCGCCTTGCGCCGCCTTGCAGCCGATCTTCTTCAGGCTGTGCAGCTTCGGCGTAAGGCTTTCGACCGCGCTCGGCGACAGCCCGAAGGCCGCGCCAGCCTCGCCCGAATTCTGCATCGCCTCGCTGAGCGAGCGGTCGAAGGCCTTGCGGATGGCCCTTTCCGAGGGCTCCCCGCTGCAGGCAGAAAGAAGCAGGACCCCACAGGCGGCGATGTACGGGATTGCTTTCATGATCTGGACTCCCATGGTTCGGATCTCGTTGTTCTGTTGTCCGGCGCCAGGACGGGACAGAGGAGCCAGCGAGGCAGACCATCCTTGCTGCCGCCAGTGCTGAAAAGAGCCCCTGGAAGCGCTCCTTCCAGGGACTCGCCTGCATCGTCTCGTAAGCCCTGGGAATCTTCAACTTTCGCGCAGGTGTCGATGCACTGTTGCTTTGATTCCCCGACACAGCGATGCGGTTATCGCTGACGCAGTGCCGCACCCTTCTGCTGTCGATGCCTGCAGCGACGAGCGGATCATCCGGACGCACGGGTCTTCAACCGCAAATGCGCAGTATTCGTATCCGGGTCACTGCACGGGAGGGAGATGGCGTCCCCACGGGGATTCGAACCCCGGTTACCGCCGTGAAAGGGCGATGTCCTAGGCCTCTAGACGATGGGGACGTCGAAGAGGGGCGGCATTCTAATCGCAAGCCGCGCCGGTTCCTACCGCCGCGATCAGCAATCAGTCCCCGGAAGGCCCGGAACCGGGCCCCGGGGGGGGATCCGCGACAGCAGCCATGCCGGCCACCGGCCCCTCGGTCAGCCGATCCCGGCCCCTCCTGCCCCGCCGCCGCGCTGGAAGCCGGACCGGCGAAGGTTTAGGTTGCACGCTTGGCCCATTCCCAGGATCCCGACCAGACCCATGCAGCCCCTCCGGCCTTGCCCCGCTCCCGATGCCTGACGACACCACCCCTCGCCCGCCCGCGGAGGAACCCCGCTGGCTGCTGTGGTCGCGCCAGCTGCAGTCCATCGCGCAGGCCGGCCTGACGTTCTCCAGCAATCCCTACGACATCGAACGCTACCAGCTGCTGCGCGGGCTGGCGGCGGAGATGTTGGCCGAAGGCGCCGGCGCGCCGCTGGAACACCTCGCCCCGCTGCTCAAGCACGAGACCGGCTACCTCACGCCCAAGATCGACATCCGCGCCGCGGTGTTCGACGCGGCCGACCGCCTGCTGTTCGTGCGCGAGGCCTCGGACCATGGCCGCTGGACGCTGCCCGGCGGCTGGGCCGACGTGAACCTCACGCCGGCCGAGAACGCACTGAAGGAAGTGCGCGAGGAAAGCGGCTACGAAGCGCGCATCGTGAAGCTGGCCGCCGCCTGGGACCGCGCGCGACAGGGCCATCCGGCCAGCCTGTGGTCCTGCCTGAAGAT
>CAYVZE010000087.1:0-3712 GCA_964455685.1 uncultured Steroidobacteraceae bacterium
TCCTAGTACCGCACCGTCACGCGCACGTCCGCATTGCCGCCCGCACGCGCCGCCAGCACCTGCTCTCCGGCGCGCTCGAACACCAGGTCCACATGCGCGCCACCGATCTCGAGGTGGTCCACGTGCAGCCGCTCCACGCCAGGGGGAAGCTGCGGCTGCTCGATGGCCACTTCGCCGCAGCCGGCATCGATCGAGATTCCCAGGCAGGCCTGCAGCAGCATGAATACGGAACCGGCCGACCAGGCCTGCGGCATGCACGCCACGGGGTAGGCGATGGGCGGTTCGCCGATGGTGCGTGGGAAGCCGCAGAACAGCTCGGGCAGCCGCATGCCGAAGTGCGTGGCAGCCTCGAACACCTCCCCCAGCAGCCGCGCCACCTGCCTGCGCGCGCCATAGCGCGCCATGCCGGCGGCGCACAGCGCCACGTCATGCGGCCACACTGAACCGTTGTGGTAGGACATGGGGTTGTAGCGCGGCTGGTCGGCGGCCAGCGTGCGAACGCCCCAGCCATTGTCGAAACGGGGGGAGGCGAGCTGCGCCATCACCCGCCGCGCGCGCTCCGGCGCGGGAAGTCCCACGAACAGCAGGTGGCCGGGATTGGATGCGAGCACGCGGCACAGGCGTCCCCGGCCATCGCGGGCCAGGGCGTAGAAATCCAGCGCCTCGTCCCAGAAGCGCGTTTCCACCGTGTCTCGCAGGCGCCCGGCGCGCGCGTGCCAGCCATCGGCCAGGCGCCGCTCGCCACGCCGCTCGGCCAGCCGGGCCATGGCCTGCAAGGCCTCGAAGGCATAGCCCTGCACCTCCACCAGCGCCACCGGGCCGGTGGCGAGGCTGCCGTCCTCGTGGAACACCGAATCCTCGCTGTCCTTCCAGCCCTGGTTGGCCAGCCCGCTGGACTTGCCGCGGGCATAGGCGAGCAGGCCATCGGGGTCGGCGTCGCAGGTGGATTCGATCCACTGCGTGGCGCGCAACAGGGCCGGCCACAGCTGATCGAGGAAGGCGCGATCGCCGCTGCGCCGGAAGTACCTGCCGGCCAGCATCACGAACAGCGGGGTGGTGTCCACGCCGCCGTAGTAGAGCCCGAAGGGCACCTCGCCCAGCGCCGCCATCTCGCCCTTGCGGGTCTCGTGCATGATCTTGCCCGGTGCGGCGTCGTGGAAGGCGGAGGTTTCCCCGGCCTGCCTTTCGGCCAGGTACGCCAGCACGCCACGCGCGAGACCCGGATCCACCCACAGCGTCTGCAATGCCGTGATGATGGCATCGCGGCCGAAGGGGGTGGAGAACCACGGGATGCCCGCGTAGGGATAGCGCCCGGAGGGCAGGTCGCTGGCCAGCAGCGCGATGTCGGTGCGGGAGCGTTCCACCCAGGCGTTGAACAGCAGGCCGCTGCCGCGCAGGCGCGCGCCGGAGCGGCGGCGGGCGCGCAGCGCCCCCCGCGCCTGCACCGCGGCCCGGCGATGCCGGCGGGGCTCGGGCGCCTGCGCGTCAGGTCCCAGCTCCAGGTACAGCTCGAAGGCCTCGCCCGGTGCCAGCCAGCGCTCGAAGCGCGCCATGTCATCCCCGACCTGGGTGGGTGCTGCCGAGAATGCGATCACGGTGCGGCGGCCCACGCCGTCCAGTCCCTCGTAACGCAGCACCACCCGGTCGGCGCCGGTCTGGATGCGGGGATAGGTGCCGCGCCGCGTCCGTTCCATGCCGCGTACCTCGAACATGTCGCGGAAGTCGGCCGCGTACTCCAGCTTCAGCGGCAGGAACACCGGCAGCCGGGCGTAGTTGGTGCACGCGATGCGCTCGTGCAGGCGTCCCTGCCACAGGAAGCGCGAACGCTCGATGTGGATCATGCCCTGCGCGGCGGGGCTGTCGCCGATGGGTGGCAGCGGACGGTTGGTGAGGTGCGCCGAGAACACCACCTTGTCCTGGCTGAGCGCCGAGCTCAGCAGGGTGGGGGTGGAGCCGTCCAGGCTCAGCTTCAGGCGCGAGAGTACCCGCGTGCCGTCGTGGAACAGGCCGTCCGCCTGGTCCTCGCCATGGATATCACCGAGCGCGTCGCAGACCAGGAAGCTGTCGCCGTCCTTCAGCGAATAGCTGACCTGGCTGCTGGGCGGCAGCGTGGGCGCCATGCGCGTGGTCATGCGCGGCGCCTGTGCACGGGCGGTTCCGCGCTTGTCCTTGCAAGCCGGGCCGTATCGGACGGGACCAGCCGACGGTAGATGTCGAGGTAGGCGCGCGCCATGGTGGTGGCGGAGAAGCGCTGCTCGAACACCCGGCGGATCGCGGCGCGGTCCAGTTCGCGCGCGCGCGCGACCGCCGCCACGGCTTGCTGCTCGCTGTTCACGATGAAGCCGGTCACCCCGGGTTCGACCACCTCGCGAACCGAGCCGCAGTCCCAGGCGATCACCGGCGTGCCGCAGGCCATGGCCTCGATCATCACCAGGCCGAAGGGCTCGGGCCAGTCGATGGGGAACAGCAGCGCGGCGGCGTTGCCGAGGAAGGCCGACTTGCGTGCGTCGTCGATCTCGCCGATGAACTCCACGCCGCCACCGCCTTCGATCATCGGCCTGATGCGTTCGCGGTAGTAGGCCGAGTCGGCCGCGTCCACCTTGGCCGCCATCTTCAGCGGCATGCCGGCGCGGCGGGCGATGTCGATTGCGCGGTCGGGCCGCTTCTCCGGCGAGATGCGGCCGAGGAAGGCGAGATAGTCTCCGGCCGGCGATTCCGGCGGCGCCAGCAGCTTCTCGGGCAGGCCGTGGTGCACGGTGCCCATCCAGTGCGCGAAGCGCAGCGGCTGGCGCTGCTGGTCCGAGATCGACACCAGCGGGAACTTCGGCCAGCGCCGGTAGGCCTCGGCCAGGCCCGCAAGGTCGAGCCGGCCGTGCAGCGTGGTCAGCGTGCGCTGCGCGATGTCCTCGAACAGCGGGAAGTGGATCAGGTCCACGTGGAAGTGCAGCAGGTCGAACTCGCCGGCGCGCCGGCGCACCTCGTGCAGCATCGACAGGTGCACGGCGGTGTCGGACTTCAGCGGGTCGGGATCCAGCCGCAGCGCCTGGTCTCGACAGGTCACCAGGCGTGCGCGCGTGCTGCTGTCGCCGCTGGCGAACACGGTCACGTCGTGGCCGAGCGCGACCTGCGCATCGGCCAGGAAGGCGACGATGCGTTCGGTGCCGCCATACAGGCGCGGGGGGACGGCTTCGTAGAGAGGGGCGATGTGGGCGATGCGCATGGCCACGCTCCTTTCAGCGGCAATCCGCCTGCCGGGGGCCACGCATGCCAGTGCAGCTGATCTGGCGGGTGCTCATGTTGGTCCTCCTTGCATTGCGCTTGTCGGCAGCGGCGGGCCACGGGCCGGCGCTCGTCCGGGGAAGACCGGACGGCATGCAAGCGGGATGGGCACGGCCAGCCTCCGCCCTGCGTGCCAGGCAGCAGGGATGACGGGAGGAAGCGGTGTACCGCGGCCGGCCGTGGGTGCCGCCGCAGGTTGCGGGCAGATGGGGATGCCGGGAAGGATTTCAAGACCGCCGGTGTGCGCCCGAACGGTCCGCGACGGCCACAGGGGAGGGGCGCGGCCGGCCGCTGCGGGATGAATTCCCTGCCACATTCTGTCATTGACTCGTCACTACTGCCCGCAGTCGAGTCATCATTGGCCTGCGCCCGCGGCCATACCCACACCAAAGGTCCGCGCGCCGGCAGCCGCCGAGCGAGGGCGCATCGCTGG
>CAYVZE010000087.1:3812-8852 GCA_964455685.1 uncultured Steroidobacteraceae bacterium
CGACGACGGCAGCCGCGTGTACGCCATGCGCGGCACGAGCCTGTACGTGTCACGGGACGACGGCCTGACGTGGTCGCTGGCCAGCGACTACTTCCAGGCCAATGTCCCGTCCGCCACCGGCGGCGTGATCGCCACTTCGGCCACCGGCCAGCGGATCCTCGTCGGCCTGCAGCCCACGGGGGGCGCGTACCTGTCGCAGGACTGGGGCGCCAGCTGGCAGCAGCTGCCGCCGGCGTCGGTGCCCGACAATGTGTCCTATGTCGCCGTGGCGATGGCGGATTCCTCGCCGGCCATGATCCTGTCCGACGGCAATGCCGTGATCTCCACGGCGGACGGCGTGACCTGGCGGCAATACCTGCCCGGCGCCCACGTCAGCGACGTGGCCATGGATGCAGGCGGCAGCACCGGCAGGGCCTCGACGGACGACGGCAGCGACCTGCAGCTGGTATGGTCGATGGGGTCGACGAATTTTAATGCGCCGCCCGTCATGAATGGCTCCAGCCTGGCCATGTCCGCCAACGGTCGCATCTTTGTCAGTGGTCGCGCCGACGGTCCGCCGACAGGCGTGGTCGTGTTCGACCTGGACGGTGGTGGGGGCGGCGTGTTGCTTGGCGGGGCCGGATCGTCGATCTCGGACGTCGCGATCAGCAATGACGGGCGACGGATCCTCGCGGCGGGGGCATCGGGGAGGCTGTACGCCTCGCACGGCGTGAACGCGAACTGGGATGTGTACTGGGCGGGACGGGGCACGGCCACGGACGTCACCTTCGGCGCCAGCCCGCGCGTGGCCATGTCCGGCGACGGCGAAAAGCTGTTTGCCGTGTCCGGCGAGGGCATCGCCGCGTCCATCGCCCACCGCACGGTACCCGGCGAGGACGGCTTCCTTGCCGGCCAGCGCGGCGATTCGGTCTCGTTGCAGTACATCGGCAACGGCCAGTTCATCGTGCTGAACTACACCCTCAACAACGGCAGCTTCACGATCGAATGAGGCCATGGAATGCGGCGGGGGAAACCCCGCCGCATTCTCCGGTCCGGGAGGCGGGGAGAGGAGGCGCCCGCCCGGCGCCACGCCGCTGCCCGGGTCCCGAAGCGTTCAGCCGGTGTTGCCCGGCAGCGAAACGGACAGCTCCAGCACCTCGCGGCCGTCTTCGCGTTCGACGTTGACCTTCACCGCGTCGGGATCGACCTGCACGTACTTGCGGATCACTTCCAGCAGTTCACGCCGCAGCAGCGGCAGGTAGTCGGGGCCGCCGCGCGAACCGCGTTCCTGGGCGACGATGATGCGCAGCCGCTCCTTGGCCACCGAGGCCGAGGGCGGATTGCGCCGGAACAGGTCCAGGAGTCCCATGGTCAACCTCCGAACATGCGGGCGAAGAATCCCTTCTTCGGTGCATCGACGAAACGCATGGGCAGGTCCGCGCCCAGCAGGCGCTCGACGGCGTCGCTGTAGGCCTGCGCCGCATCGCTGCTCTCGTTGAGGATCACCGGCGTGCCGGCATTGGACGAGGTGAGCACGTCGGTGGATTCGGGGATCACCCCGATCACGTCGATGCCCAGGATCTCCTTCACGTCGGCCACGCTGAGCATTTCGCCGGCGGCCACGCGGCTGGGGCTGTAGCGGGTCAGCAGCAGGTATTCCTTCACGCCGCCTTCGCCCTTTTCGGCCTTGGCGGTCTTGCTGGCCAGCAGGCCCAGGATGCGGTCGGAGTCGCGCACCGAGGAGACCTCGGGATTGACCACCACCACGGCGCGGTCGGCGTAGTACATGGCCAGGTGTGCGCCCTTCTCGATGCCCGCGGGCGAGTCGCAGATGATGTAGTCGAAGCCGTCCGCGATCAGCTCGTCGAACACCTTGCGCACGCCCTCCAGCGTCAGCGCGTCCTTGTCGCGCGTCTGGGAGGCCGCGAGGATGTACAGCGTCTCCAGCCGCTTGTCCTTGATCAGCGCCTGCTTCAGCGTGCAATCGCCCTGGATCACGTTGACGAAGTCGTACACGACCCGCCGTTCGCAGCCCATGATGAGGTCGAGGTTGCGCAGTCCGATGTCGAAGTCGATCACGGCAACCTTCTTGCCCTTGCGGGCCAGACCGCAGGAGAGGCTGGCCGAGGTGGTGGTCTTGCCGACGCCCCCCTTGCCTGAAGTCACGACGATGATTTCGGTCACTTGGTGGTTTCTTCCGTCTGGATGGGTTGATGGATCGGTCGGGGTCAGGCGTCGAGGCGGGCGAAGCGCAGCTCCTCTCCCGCCAGCAATGCCTGCACCGCGTGGCCGGCAAGCTCGGCCGGCAGCTGTTCGAAGACCTTGAATACGCCGGCCACGGCGACCAGCTCGGCACGGAACTCCTGCGTGAACACCCGCGCGGTGGTGTCGCCGCGCACGCCGGCCATGGCGCGGCCGCGCAGCGCGCCGTAGACATGCACGCAGCCGTCGGCCATCACCTCGGCACCGGCGCCGACGGTGCCGATGACGATGAGGTCGCGCTCGCGCGCATACACGCGCTGGCCCGAGCGCACGGTCTGGGTGTGGATCAGTGCCGGCAGGGCCTGCGGCGGGGGCGGCGGAGGCGGCGCGGGCGCCGCGGAAGGCTGGGGGCGGGCCTGTGGCGGATTCTGCGGCTTGAAGCCGGAGATCACCGGCAGGTCGACGGCCCTGGCGAGATTTGCGCTGGCAGGGCCCTCGGCCATGCCCACCACCTTCACGCCGCCGCGCTGGATGGCGTCGATGACGCCGCGCAGCTCCTCGACGCCGGGCTCGGCCTCCAGTTCGTTCAGGTCGATGCACACCGCCGTCTGCTGGAAGAAGCGCGGTGCGATGGCCAGCTTCCCGGTCAGCTCGTCGAGGATGGTGCCCGGATCCGTGCTGCGCAGCTTCATCTGCAGCAGTCCCACCTGGGCGTAACGGAGGTCCAGTGCCGTCTTCTGCGCGGCGGCTTCGGCGGTCGTACTCATCGGAGCCGTGAGTGTACCGGACCCGCGCCGCCTCCGGCAGTGTGCGTGAATGCCAACAGGTGTCAGTCCGAGATCGCCTGGTACACCAGCGTCTGGAATTCCTTCAGCAGGCGCCCGTCATACGGAAACTGCTGCGCCAGCAGCACCGCCACCAGCTTCTCTTCCGGGTCGACGGTGAACCAGGAGGTGGCCACCCCACTCCAGCCGAAGGCGCCGCGCGAGCCGAGGTTGGCGGCCGCGGCGGGATCCACCGTCACCGAGACGCCGAGGCCGTAGCCTTCGCCCGGTTCCATCGTTCCCGGCTGGCCGCCCTGCGTGACGTGGGGCGGCAAATGGTTGGTGAGCCGGCCGGCAGCGCCAGCGCGGCGGTGATGGACAGTCCGAGGATGGCGAGCGCCCTGCGCATGGATGTTCTCCCCCTTCGTTCTGGTTAGCATGGAGGCGGCCCGCGCGGGCCCGTCCTGCACATAGGGGAAACCAGAAAGTTGAAGGCTGCAAGTCATCTGCTCGCGGGCATGGCCCTGGCGCTGCTGGCCGCCTGCCAGAGCACCCCGCCCATCTCCGGCGCGGTGCACTGGTACCGCAATTCCGCGGAGATGAAGGCCATCTACGAGCAGACCTACACGCTGGCCGCGCGCGAGCTGCGCGCCCGCGCGGCCGGGAAGCCGCCCGGGAGCTGGGCGGTGATCATGGACGTGGACGAGACCGTGCTCGACAACTCGGGCTACGTGGTCGAGTTCGGCCGCTACACGCCGCAGACCTGGGATATCTGGACCGCGCGCCAGTCCGCCCCGGCGCTGCCTGGCGCGGTGCGCTTCACCCGCACCGTGCGCGAGGAGCTGGGCGGGAAGGTGGTGCTGGTGACCAACCGCGAGGAGAAGGCCTGTGCCGACACCGGCCGCAACCTCGAGCGCGTCGGCATCGCCTACGACCGCATCCTGTGCATGGGCGGTACCTCGGACAAGAACCCGAGGTTCGAGGCCGTCGCCGCCGGCAGCGCGGACGCCCCGCCGCTGGAAGTGCTGATGTGGGTGGGGGACAACATCCAGGACTTCCCCGGCATGTCGCAGCAGCAGTACGACCTCTCGGAGTTCGGCACGCGGTTCTTCGCGCTGCCGAATCCGGGCTACGGGTCATGGGAGGAGTTGCCGCGGCGCTGAGCCGGTGCGATGCGCGGGGCCGCCCGGATCTCAGCTTCCGGGAGGCGGCGGCAGGTCCTCCGGTGGCGTGACTTCCAGGCGCTCGCGTCGCTGTTCGTAATCGAAGGACCGGTCGTCCGGCGTGCAGGCAATGGATTCGTGGGCTTCGTGGTTCCGGTCGCGGCGGAAGGTGTAGGTCTGCCTGAAGGTGTCCGAGAACAGCCCCGGCGCCGTCATCTCCAGCTGCAGTTCCAGGACATCGGGCCCGGCCAGCCGGAGCCGCTCGATCGTGCGCGCCGCTGCCGATGCCTATGGGGCCGATCAAGGGGGCATTGCCATTCAGCCCTGAAGTCTCGATCACGAGGGTATCCGCCTCCCACCGTCCCACGGACGTCCCGGCGTTCGATTCCTCCACCTGCGCCGGCATTTCGCGGCCCAGCATCACGCGGCGCACCATCCCCTTTCGTCGGTGATGGTGACCCGTCCGGGCGAGAACAGGATCTCGAAGCCGTAGTCCATCGCGGCGTTGAATCCGAGGAACGCCGGGGGGTGACAGAACCAGGAGGCATCCGGCGCGAGGGCGCTCCGGTCGGCAGCGATGTGTCGAAGAACTGGTTCAATGCGGCGGAAAGGGGGGGGCATGATCTCCGGGCGGATGGGGGCCTTTGCAAACGGGAAGGGTGGCGTGATGGGCTTGCCCTCCGCGCCATGGAAGCGGTCCTCGTCCGAGAACTCCCACAGCCACCAGCCGCCGAAATCCGGCAGTTGCGCGATCGATTCCCATGTCATGCCCGGTTCGCCGGGACTGGAAGCCGGCCGGTGGTTGCAGCCATGTAGCCGGCCTTGCGACCGTCGCGCGCCGGGAAGTACTGCACCACCACGGGTTCGCCGGCCTGGAAGGTGTTCCTCGACCAGCCCATCCGCTGCATGATGCCCACCGGCCCGTTCTCGAA
>CAYVZE010000088.1:0-8787 GCA_964455685.1 uncultured Steroidobacteraceae bacterium
GGATGAGCATGGGCGCGCTGATCGCCTGCTCGATCCTTTCCAGCCGCGTGATCGCACTGTTCGCACCGATGGGCCAGGCCTTCGCCCGCTGGCAGAACGCCAAGGTGGCGCTGTCGGGGCTGGAAGAGCTGCTGGCCCGCCCCGTGGACCATGACCCGGGCCGCGGCCTGCTGCGCCGGACGACGCTGCGGGGCCAGTACGAGTTTCAGAACGTGCGCTACCAGTACGGCGAGAAGGAGGCGCTGGTGTTCCAGGCCGACGGCCTGGCCATCCGCGCCGGCGAGCGGGTGGCATTGCTGGGACGCATCGGCGCCGGCAAGAGCACGCTGCTGCGGCTGCTGGCGGGCATGGCGCAACCCACCGGCGGCAAGATCCTGCTCGACGGCACCGACATGGACATCATCAGTCCGGATGACCTGCGGCGCGAGATCGGCTTCCTTGGCCAGGGCGCGCAGCTGCTGCTGGGCACGGTGCGCGAGAACCTGGCCGTCGGCCGGCCCGATGCCAGCGACGAGGAGATCCTCGAGGCGCTGGCCGTCTCGGGCGGGCTGCCGCTGGTGCAGGGCCATCCGCACGGCCTGGACCGGATGCTGCAGGAAGGTGGCGTGGGCCTTTCGGGCGGACAGCGGCAGACGCTGCTGCTGGCGCGCACCTTCCTGCGCAATCCAAACATCCTGCTGCTCGATGAGCCGACCGCCAGCATGGACGAGGGCACCGAGCGGCAGTTCGTCGAGCGGCTGCGCAACTGGACCGGCGACCGCACGGTGGTGGTTGCCACCAACCGCGCCGGCCTGCTGCCGCTGGTGGACCGCATCATCGTGATCGACCACGGGCGCGTCGTGCTGGACGGCCCGAAGGCCGAGGTACTGAAGGCCCTGTCGCGGCCGGCCGTGGTGCCGGTTGCGGCAGGAAGCCAGGCAGTGGGGGCGTCATGAGGGACATTGCCGTGCTTTCCGGCGTGCGGCCGGTGGATTCCTTCCGGGAAGAGAATGAGGCACCGCGCTCGCGGATCATCCCGATCATCGCGGCGCTGGTGGCGGTGTTCATCGCCTGGGCCGCGTTTGCGCGCGTGGACGAAGTGGCAGTGGGCTCGGCGCGGGTCACGCCCTCGTCGAAGTCGCAGCTGGTGCAGAGCCTGGAGGGCGGCATCATCGAGGAGATCTTCGTGCGCGAGGGCGACCTGGTGGATGCCGGCCAGAAGCTGGCCACGCTCGACCGCGTGCGCTTCATGGCCACCGTGGGCGAGGCGGAGGCCCGCGCGCTGTCGCTGGAGGCGGCGGCGGCGCGACTGAAGGCCGAGATCGAGGGCGGTGAGCCGCGCTTCAGCGGCGAGGTGCTGGCCGTGCCGGAACTGGTGGCGCGCGAGCGGGAGCTGCTGCGCTCGCGGCGCCAGAACCTGCGCGAGAACACCGAGGGCCTGGAGGAGTCGCTGCGCCTGGTCCGGCGCGAGATCTCGCTGACCGAGCCGCTGGTGGAGCTGGGCGCTGCCAGCGAGGTGGAGCTGATCCGCCTGCGTCGCCAGGAGAATGAGCTGGTGGCCAAGCTGGCCGGCGTGCGCAACCAGTACCTGGCCGACGCCAACGCCGAGTATGCGAAGACCATGTCCGAGCTCGAGGTGGTGCGCCAGGTGATCAGCGGCCGGCGCGACCAGCTTGAACGCACCGCGCTGACCTCGCCCGTGCGCGGCATCGTGAAGAACCTTGAGCACACGACGATCGGTGGCGTGGTGGCGCCGGGAGGCACGTTGATGGAGATCGTGCCCGTGGAGGACACGCTGCTGATCGAGGCACGCCTGAGCCCGCGCGACATCGCCTTCGTGCGGCCGGGCTTGCCGGCGAAGGTGAAGATCACCGCCTACGATCCCTCGATCTACGGCACGCTGGATGCAACCGTGGATCGCATCTCGCCGGACACGCTGCAGGACGAGGTGCACCGCGACCAGGTCTACTATCGCGCCTACCTGCGCACGAGTGGCTCCACGCTGCGCACGCGCGATGGCCGCGAGCACGCCATCATGCCGGGCATGGTGGCCACGGTGGACATCCGCACGGGCTCGAAGACGATCCTCGACTACCTGCTCAAGCCCGTGAACAAGGCCAGGGAGGCACTGCGGGAACGCTAGCCCGCAGCGCCTGCGTCATTGCTTGCGGGAACGGTGCGCCTGTCCCAGGGCGGTCGAGGCCGCGCGCAGGACCCGCCGGATGGCTTCGCTGTCGCGTTCGGCCCGGGCGCGCGACAGGCGCAGCTTCACCGCATCCTGGATTTCGCGGCGCGTGGCGGCCGGCGAGACGTCGAGGACCAGGTACCAGTCATCCAGGGACGCGCCGGTGTTGCGCACGCCGCGGCTGGCGGCGCGCCGGGCAGGGCGCGCGGGAGTGTCCCGGGTGCCGGGGCGGGTGACGGTGGCCGGCTGCGGGAGCACCCGGCCCGGGACGCGAAACCCCGGCGGGGTCCGCGCGTCCGGTCGCATGCTGGCGGACAGTTCCTCGATGGCACGGCGCCCGTGCTGGGCCAGCTTCTGGTCATCCTCCTTCAGCCGCTTCACGAAACGGCTGATGAAGATGACGATGAATATCAGGGCCAGCAGCTGGGCGATCGACATCGGGTCCCTCCAGGGGGGGCGGGGCGCGGTCCCGCCAGCATAACCGCGCCCCGGCTTTTTAGGCTTCAGGCCTTCGGCTTCGGCATCGCCGACTCGGGCACGAACCAGCCATGCACCTGTCCGGCGATGCGGGTGGGCATGCGCACGGTCGCGACCGGGCCTTCCTCCACGCGCTCGGCGTCGAGGATGACCAGGTCGGCGCGGTTGCCCTCGCTGGCCCAGGTGCCCACGGCCATCACGTAGCCCGAGCCCTCCGGCGCATTGTCGGCGCGCGGCGCGAAGCATACCTCCGAGAGGTTCAGGCCCTGCGGCGCCTTCCACAGCTTGTAGCTGCGGTCCTGCAGGTCGAAGCGCGCGATGCCCTGGCCGCGCTGGCCGTTCTCCACGAAGCCGCAGGACAGCCAGCCGTAGCGGTAGTGCGCGGTGTTGTAGCGGTCGTCCTGGCGCGGCAGCGCGCCGGTGAGATCCGGGTACAGCGTCTCGATGTCGTAGGCCTTCGGCGTCTTCTTCGACAGCTCGGCCGACAGGCGGGTGATGTAGCTGGCGCCCTTGACCGGGTCCCAGCGCGAGCCATCGTGGAAGGGCATGAACGGGAACGGGTTGGACTGCGACATCTCCACGTCCACGTACACGCGCTTGCCGTCGTCGAAGGCGCCCATCACATGCGTGGCGCTGCGCTCGGGGCCCTTGATGAAGCGGATGTCCTTGCCGTCGCCGCCGCGGCGGAAGTAGCCGAAGTAGGTGGGTTCGCCCGGCCACCACGACCAGTGGATGCCGCCCTTCTTCATCTGCTCCTCGTCCATGATCATCGGGATCACGTAGAGCACGATGTAGTTCTCGGTCACGGCGAAGTCATGCAGCATGCCCACGTAGGGCACCTTGACCCAGCAGTCCCACACCTTCTTTCCATCCGGCGTGTACTCGAACACGTTCACGTCGGTGGTGCCGTGGCCCCTGGCCTCGTAGCCGAAGGCGACCAGGTTGCCGGTCTTCGAGTCGAGCTTGGGGTGCGCGGTGAAGGTGGCGCTCTCCAGCTGGCCGTTGAAGCGGTAGACCGGGTCGAGGGTCTCCAGCGTGTTCAGGTCCATCGCGGCCGGCGGGCTGTCTTCCTTCAGCGCCAGCAGCATGCCGTTGTGGTGGATGATGTGCGTGTTGTGCGTGCCGCGGCTCTTGCCCTTCACCGACGGATCGTCGAGGTAGGGGTTGCGGTACATCGGGAACAGGATCTTGCCGGCCTTCTCCTGCTCCACGTAGCGCTCGTTGCGCACGAAGCGGCTCTTGTAGTGCACGTTGCCGTTCTCGAAGCGGAACTGGCTGACGTGGCCTTCGCCGTCGAAGGGAATGTTGCCGGGACGCATGGGGAACTGCGCATCGGGGCCGGTGCGGAAGAAGGCGCCCTTCAGGTCGGTGGGAACCTTGCCCTCGACCTCGCAGTAGCGGATGTCCTGCTCGACGCGGAACAGCTGCGGGCCGCGCTCGCTCGGCGGGCCGTAGCGCTCCTCGATGCCGCTGCGCGGCCGCTCGGCCTCCGCGGCGCCGGCGGCGGTCGCGGCCAGCGTGGCGCCGGCGGCGGTGAGCACCCCGCCCATGAAGGAGCGGCGGTCGACGGTGGAACTGGATGCGGCGCGGTGGCCGTCCTTGCGATCGTTGGACATGAAGTCCCCCACTTGTGTCCTGTTTATGAGGAAGGTGACTGCTGCGAAGTCTAGCGCGGGGCAAGTGTGAATGGCCGTTTTCCCCGCCGTATCTAGGGATTTTCCGAAGGCCGCTGTTGGCGCCGGGAGGGCCGGAATCAGGGCTTGCCGAAGGTGTCGCGGGCCAGCCGCGGCCATGCCGCCAGCAAGGCCAGCGCGCGCAGCACCACGAAGGCCACGAAGGCCGCCCACAGTGCATCCACCGAGCTTCGGCCGCCGAACAGCAGGTAGCACAGGGCGAAGCCGGCCGCCGAGGCCAGCGAGGCATTGCGCATGGCGGCGGCGCGGCCGGTGCCGATGAAGATGCCGTCGAGCTGGAAGGCACCGAAGGACAGCGCCACGTAGGCGGCCACCCAGGGCAGCAGGGCGGTGGCCTGGGCGCGCACCTCGGGCAGGCTGGTCAGCATGCCGACCACCCGGTGCCCGGCCACGAGCAGCGCCAGGGCGATCAGGACGGCCGTCAGCGCCGCCAGCCCGGTCGAGTGTCGCACCGCAGCACGGAACACGTCGCGGCGCCCGGCGCCGGCGGCGCGACCTACCAGTCCCTCGGCGGCAAAGGCGAAGCCGTCGAGGAAGAAGGCGCTGAAGCTGATCAATTGCAGCAGCACGTGGTTGGCGGCCAGCACGGTGTCGCCGAAGCGTGCGCCGGCATTGGTGAACCAGGCGAAGCAGGCCAGCATCACCACGGTGCGGATCATCAGGTCACGGTTGGCCGACAGCGTGGCCATCAGCGCGCGCCGGTCGGCAAGCCGTGCCCGCGGCAGCAGCGGCTCCTCGTCCTCGTGCCGGGCGCGCACCGCGCGATACAGCACGCGCAGCGCATAGGCCAGCGCCAGCCACTCCGCCAGCACGGTGCCGAAGGCAATGCCCGATACGCCCCAGCCCAGCGCGCCGGCGAACAGCACGTCGAGTGCGGCGTTGAGGCCATTGAGCAGCAGCTGGATGCGCAGCACGTCGCGGGTGCGGCCCAGGCCGATCAGCCAGCCGCTCACCACGTAGCCCGCCAGCGTGGCCGGCGCGCTCCAGATGCGGACCAGCACATAGCGGCGCGCGGCTTCCTCCACGGCCTCCGATCCCTGGAACAGCTGCATGGCCAGCGCCGCCAGCGGCCACTGCAGCAGCAACAGCGCGCAGCCGATGCCCAGCGCCAGCAGCAGGCCGCGCGCGGCCACGGCGCGCTCCTCGGCAGTGTCGCCGGCGCCCGCGGCGCGCGCGGTGAAGCCGGTGGTGCCCATGCGCAGGAAGCCGAAGGCCCAGAACACGAAGCTGAACACCAGCGCGCCCAGCGCGATGGCGCCGAGTTCATGGGTCTGGCCCACGTGGCCGATGACGGCGGTGTCGGTGAGGCCCAGCAGCGGCGTGGCGCAGTTCGCCAGCACGATGGGCCAGGCCAGCGCCAGGATCTGGCGCCGGGTCGGGATGTCCAGGTTCAGCGCGGCCACGCGCCGATGATGGCGCCCATGGCCGAGAAGTTGACCACCTGGTAGCCGGCGTTGACCAGCCAGAGCTTCCACGGCCGCTTCTCGAACATGTAGAACATGCCCAGCGCCGGCGCGATGAAGAACACCGCGCTCAGCAGGCCGATATGCAGCGCGAACCACAGGCTGGTTCGCGCGCCGTTCTGCAGGGCGATGCCGCTGGCGGCGATGAAGTTGAACGCCCACGCCGCCGCGAACAGCACCGGCGCCGGCACGCGCCGCGGGGTGTCCTCGTTGATGCCGGTGAGCCGCGACCACAGGCGGCTGAACAGCGGCCCGTACCACAGCCCGCCGATGGCGAATCCCGCCAGCGAGGCCACGAACACCGATGCCCAGTTCACCAGTTCGAAGCGGTTCATGCAGCTACCCGGTCGTTGTTCACCCCGGCAGGCGCGAGAGGTCCGCGATGCCGGCGAACAGCCCGTGCAGCTGGCCCAGCAGCGCGAGGCGGTTGGCGCGCAGCGCCGGATCCGGGTCCATCACCATCACGCCGTCGAAGAAGGCGTCCACCGGGCCGCGCAGCTTGGCCAGCTCGGCGAGCGCTTCCTCGAAACGGCCCGCGTGCACGCTGTCGGGCACGGTGTGCAGCGCGCGCTGCAGGGCCGCGTACAGGGTGCGCTCGGGATCGAGCGTGAGGTGTGCCACGTCCACGCTGCCGCTGCCGGTGTCGCCGCCGGCGGACTTCTTCAGCAGGTTGGCGATGCGCTTGTTGGCGGCCGTGAGGCTGGCGGCCTCGGGCAGCGCCAGGAAACCGATCAGCGCGCGCACGCGCGCGTCGAAGTCGCGCGGCGAGCGCGGCCGCGCGGCCAGCACCGCATCGCAGATCTCCGGCGTGATGCCCGGGATCGGCGGGCCGCCATCCGGCGGCTCCAGCCACGCATTGCGCAGCCGCTCGAGCAGGTACTGGTACACGTCCTCGGCGACGGCCTGGCGCGAGGGCGGCGCCTTGCGGCCTTCCGCCGGCGCGGCGTCGAACACACTGTGCACCTTCGCCGCGGTGTCGATCAGCTCGAACAGGTCCAGCGGCAGCGCGTGCGAGTACAGGATGCGGCACACGCCGATGGCGGCGCGGCGCAGCGCGAACGGATCCTTGGTGCCCGAGGGCTTCTGCCCGATGGCGAAGATGCCGGTGAGCGTGTCGAGCCGGTCCGCCAGCGCCAGCGCGATGCCGGTCCTGGTGGTGGGCAGCTCATCGCCCTGGCCGCGCGGCTGGTAGTGCTCGGCGATGGCCGAGGCCACTTCGGCCGGCTCGCCGTCGGCGGCGGCGTAGTAGCGGCCCATCACGCCCTGCAGCTCGGGGAACTCACCCACCAGGTGGGTGACCAGGTCGCACTTGGCCAGCGACGCGCCTCGTTCCACCAGCGCCTCATCGCCACCGATGCGCTGCGCGATGAAACGCGCCACCCGGGTGATGCGGCGGACCTTCTCGCCGATGGAACCCAGCTGCGCCTGGAAGGTGACGGCATCGAGCTGCGGCAGGCGCGAGGCCAGCGGCGCGCGACGGTCCTGCTCCCAGAAGAACGCCGCGTCGGACAGGCGCGGGCGCACCACGCGCTCATTGCCCGAACGCACCATGTCCATGCTGGTGCTCTGCAGGTTGCTCACTGCCACGAAGGCATCGAGCAGCCTGCCGTCGGCGTCTTCCACCGGGAAGTAGCGCTGGTGGTCCTGCAGCACCGACACCAGCAGCTCGCGCGGCAGCGCCAGGAAGCGCTTCTCGAAGCGGCCCACCAGCGGCACCGGCCATTCGACCAGCGCGGTGACCTCATCGAGCAGGTCCTCGCTGATCAGCGCGCGGCCGCCGGCTTCGTTGGCCACCTGGGTCACGCCGGCGCGGATGCGCTCGCGGCGCACGTCGAAATCAGCCACCACGCGGCCCTGCTCCTCGAGCAGCTGCTCGTAGGCGGCAGGCGAGGTGATGCGGATCGCGCCCTCGCTGTGGAAGCGATGCCCGCGCGTCTGGTTGCCCGCGGGCACGTCCAGCACGGTGGCGGGGATGACCTCCTCGCCCAGCAGCAGCACCAGCCAGTGCACCGGGCGCACGAACTGCGCCTCGCCCGCGCCCCAGCGCATGCGGCGCGGGATGGGCAGCGCATCCAGCGCCTCGCTGACGAAGCCGGGCAGCAGCTCGCGCGCGGCCGCGCCGGGCTTCTCGCCGCTGAACGACAGGTATTCATTGCCCTTGGGATCGGTCTCGCGTCCCAGCGCGGCAAGCTCCACGCCGCAGGACTGCGCGAACGCCGTGGCCGCGCGCGTCGGTGCGCCGCTGGCATCGAAGGCCGCCTTCACCGGCGGGCCGCGGCGCTGGATCTTCTGCACCGGCGCCTGCAGCGCCAGCTGCTCCACGCGCACGGCGAGGCGCCGCGGCGTGGCAAACGCCTTCACCGCGCCATGCGCCAGTCCCGCGCCATCGATGCGTGCCACCAGGGCATCACGGAAGGCCTCCGAGAGCGTGCGCAGCGCCTTCGGCGGCAGCTCCTCGGTGCCCAGCTCGACCAGGAAATCCGCCACCTTGCTCATGCCGCGCCACCCTGCGGCGCAGGCGCCGCGTCGGCCATGAGGATGCGCGGGCCGGCCGCCAGCATCGGGAAGCCCAGCGCCTCGCGGCTGTCGTAGTAGGCCTGCGCCACCGCCCGCGCCAGTGCGCGCACGCGCAGGATGTAGCGCTGCCGCTCGGTCACCGAGATCGCGCGGCGCGCATCCAGCAGGTTGAAGGTGTGCGAGGCCTTCAGCACCTGCTCATAGGCCGGCAGCGCCAGCTTCGCGGCCAGCAGGTCGTTGCAGGCCTTCTCATGTTCGTCGAAATGGCGGAACAGCGTCGGCACGTCGGCCTGCTCGAAGTTGTACGCCGACTGCTCCACCTCGTTCTGGTGGTACACGTCGCGATAGGTCACGCGGCCCAGCGGGCCGTCGGCCCACACCAGGTCGTACACGCTCTCCACGCCCTGCAGGTACATCGCCAGGCGCTCCAGGCCATAGGTGATCTCGCCGGTCACCGGCCGGCAGTCCAGGC
>CAYVZE010000089.1:0-8731 GCA_964455685.1 uncultured Steroidobacteraceae bacterium
GCCCCACGGGCCCCTGAAGCCCACTTCCTTGCCTGTCAGCCAGCGGTCGGCGGGGACTTTCCCATCGGCTTCGGCATAACCATCGGTGTGGCAGTCATGGCAACCGCCGAGGATAGCCACGTAACGGCCGCGCTCGATGAGCGGATCTGCGCGGCCGGCAGTCGCGGAAGCACTGGCGGGGGGGGCACCAGGTCCTTCGCGACCGCCGGCCGGGGCAGCGTGAGGGGAAAGACGACCAGGTTGAGGCACAGGCCCGCGGCGATGGCCGGCAGGCCGTAAATCCATTTGCGATCCATCATTGATTTGACTCCCTTGCGTCCTTGGCGGTCCGGCACTCGCCGGTTGCCCGATGGCGATCATTCTCGGGATCGGAACGGGATCGCTCATCGCTCCGAGGAGGCATCAGGGTCTGGCGCGGAGAGCCATCGCGGATGGGCCAAAGGAGCCATTGCCCCGGAGACGGCCTGGCGGGTGCGGATCCGCTCCAGGGCGCGACAGAGGTGATACAGGGTTTCCAGGGTAGGCATGGAGATGCCCCGCTGGCGGGCCTCGCGCAGGGCCGCCGCAATGGTCTCTTCCAGCTCCAGCGGCCGCCCGGCCTCGAAATCCTGCAGCGAGGACATGCGATGCGCCGGCGCGGTGGCCTGCATGCCGGCATTGCAACGGATCACCGCCTCGGCCGCCGCCTCCTCGGTGCCGGCGCACATGGAGGCGATGGGCAGCAGGGATTCATCACTGAGGGTGATGCCGCGGGCGCGTGCCAGCTGCCCCATCTCGCGCACCACGCGTGCGATCAGCAGCGCGCCGTCGGCATCGGTGACCAGCTTCCAGCTCAGCGCGCGCGTGGCCACCGCCATGGTCATGTAGCCGGCCCAGCCGCAGAACTTGGACCATTCCGCACCGGTGATGTCGGCCACGGCGCGGGTGCGTACCCCGGCCCTGTCGAGGGTGGCGGCCAGCGCCTCGGCGCGCGGGCTCAGGCCGCCATCGAGCTCGCCGAGCTGGGTAAGCACATTGCGGGTGAACAGCACAGTGCCGTCGGGACGCAGCTCGCCGCTGGTATCCGCCAGCGCCCCCAGCACCACCTCGCGGCCGAAGGCCTGGATGAGCAGGTCGTTCTTGTAGGCGCCATTCTGCAGCGAAAGCGCCGCGTCGAGCCGCAGGTGGCGCAATCCGGCCAGCGCCCCGGCCGTGCCCAGGGTCTTCATCGCCACGATCAGCACGCCGGCGCGGCGCAGCTGCGAGGCATCGGTGAACACGGGTACCTGCACCTGGATGTCCACCAGGCCGGTGACCTGCAGCCCGTGTTCGCGGATCTGGCGGGCCCGCCCCTCGCGCACCAGCACGGCCACGTGGTGCCCGGCGCGCGCCAGGTGCGCGGCAAAGATGGTGCCCATGGCGCCCGCGCCAAGGACCAGGAACTCCGGCGTGCTGTCGTCCCGGACCGGCATGCGCGCAAGCATACGCCGTGGCGCTACACTGCGGCGCAAGGCAACGCTTGCGGGGATCAGGGCCCATGAACAACAACGACACCGCCGCCCCTTCCGAAGAACGGCCATCCGCCACGAGGCGGCACATGCTGCACGCCATGCTCGCGGCCCCGGCCGTGCTGGCCGCACCGTCCGCGCTGCGCCAGGCCCTTGCCGCGGAACCACCGGCGCCGCCACCGCCGCCGCCCTACCAGCCGCGGGATTTCTCGCCCGGCGCACCGCCGGTGCCCTACCCCGATCCGGACGTGGTGGTGGTGCATCCCTCCTTTGCCGGCCTGCGCGTGTTCAACGCGCCGGTGCAGCGCATCTGGACCGGAGGGCTGTGGTGCGAGGGACCGGCCTGGTGCGGCCAGGGCCGCTACCTGGTCTGGAGCGACATCCCCAACAACCGCCAGCTGCGCTGGATCGAGGATGAGGGCCGCGTCAGCGTGTTTCGCCAGCCCTCGGGCCACAGCAATGGCAACACCTTCGACTTCCAGGGCCGGCAGCTCTCCTGCGAGCACCTCAACCGCCGCGTGGTGCGTTACGAGCACGACGGCAGCGTGACGGTGATCGCCGACGCCTTCGAGGGCAAGTCACTGAACTCACCCAATGACGTGGTGGCGCATCCGGACGGCAGCTACTGGTTCACCGACCCGCCCTACGGCGGCTCGCTGTACGAAGGTGCCCCCGATGCGCCCGGCGGGCGCAGCAACCGCGAGGGCCGCCTGCAGCAGCGTCTGGGCCAGCCGCCGGAAGTGGGCGCGAAGAAACAGGAACTGCCCAGCCACGTCTACCGCGTGGATCCCGAGGGCCGGCTCGCCGTGGCCCTCGACGGGGGCAGCCTGCCCGGGCCGCCCAACGGCCTGGCGTTCTCGCCGGACTACCAGAAGCTGTACGTGGTCTGCGGCAGCTCGCTGGTGGTGTGCGACGTGGCGCGCAATGGTCGCGTGGGCAATGTGCAGCCGCTGCCGCGCGTGGTCATCGATGGCGTCAACTGCGGCATGGATGGTGTGCGCGTGGATGTCCACGGCAACCTGTGGTGTTCCAGCAATGCCGGCAATGCGCCAGGCTACAGCGGCGTGTCGGTGCTGAACCCGGCCGGCACCCTGATCGGCCGCATCCGCCTGCCCGAGGCCTGCGCCAACCTCACCTTCGGCGGGCCCAGGCGCAACCGCCTGTTCATGACGGCCAGCCAGTCGATCTACGCCGTCTACGTGAATACCCAGGGCGCGGCGCCGGCCTGAGCGCGGCGTCTCACGGCAGCTGCTGCGGCTGGCGCAGGCCGTAGCGGCCACAGCCCAGCGCGATCAGCACGCCGGCCACCACCATGAAGCCACCCAGCACGCTCACGCCTGCGGTGCGGCTGCCCAGCCACTCGGTCACCAGACCCAGCAGGTAGGGACCGACGAAGCCGCCCAGGTTGCCGAAGGAATTGATCGCGGCCAGGCCCGCCGCCACGCCCACGCCGGTGAGCATCGATCCCGGGAAGCTCCAGAACAGCGCGGTGGCAATGAGCGCACCGGCCGTGGCCAGCGACAGCAGCACCGCCGTGGCCAGCGTGCTGGTGGTCCACACGGCGCTCAGCGCCAGGCACACGCCGCCGACCACCATGGCGGCGGTGGCATGCCAGCGCTTCTCGTTGACACGTTCCGCCCGTCGCGTCACCAGCACCGAGATGGCCGCGGCGCTGAAGTAGCAGGCTGCGGTGATGTAGCCCACGTCGAGCACCGAGCCGACGCCGGTCTCGGAGATGATGGTGGGCAGCCAGAAGTTGATGCCGTACACCCCGGTGACGATGCAGAACAGGATCACCGTGAACAGCCACATCGCCGGGATGGCAAACAGCTCGCGCAGCGGCGTGTCGCGCTTGCGGCGCGCCTCCCCGTCCAGGCGCGCGCGCAGCAGCTTCTTCTCCTCCTCGGTCAGCCACTTCGCATCCTCGATGCGGTTGTCGAGGAAAGCCAGCACCACGAAGCCCAGCAGCACCGCGGGAATGGCCTCGAGGATGAACATCCACTGCCAGTCGTGCAGGCCCTTCACGCCGCCGAAGGATTCCATGATGGCGCCGGACAGCGGCGCGCCGAACACGAACGCGAACGGCTGCGCCACCAGCAGCAGCGCGATGGTGCGGCTCTGGCGGTGCGCCGGGTACCAGTAGTTCAGGTACAGCAGCACCCCCGGGAAGAAGCCGGCCTCGGCCGCGCCCAGCAGGAAGCGCAGGATGTAGAACACCGTGTTCACTTCCAGCCCGGTGGCGCGCGCCAGCGGCTCGACGAAGGCCATGGCGCCGGAGATCAGCCCCCAGGTGACCATGATGCGCGCGATCCAGATGCGCGCGCCGACCCGGTGCAGCACCAGGTTGCTGGGCACCTCGAACAGGAAGTAGCCGATGAAGAAGATGCCCGCGCCGAAGCCGTAGGCCGCCTCGGACATGCCGATGTCGGCCAGCATGTGCAGCTTGGCGAAGCCGACGTTGACCCGGTCCAGGTACGCGACCAGGTAGCAGAGGCCGAGGAACGGCAGCAGCCGCAGCGTGACCCTGGCGTAGGCGCGCTCCTCGGACATCGGTCAGCGGAACAGCAGCGGCGCCAGCTCGTGCAGGTAGCGCCGCCACACCCGCCAGTGATGCGCTCCCGGGGTCTCGAGGAAGGTGTGCTGGATGCCGGCCTGCAGCAGCGCCTCGTGCGTGCGGCGGGCGCCCGCCATGGCCGTGTCCTCCACGCCGCAGGCGATCCACAGCAGCTTCAGCTTGCGGTTCACCGCCGCCGCATTGCCGGCCAGGGAGGCGATCACGTCGGGACCACCGGCGCCCGCGGCGGGGTTGCCCAACAGCCCGGCGCTCATGATGCCCACGTAGCTGAAGGTGTCGAGGTTGCCCAGCCCGAAGCGGCCGGCCTGCATGCCCCCCATCGAGAAGCCGACGATGGCGCGGTTCTCGCGATTGGCCAGCGTGCGGAAGCGGCGGTCGATCAGCGGG
This sequence comes from uncultured Steroidobacteraceae bacterium, assembly GCA_964455685.1. Taxonomy (GTDB): domain Bacteria; phylum Pseudomonadota; class Gammaproteobacteria; order Steroidobacterales; family Steroidobacteraceae; genus ZC4RG30. The sequence goes on from CAYVZE010000089.1 coordinate 4,450, forward strand.
ATGATGTCCTCGAGGATGTCCCGCTCGTACAGCGCGAAATCACCGCCGAAGGCGCCCGCATTGGCGGGCGGGATGCCGTTGCCATCGCCGTTCACCGAGGCGCCGCCGTAGCCCAGCGGCATCACCACGATGAAGGGCTTGATCGCCTGGCGCGCCAGCAGGTTGTCGAGGATGTCGTTGGCGCGGCCGTAGCGATGCCAGGAATGATGGTCGTTGGCGAAGCCGTGCAGCAGGTACAGCACCGGATAACGGCGCCGCGCACTGTCGTCGTAGCCCGGCGGCAGGTAGACGTTCAGCTCGCGCACCGTGCCATTGGAGCGCGACTTGTACAGCAGCGTGCGGATCTCGCCGTGCGGTACGTCCTGCACGTCATGGAAGGCCGGGCCGTCGCCGGGCACCTCCACGATGCTGGTGGTGGTACTGACGACGTAGCCGATCTTCACCTGCGGATTGGCCGGATCGGGCAGACGTACGCCATCCACTTCGAAGAAATACACGTACACGTCGGGCGCCAGCGGTCCCACGGTGGCGCTCCACACGCCCTCGCCGTCGCGCTGCATCTGCACGTCCGGACCGAAATCGCCCGATACCTTCACCTGCCGGGACTCCGGTGCGCGCAAGCGGAAGGTCACGCGTCCCTGTTCCACTGCCGGGGACGTCACCGCCGGCACGGCTCCCGGCGGCAGCATGCCCGGCTCCTGCGCATGGACAGCCGCCAGCGAAGCGGCAACCACGGCGGCGCCCAGCAGCAGGGCGCGCTGACAGATGTGTAGTGGATTCATTGGCCTCCCTGCCCTGTTGGTCAATCGAGCTTGTGACGACGCAGCTTCCAGCCCGATCCGTCGCAGAAGCCGCAGTGCTCGCCGACGAACCGGGCGCGCGCCGCGGCGTCGCCCTTCAGCTGCCACTGGAGCCAGGCGACGGGACCGGCGGCGAACGGGCCGCCATGGGGCTGGTTGAACGTGGCGCCGTGGCCCACGTCCATGTTGGCATTGAGGGCTGGAATGGACAGCTGTTGCAGCTCCTTCCAGTCCTCCTCGGAATTGGCGTATGCGATGTCGGTCTCGCCACCGATGAAATACGCGATGGGGGCATGCATGTGCTTGAGGATGGAGCGCTCGAGGTCATGGCGGACCATGTACTGGTCGCCATCGGGCATCATGCCGCTGTTGAGCACCACCACGGTGGACACGCGCGGATCGCCGGAGGCACGCACGGCCTGCAGGGCACCGCAGGAATGGCCCATCACGGCGACCTTGTCGACGGCGACATGGTCACGGTAGGCGCTGCCCTCGCGCCCGTTCTCGGCGGTGATCCAGTCCAGCGCTTCCAGCAGCTGGGAATGGCGGGTCTCGAACGGCGGCCACTGGGCTGGATCCTGCGGGCGCTGCTGCCGCGGCGGCGGTGAGTCCCGGTACGGCCCAATGGCCAGCACGATGAACCCGTGCGAGGCCACCTCGGCCAGGAACTCCCGGTAGCCGAAATTGCTGTTGACGCAGGAGCCATTGCCCCACAGCACCACCGGATAGCGACCCTTCAGCTCGGCCGGGCGGTAAACCGTGTGCGTGGGAAGGGTGGATTCGGCGAGAATCACGGCCGGCTCGGGCCCGGAGCCGGCAGGAGCGGCGGCCGTGGCCCGGGCGACCAGCAGCGGACCCGCCAGCAGCAGCAGCCCCAATGCACGCACGAGTCCTCGAGCAGGTCGTTTCATCTCTCCCCCCAGGATTGCCCGAAATATAGTCCACAATCTCGAATGATGGCGAGCGCCCCCACTTGCCGCAGGCGGAACTGCTTCCCTCTGCGCGAAACATCCCTCCTGCTTCCTCCACGCGCGCGGACGCACGGGTGAACCGCAACCTCGGTCAGATGGTGCTGCTGGCCGCATGCACCTCGCTGGGCCCCCTCGCCCTGAACCTGTACCTGCCGTCCGTGCCGCAGGTGCAGGCACAGTTCGGCGCCGGCGTGGCCGACGTGCAGGTCACCGTGAGCCTGCCGCTGGTGGCCTTCGGCCTGGGCCTGGTGCTGCTCGGCCCGCTCACCGACCGCTTCGGTCGCCGTCCCTGCCTGCTCGGCGGCGTGGCGCTGTTCATCATCGGCTCGCTGCTGGGAGCGCTGACCGGCGGGCTCGGGCTGCTCGCCTTCGCGCGCGTGCTGCAATCCGTCGGCTGCGCGCTGGCCTTCATCGCCTCGCGCGCCATCGTCGCCGACCTTTCACCGGGCGAGCAGCTGGCGCGCTCGGTGGCGCAGATGACCATGCTGATACTGGTGGTGCAGAGCTTCGCGCCCATGCTGGGCAACCTGCTGATCGCCACCGGCGGATGGCGGATGGTGCAGTACTTCGGCGTGGCGCTGGCGCTGGTGCTGCTGGCCGCGGTAGCGCTGAAGCAGCCCGAGACCCTGCCGGAGCCACAGCGCGCCATGCCCGCCGGCGGCGCGCTGGACCTTCTGCGGCCCACCTGGACGGTGATGGGACGGCCCGGCTTCATGTTGCTGTTGTTGCAGGTGGGGCTGCTCTACTCGGCCTATCCCGCCTTCCTGTCCATCGCGCCGCACCTGATGGTGGAAGCCTTCGGCCGGCCGTCCACCGAGTTCGCCTACTACTTCGTGATGCTGCCCATGGGCTACTTCGCCGGCAATGCCTTCGTGCTGCGCTTCGGCAAGCACCTGGGACAGGACTGGCTGATCCCGGCCGGGACCCTCTTCGCCCTGCTCTCCTGCCTGCTGGGCCTGCTGCTGGTCGCACTGGGCGTGCGGCATCCGCTGGCGCTGTTCATCCCGGCCGGCGCACTGCTGAACTTCGGCCTGGGACTGGCGCTGCCGACGGTATCGGCCCGCGCGGTCACGCGCTCCAGCCCGCAGGTGGGCAGCGGCTGGGGCCTGGTGGGTTGCTCCCAGCAGGTGATGGCCGCCGTGGCCGTGCAGGTGGTGGGCCTGTTCAACACCCGCACGGCCTATCCGCTGCTGAGCATCTGCATGGCGGCGATGGCGCTGGTGCTCGCGTGCGAATGGATCCGCTGGCGCCAGGAGGCCCCGTAGCCCCGCGCCGGGTTCATTCCTCCAGCACGGGGTTGCCGCGCAGCCTCTCGGCGGCGAATGCAACCAAGGCGCGCACCCGCGCCGGGGTCTGGCTGCCGCCCAGGTAAACCAGGTGCACCGGCACCGGCGGCGGCTCGAAGGGCACGAGCACGCGTCGCAGCGCACCGCTCAGCAGCGCTTCGCGCACCTGGTAGCTCAGCGCGGTGGCCAGCCCGAATCCCTGCATGGCCGCGTACAGCGCGGTGTACTGGTCATCGACCACCAGCGGCATCGACGGCCTTCCCTGCTCCACGGCTCCGCCATCCGGATCGCGGAAGCGCCAGCGGGCCAGCGCCACGTCGTGGCCGAAGCCGATGGCGCGATGGTGCTCCAGGTCTTCCGGCGAGTGCGGCTCGCCGTATTTCTCCAGATACGAGGGAGACGCCACCACCAGGCGTCGCACCCTGCCCACCGGCACGGCATGCAGCGTGGAGCTGGGCAGCTCGCCGATGCGCACCGCCACCTGCATGCCCGAGTCGACCAGGTTGACGCTGCGGTCGGTGAACAGGGTGCGCACGCGCACGCGTGGATGCTGCTCCAGGAAGGCCAGCACCACGGGCGCCACGTGCAGGCGGCCGAACATCAGCGGCGCGGTGATGCCCAGCTCGCCCACCAGCTCCTGGTGTGCTTCGCCCGCCTCCCGGATGGCGCGGTCGAGCGTGTCGAGCACGCTGCGGGCATGATCGAGGAAACGCTGCCCCGCGCTGGTGAAGCGCAGGCTGCGCGTGGTACGGTCCACCAGCCGCGTGCCGACCTGGCGCTCCAGCGCGGCGACGGTGCGCGAAACCGCGGCCGTCGAGCGTTCCAGCACCCGCGCGGCCGCGGCGAACGATCCCGCTTCCGCCACAGCCACCAGCACCTTGAGTTGCTCTAGCTCGGGCATCTTTGCATCTGCTGCAAGTCTGTTTTTCCTTCCTCGCAGTTTACTGCCGTCCCGGTCGTGCGCAGTATTCGCGTGGACTTTCAAGGATGAAAGCCGATGAGAAACGGAATTCTCGTTGCGGGGGCAACGGCGTTGCTCGCCGCTGCGCCTGCGCTCGCACACCATTCCTACGCGATGTTCGACCTCGCCCGGCCCACCGTGGTCGAGGGCACCGTGGCCAGGCTGGAATGGCGCAATCCCCACACTTTTCTCTGGATCTACGTGCAGAAGCCTGACAGGCCAGGCGAGTACGACCTCTACAGCTTCGAGAACGGGCCGGTGGGC
>CAYVZE010000090.1:0-8697 GCA_964455685.1 uncultured Steroidobacteraceae bacterium
GGCCAGCGCCGCTACGTGGAATCGCTGTCGGCCTACGCCCGGCAGTTCCTGTCGATGATGGAGAAGCCGGACGTGGACTCCATCGAAGGCCTGTCCCCGGCCATCGCCATCGAGCAGAAGGCGACCAGCCACAACCCGCGTTCCACCGTCGGCACCGTCACCGAGATCTACGACTACCTGCGCCTGCTGTACGCACGCACCGGCATCCCGCGCTGCCCCGAGCACGGCGTTGACCTGACCGCGCAGACAGTCAGCCAGATGGTTGACCAGGTGCTCAAGCTCCCCGAGGGCGAGAGCTGCCTGCTGCTGGCGCCACTGGTGGTGGACCGCAAGGGCGAACACCACGAGGTCATCTCCGAGCTCGGCGCGCAGGGCTTCGTGCGCGCGCGCGTGGACGGCACGGTGCACGAGCTGGACGCGATCCCGCAGCTCGACCCCAGGCGCAAGCACACCATCGAGGCCGTGGTCGACCGCTTCAAGGTGCGCGAGGACATCGCGCAGCGCCTGGCCGAGTCCTTCGAGACTGCCTTGCGCCTCGGCAAGGGCGTGGCGCGGCTGGCCTTCGCCGGGAGCGGCAAGCGCGAGGAGCTGGTGTTCTCCAGCCTGCACGCCTGCCCGCAATGCGGCTTCTCCGTGCCGCAGCTCGAGCCGAAGCTGTTCTCGTTCAACAGCCCGGCAGGCGCCTGCCCCGCCTGCGACGGGCTGGGCTACCAGGAGTTCTTCGATCCGGCGCGCGTGGTCATGCACCCGGAGCTGTCGCTGGCCGGCGGCGCCATCCGCGGCTGGGACCGGCGCAATGCCTGGTACTTCCAGATGATGCAGGCGCTGGCCGCGCACTACGGCTTCGACGTGGAAATGCCGTGGAAGAAGCTGCCCGAGAAGATCCGCCAGGTGGTGCTGTACGGCAGCGGCAGCACCGAAGTGGAGTTCCGCCACATCGACGCGCGCGGCCGCACGGTCAAGCGCTCGCATCCCTTCGAGGGCATCCTGCCCAACATGGACCGGCGCTACCGCGAGACCGAGTCGGCCACGGTGCGCGAGGAACTGGGCCGCTACCGCGGCACGCGCCGCTGCACCGAATGCGGCGGGGCGCGACTGAACACCACGGCCCGCCATGTGCACGTGGCCGGCCACACCCTGCCGCAGATCGCCGAGCTGTCGGTGGCGAAGGCCCTGGAGCACTTCGAGGGACTGGCAGTCACCGGCTGGCGCGGTGAGATCGCCGCGCGCATTGTCAAGGAAGTGGCCGACCGGCTGCGCTTCCTGGTGGACGTGGGCCTGGACTACCTGACACTGGACCGCAGCGCCGAGACGCTCTCCGGCGGCGAGGCGCAGCGCATCCGCCTGGCCAGCCAGGTGGGCTCGGGGCTCACCGGCGTGCTGTATATCCTCGACGAGCCTTCCATCGGCCTGCACCAGCGCGACAACGCGCGCCTGCTCGCGACGCTCAAGCGCCTGCGCGACCTCGGCAACACCGTGCTGGTGGTGGAGCATGACCAGGACGCCATTCTGGCCGCCGACCACGTGCTCGACATCGGCCCCGGCGCCGGCGTGCACGGCGGCCGCGTGGTGGCGCAGGGCACGCCCGCTGAAGTGATCGCCAACCCGGCATCGCTCACCGGCGACTACCTTTCCGGCCGTCGCCGCATCGAGGTCCCCGCGCAGCGCACACCGCCGCAGAAGCAAGCCCTGCGCATCGTCCGTGCACATGCCAACAACCTGCAGCAGGTCACGGTGGACTTCCCGGTGGGGCTGTTCACCTGCGTCACCGGCGTGTCCGGCTCGGGCAAGTCCACGCTGGTCAATGACACCCTCTACGCCGGCGTGGCGCGCCACCTGGGGCTCACCGGCTTCGATGCGCCGAAGGTGGAGTCCATCGAGGGGCTGGAGCACATCGACCGCGTCATCGACATCGACCAGAGTCCCATCGGCCGCACGCCCCGCTCCAACCCGGCCACCTACACCGGCCTGTTCGCGCCGCTGCGTGAGCTGTTCGCGCAGGTGCCGGAGGCGCGCGCCCGCGGCTACGGCCCTGGCCGCTTCAGCTTCAACGTCAAGGGCGGCCGCTGCGAGGCCTGCCAGGGCGACGGCGTGATCCGTGTCGAGATGCACTTCCTGCCCGACGTGTACGTGCCCTGCGATGTGTGCCAGGGCCGGCGCTACAACCGCGAAACGCTGGAGATCCGCTGGCGCGGCAGGAACATCCACGAAGTGCTGCAGATGACCATCGAGGAGGCCAGCGCGTTCTTCGCGGCGGTGCCGATGATCGCCTCGAAGCTGCAGACGCTGATCGACGTGGGGCTGGGCTACATCCAGCTGGGGCAGAACGCCACCACGCTCTCAGGCGGCGAGGCGCAGCGCGTGAAGCTGGCGCGCGAGCTGGCCAAGCGCGCCACCGGCCGCACGCTGTACATCCTCGATGAGCCCACCACCGGCCTGCATTTCCACGACGTGGCGCAGCTGCTGACCGTGCTGCACCGCCTGCGCGACGAGGGCAACACGGTGGTGGTGATCGAGCACAACCTCGACGTGGTCAAGACGGCCGACTGGATCATCGACCTGGGCCCCGGCGGCGGCACGCACGGCGGCCGCATCATCGCCACCGGTACGCCGGAGGACATCGCCGCCAGCAAGGACAGCGCCACCGGCCACTACCTGGCGCCGCTGCTGGCGGCGCCAGGCGCCTGACTTACCAGGCGTACTTCAGGCCGAACAGCCACGCGCTGGCGTGGGTGTCGTCGTACAGCGCGTTCTGCAGCCGGGTGTAGCCGAGGCGGATGGCGGTGCCGGGCGACATGGACCAGTTCACGCCGGCGCCCAGCGTGAAGCCGATGGAATCATCCTTCAGCGAACCGGTGTCATAGCCCAGCCCCTCGACGATCACCTCGTAGCGGACCTTCTTCTTGCCCCACAGCACGCCGCCGCGCGCATCCAGCGACCAGCGGTCGCCCATCGGCCAGATGGCGATGCCCGTCAGCCCCAGCCCGCGCGCGCGGATCTTCATGCCGGTGGCGGAGCGATAGGGCTGCTCGCCCTCGCCCTGGAACCGGATGCTGCCGAGGGCAGAATAGCGCGCCTCGCCGATCTGCACGTATGACAGCTCGGCGGCGAAGTACTCGGACATCTGGAAACCGACGCCGAAGCTGTAGCCGATGTCGGTGCGGTCGAAGTCGTAATCCTCCAGGTCGAGGACGTCGGCGCCGAACTCACCCCAGATATCCCCGCGCCAGGCTTCCATCTGCGAGGCCGTCACGTCCGCCGTGGAGTAGGCCAGCGATGAATCCATGTAGAAGCCCGAGAAGTACAGCCCGGGCATGGCAGCCCGCGCCCCGGGCGCCGCGGCCATCACCAGCACGCCGATCACCAGCGCCCACGCCGCGGTCCGTTTCCTGGAAATCCCCATGGATCACCCCTTTCTTCTGTTGGCTGATGAAAAGTACTGGCGCACTTCGCCGTGCCCGGTGCGCTCACGATAATGCCCGCGGGTGTAGGCCGCCAGCACATTGCGCCAGAAGGCGATGGCCGCGGGGCTGCCCGCATCCTGCACCACCTCCCAGCGCCCGGCGAAACGATCGAAGATCAGCCTCGCGGCCTCGCGGCCCAGGCCGCGGCGGCGCAGGGGCCGGGCGATGAAGAATTCCGAGAGGCGGTAATCGATGTCCTGGTAGCCGTGCTGCGCCACCAGCAGGGCGAATCCGGCGCGGCGTCCCTGGTCCAGGATGGTCAGCAGCGTGGCATCACGGTCGGCAAGCCACACCTTCACCTGCGGGCTCTCGGCCAGGCCGACGGCGCCGAGCACGGGGAACAGCCCCGTGCGGCGCGCACGCAGGTCATCGAGATAGTCGCGGTAGACGCTCTCGATCCATTCGCAATCCTCCGCGTGTCCGCGGGCATCGCGCAGGCTGACCGGCATCCGTAGGGCTCCCCACAAGAATCGAGCCCGGGCAGGAAGACCTGGCCGGGCTCGTTGCCCGGCCATTCCCGGCCGGGCATTTGCAGCGCAAGGCCTGCTTCAGTTCGCCGGGGCGACAGCCTCGGCAGCCTCCTCGGCGGTGGCAGCAGCGGCCTCGACGGTGGCGTCGGCAGCCTCGCCGACGGCGGCAGCGGCCTCGGCGGTGGCGTCGGCCGCAGCCTGGGCGGCATCGGCGGCAGCGTCGCTGGCCACGGCAGCAGCCTCGGTGGCGGCAGCAGCGGCTTCATCGGCGGCGGTCACGGCTTCCTGCTTCGAGCAGGCGGCAAGGGCCAGGGCAACGGCCACGGCACTGATGGCGAGTTTGGTCTTCATAGGAGTTTCCCGATCTTGAGTGGAAAAAGGAGGTCCGGCAGAACCAGAAAACGCGAAGCACCCGGGGAACCATTGGATCCGTCGAACGCTTCGCGTCGTTGCAACAAATTTTATCCAGTTCCGTGAACCCATTCAAAATGCTTTGTCGCGCCAATGCACTGCGTCGCGGATTACCGACAGCGGATGTGGTATCGGCGCAGGCACGGGGGCATCATGTACTGCACATGGCCAGCATCCCGCTCGACGACGTGCTGTTCGCCTCGCACCTGCGCGACGCGCAGGCCGCGCTCGACGCGGCGCTGGAGGCGCTCGGGCTCGATGGCGTGGTGATTGCCGCCGGCATCGAGCAGCCGCTGTTCCTCGACGACCAGCACCATCCCTTCCGCGCCAATCCCTGGTTCCTGTGGTTCGTGCCGCCGCCGGCAGCGCCGGGCAGCCTCGTGCACCTGGCGCCGGGCATGCGTCCGCGGCTGATATTCGTCGCGCCCGAGGACTTCTGGCACAGCCCGCCGGAGCCGCCGGACGCTCCCTGGACGGGGCTGTTCGATCTCACGGTGGTGCCTGATGCCGCGACAGCGGCTGCCGTGGCACGGCAAGCCCCCGGCAAGCTGGCATGGATCGGGGAGGCGCCCCCGCCCGAGGCCTGGGCATGCAATCCGCCGCAACTGCTGGCGCGGCTGGAGCAGTCGCGCTGCATCAAGAGCGCCTACGAGGTGGCGTGCATCCGCGAGGCCACCCGCATCGCCGTGGCCGGCCACCTGGCCGCGGAAAGCTGCTTCCGCGACGGCGGCGCCGAGTTCGACATCCACCTCGCCTTCCTGCGCGCCGTGCGCCAGGTGGAATCCTCGCTGCCCTACCCGCCCATCGTGGCGCTGAACGAGCACGCCGCGACGCTGCATTACCAGCACCGGGATACCACCGCGCCGGCGCGTTCGCTGTCGCTGCTGATCGATGCCGGCGCGAGCTGCAGGGGCTACGCCAGCGACATCACCCGTACCTGGTCGCGCGCACCGGGGCTGTTCGCCTCGCTGGTGCAAGCCATGGACCAGGCCCAGCAGGAACTGTGCGAAGCGGTCGCGCCCGCAGTGGACTGGCGCGAGCTGCACCTTTGCGCCCACCGCATGGTCGCGCGCGTGCTGAACGAGGCCGGCCTGCTGCGCATGGATCCGGAAGAGGCGCTGCAGAACGGCGTGACCGCGGCCTTCCTGCCGCACGGGCTGGGCCACCTGCTGGGGTTGCAGGTGCATGACGTGGGCGGCTTGCGGCCATCCCATGACGCCGAGCCGCTGCCACGGCCGCCGGGCCACCCGGCCCTGCGCCTGACGCGCAGGCTCGAGCCGGGCATGGTGGTGACGGTGGAGCCGGGGCTGTACTTCATCGACAGCCTGCTGGCGAAACTCAGGGCCGGCCCGCATGCCGGCGCACTGAACTGGCCGGTGATCGAGCGGCTGGCACCCTGTGGCGGCATCCGCATCGAGGACAATGTCGTGGTCACCGACAGCGGCCACGACAACCTCACCCGCACCGCCTTCGCCGACGTGGGCTGAAGGCGGCAGGGAGACGCAGCGGGGCGGTCAGCGCTGCTGCTGCTTGAGCAGGTCGCGGATCTCCTCCAGCAGGACCTCGTCGCGCGGCGGCGGCGGCGGGGCAGCCGGCTCCGGCGGGCGCTGCAGCTTGTTGATGCCCTTGATCGCCATGAAGATCGCGAAGGCGATGATCAGGAAGTCGATCACCGCCTGCAGGAACAGGCCGTACTTCAGCAGCACGGGCTCGCCGTCGGGCCCCGTGCCCACGTTCGCCGACAGGTCGGAGAAGTCGACGCCGGCCAGCAGGATTCCCAGCGGCGGCATGATCACGTCGGCCACCAGCGAGGACACGATCTTGCCGAAGGCGGTACCGATGACCACGCCCACGGCGAGGTCGATGACGTTGCCCCGCATCGCGAACTGCTTGAATTCAGATAGAAGTTTCATGCTCGCATCCTTCATGGCTGTGCTTGTGCTTCTTGTCGGATCAGTCGAACCTGTGGACTTTCGACGCCACAGCCTAGTCCGTCGGGCCCGCTGGCCGCAATGGCGGCGGATGCTTAGGATGGGGCAAGGGATTACAGGAGGGGGGCCGGATGTACCTGCATCCGCATGAGGGCTTCGACAACTCGCCGCTGCCGTTGCGCCATATCCAGGCGCTGCCGCTGGCAGCGGCCATGGGCGCGGAGATCCGCGGCGTGGACCTGAACGCCGTGACGGACGCGCAGTTCGCGGAGATCGAGCAGTCGCTGTTCCGCCACAAGATGATCTTCTTCCGCAACACGCGCATGGACCATGCCGCGCACCATGCGATCAGCCGGCGTTTCGGCGAATTCGCCGAGGATGCCTACACCGACGGCGTGCCGGGCTTCCGCGAGGTGCAGCCGCTGGTGAAGGAAGCCGACGACCGGTCCGCGCACGTGTTCGGGTCGGGCTGGCACACCGACTCGCCCTTCCTGCCGCAGCCGCCGGCCATCACCATCCTGCGCTCGGTGGAAGTGCCGCCCTGGGGCGGCGACACCATGTGGGCGAATTCGGCGCTGGCCTATCGCACGCTCTCGCCGCTGATGCGGCAGCTCATCGCCAACCTCAAGGTGCGCTTCTCGATGCGCGACGTGCTGGCCTCGGCGCGCGAGAACGCCGAGCTGCGCGACAACCCCGTGGGCAAGCTGGTGGCCACGCGCCAGCTCGCCGAGCTGCCACCGGCGCTGCGCGCCAAGGTCGAGGGCGCGGCGCATCCGCTGGTGCGCACCCACCCGCGCACCGGCGAGAAGGCGTTGTACATCGATCCTTCCTACGCCATCGGCATCGAGGGATTGCGCGAGAGCGAGGCCGCGCCGCTGGTGCAGATGCTCAACGGGCACCTCGTGCAGCCGGCCTTCACCTGCCGCCTGCGCTGGGAGCCGGACATGCTGGTGGTCTGGGACAACCGCCTGTGCGTGCACCAGGCGTTCAACGACTACGCAGGCCACCGGCGCGAGATGTACCGCACCACGGTGGCGGGCGAAACGCCGGCCTGACACGGCGCAGCCACGGTCTTTCCGGACCGCGCCCGCAAGAAAGCAAAGGCCCCGCGATCGCGGGGCCTTGCATGAAGCAGGTGCCGGAGGCGGATCAGCCCGCCGCGGCGGCCTTCTTCTTCGGCGCAGACTTCCTGGCCGCAGCCTTCTTCTTCGGGGCGGCCTTCTTCCCGGCGGCCTTCTCCTCGCCCTCCGAGGCCGGCTCGTCGGCCTTGGCCGGCCCGTCCACCAGCTGCATCAGCGCCATCGGCGCGGCGTCGCCCGGGCGCGGCGCCATGTGCAGGATGCGGGTGTATCCACCCGGGCGGGCCTTGAAGCGCGGTCCGATGTCGTCGAACAGCTTGGCCACCACTTCGGCGTCGCGCAGGCGCGCGAAGGCAAGCCGGCGCTTGGCTTCGGTGTCGACCTTCGCCAGCGTGATCAGCGGCTCCACGACGCGGCGCAGCTCCTTGGCCTTCGGCACCGTGGTGCGGATGGTCTCGTGGCGCAGCAGCGACGCGGCCATGTTGCGCAGCATCGCCTGGCGATGCGGCGCCTTGCGCGAAAGCTGGCGGCCCGAAAGTTGATGACGCATGTCAGTATTCTCTCTGGTTTCTCGTCGATCGGGGGCGCCCTGCGTCCCCGCCGCGGGGCCGTCAGGCCCCGCGATCCATCATTCAAATCCCGTCGCGGTCGTCGTGCCGCAGGCCGGCCGGCGGCCAGCCTTCCAGGCGCATGCCCAGCATCAGGCCGTGGCCCTGCAGCACTTCCTTGATCTCGGTGAGCGACTTCTTGCCGAGGTTCGGGGTGCGCAGCAGCTCCACCTCGGTACGCTGCACGAGATCGCCGATGTAGTGGATGTTCTCGGCCTTCAGGCAGTTGGCGCTGCGCACGGTCAGCTCGAGCTCATCGACGGGCCGCAGCAGCAGCGGGTCGAACTGCATCTCGGTGACCTTGGCGCCGCTGGCCTCGTCCTCGCCCTGCAGGTCGACGAACACCGACAGCTGGTCCTTCAGGATGGCACCGGCGCGGCGGATGGCTTCCTCCGCATCGATGGTGCCGTTGGTCTCGATGTCGATCACCAGCTTGTCGAGGTCGGTACGCTGCTCCACGCGGGCGGAGTCGACCGAGTAGGTCACGCGGCGCACGGGGCTGAAGGACGCATCCAGCTGCAGGCGGCCGATGGGGCGCGAGGACTCCTCGAACGCAGCGCGCTGCTGCGCCGGGCGGTAGCCGCGGCCCTTCTCCACCTTCAGCGTCATCGACAGGCTGCCGGCCTGGGTCAGGTTGGCGATCACCAGCTCGGGGTTCACGATCTCGATGTCGTGGTCCCCCTGGATGTCGCCGGCGGTCACCGGGCCGGGGCCCTTCTTCGACAGGCGCAGCT
>CAYVZE010000091.1:0-1378 GCA_964455685.1 uncultured Steroidobacteraceae bacterium
TCGACCCGCCGCCGGTCAAGCAGCGCTGTATCAACCTTGTTCGAACACGCCTCGCGCGGCTTCTGCCGATGAAGTAGTCGACGCGCTCGACATTGGCAGGCGAAGGATGGGGAAGCCCGGAGAATACCCTTTCAGCCGGAACCAGCCCCTTCGTGACCAGCCAATCCAGCGCTTCCGCCGCTCCCTTCCCGAGCGGGAAGAAGATCAGGTTTTCCGGAAGCGCCTGCAACTCCTGCGAGAACCCTTCCGCAAGCTCCTCGTGCAGGAACGCGTGGCCAGCAAGCCCCTGATTTCCGCCGTAGTTCCGGCTCGAACGGCGCGTAGTAACTCGCCCAGGGGCCGTCCCGCCGCATCAGCAGAGGCTCGGGAAACCCGTCAAGCCCGGTTTCCAGATCGAGGGACTCGATCGAGTCACGATAGCGCTCAAGGTATTGGGACACTGGTGAACCTCCTTTCATCCTGATCTGCATCAAATTCCTCAGCTGCCGTGAATCCGCCGGTAATGGTGGCCCACCGTGATGACCCGGCCATCATCTGCCGACTCGACGAGGAAGGCGTCTCCGATCTTGTCGAATCGACGCAGCGCATCCTCAAGCTCCTCACGCGCCTTCTTCCGCGCCTTCTCGTTGAAGAAGATCAGCGTTGCACCGTTCTGCCGCTTCTCAACCCCGAAGCTGTAAAGCAGGTGGATGACGAACGGGGGGAGCGCCCGCTGCTGGAGCCGCTTCCTGGCATGTCCTGTCAGGTGCACGACGCGCCCTCCTTCTCGCCCTCCGCCAGCGCGGCGGCGATTTCCTGCTCGATGACCAGTTCGGCCAGGATGCGTGCCGCAGCCTTGGCGAAAGCCGCCGGGTCGCCCACGCGGAGCGCAAGGGCCAGCGCGAGCAGGCCCGGGACGTGGAACGCCCTCGGATCGAATTCCTGCCCATCTGCCTCAAGTCGCTCGTATTCGCCGCGCGTCCTGTCATCCCATGCAAGGCGGGAAGCCAGATCGTCGATGGAGAGCCTCACGCGCTCCCGCTGGCTCCTGAGCCCCCATCGAAGCTGGCGGAGATCCGTCGGCACCACGGTCGGCATGAAGTCCTGGTCGACGAAACGCGTGGGCCGGAAACCGCGCTTGGTCGACAGCCAGTGCAGCGCCTCCTCACACGTAACCCAGGTACGGTTGTCCTTCTTGAACGTGGTGAGCTCGGGACCATCCCCCGTCCGCGTCGCTGCCATGCGAACAGTCTTCTCGGCCAGTCCACTGAGGAGAGCCACCTGGCGCAGGTCCAGCTCGCTCATTTCGTGCAGGGCCAGTCGGGCGAGCAAGTGCTCGAAGATGAGCTGGATCTTCGCCCTGGCCTCCTCCGGGATCAGATCATCGCCGGCGGGACCA
>CAYVZE010000091.1:1478-8610 GCA_964455685.1 uncultured Steroidobacteraceae bacterium
CCACTCCAGCGCGGCCCTGGTGTTGCCGGCACGCTCCTCGATGTCGGCCAGGTCGGGCATGTAGTAGTACGGCGTGCGCGAGCGCTGCATCTGCTCGAGCAGCAGCGCGCGCAGCGCCTCGTCATCACCCAGCTCGTGCAGCACCCAGGAGGCCGAATTGACGATGCCGGAGCGCGCCGTGGCATCGTAGTCACGAGCCAGGAAGGCCTGCAGCGTGGCACGGGCACGGGCCTCGACCTCGGGCGGCACGGCATCACTGCCGGAGAGGGCCCGGGCCGCTTGCACGCGCCGCGCGGCGGTCAGCAGGCGCAGGGTGTCGGACTGGCGCGGGTCCACCTCCACCGCGTCCAGCAGCGCGAAGTAGCGCTGTTGCAGCGCTGGCACGCGTGCCGGCGCGAGCAGGCGCGCCACGGCGAGCACGTCCTCGCTCATGTAGATGAGCGCATTGCCGGCCTCGCGGCTGCGATCCGCATCGGCCAGCAGCGCCTCCACCTCGGCGACCAGCGACCTGAGCTGGGGATCGGCCGCCTCGCCCTGCTCGAGGCGGGCCAGCGCCCCGGAGGCCGCCAGGTCGGCCGCCAGCACCACCAGCCGGTCGCGCTCGGCGCGGGAGCCGGCCGGGCAGCGTCCCGCCGCGGTGCGCAGCGCGCCCGCGAGCTCGCCGGACTCGCCGCCCCACATGGACCAGTCATTCCAGGCCAGGCGGCGGCACTCCACCTCGCGCAGCTCCTTGATCCGGCCCGCGGCCAGCTGGGACAGCAGCTCCTCCACCGGCAGGGAATTGGCCAGCGCGAGGTCGAGCACCTCGGCATAGCTGGCCAGGTCGCTGCCGCCTGAAATGCGCGCCAGCTCGCGGCGACGGGCGTCGAGCACCACCACGGAGGGGTAACCCTGCACGCGGAACTGCTCCGCGATGCGCTGCGCGCCCGGCGCGTCGCCATCGAGGTAGACGGCAATGAACTGCCTGAGCGCGCGCTGGAAATCCTCGCGCGGGAAGACATGCGCCTTCAGGTCATGGCAGGGCGGGCACCACTCGGCGCCCCAGTACAGGAAGACCAGCCGGTCCTGCGCGCGGGCCGCCTCGAAGGCCGCGTCGATACCCCCCTCGAACCACTCGATGCCCTCGACCTGTGCCACCGATGGGACAGCCGCCGGGGCCGGCGTGACGACGGGAGCTGCTGCTTCCTGGCTGGCGCGCTGGCAAGCCGGCAGCAGGGCGGCCAGCGCCAGGACGATGACGCCGGGGCGGCGGCAGCGCCATTGCGGATCCGAGGGTCGCATGACCGGCAGGCTACTCCCGGCCCCCGGCGTTTGCATCATGCCGCGGGATCCTCCCGGGAAGTCGGGGCGGTCCGGGGCCTGCGCTAGGCTATCCTCACTGGTTTCCGACGGTACCTGCCTGACCATGCCGCGCTCCACCACGCCATCCGCCCTGCTGCTGACCACGATGCTCGCCACCACTTCCCTGCCCGCCGCCCAGCCCGACGGCAACCCCTTCTTCGCGCCCAGCCCGCTGCCCTTCAACTACCCGCAGTTCGACCGCATCAAGGACAGCGACTTCGCGCCGGCCTTCGATGCCGGCATGGCGCAGCACCTGGCCGAGGTGCGGGCCATCGCCGACAACCCCGAGCCGCCCTCCTTCGAGAACACGCTGGTGGCGCTGGAGAAGAGCGGCCAGGTGCTCGAGCGCGCCCAGATCGTGTTCTTCTCGCTGGTGGCCGCCGACACCAACGACACGCGCAATGCGCTGCGCGCTGAATACGCGCCGCGCTTCTCCGCCCACAGCGACGCCATCCTGCTGGACGAGAAGCTGTTCGCACGCATCGAGGCGCTGTACCAGAAGCGCCATGACCTCGGCCTGGATGCCGAGTCGGTGCGGCTGATCGAGCGGCGCCACAGCGACTTCGTGCGTGCCGGCGCGCGGCTGTCCGCCGCCGACAAGGAACGGCTGAAGGCGATCAACTCCGAGCTCGCCACGCTGTCCAGCCAGTTCAACCAGAACGTGCTCGACGAGGTGAACGCCGCGGCCGTGGTGGTCGACGACGTGCGCGAGCTCGACGGGCTCACGCCTGCGCAGGTTGCCGCCGCCGAGGAAGAAGCGAAGTCCCGCGGCCTGGAAGGCAAGTACGTGCTGACGCTGCTGAACACCACCGGCCAGCCGGTGAATTCGCAGCTCACCTCGCGCGCGCTGCGCCAGCGCGTGCACGAGGCCTCGGTGTCGCGCGGCAGCCGCGGCGGCCCGTACGACAACCGCGCCATCGTCGCCCGCACCATGAAGCTGCGTGCCGAGCGCGCGGCACTGCTGGGGTACCCGGACTACGCCTCCTACGGCCTGGAGGACCAGACCGCGCGCACGCCGGCCGCGGTCAACGACATGCTGCGCCGGCTGGCCCCGGCGGCAGTGGCCAATGCGCGCCGCGAGGCGGCCGACCTGCAGGCCCTGATCGATCGCGAGGGCGGCGGCTTCGAGCTCGCCGCCTGGGACTGGGACTTCTACAGCGAGAAGGTGCGGCAGGAGAAGTTCGCCTTCGATGAGTCGCAGCTCAAGCCCTACCTCGAGCTGACCAATGTGCTCGAGAAAGGCGTGTTCTACGCCGCCAACCGCCTGTATGGCCTGACCTTCAAGCGCCGCCACGACCTGCCCGTCTACCACCCCGACGTGTGGGTGTACGAGGTGGCCGATGCCGACGGCAAGCCGCTGGCGCTGTTCATCGCCGACATGTACGCGCGCAAGTCCAAGCGCGGCGGCGCGTGGATGAACGACTACGTGCCGCAGTCCAGGCTGCTGGGCCTGAAGCCCGTGGTCGCCAACCACCTGAACATTCCCAAGCCGCCGCCGGGCGAGCCGACACTGCTGACCTGGGACGAGGTGACCACTGCCTTCCATGAGTTCGGCCATGCCCTGCACGGCATGTTCTCCGACGTCGAGTACCCCTATTTCAGCGGCACCAATGTGCCGCGCGATTTCGTCGAGTTCCCCTCGCAGGTGAACGAGATGTGGGCCGACTGGCCGGAGGTGCTGCGGAACTACGCCGTGCACTACCGCACCGGCGAGCCCATGCCGCAGGAACTGCTGGACAAGGTGGTCGCGGCGCAGAAATTCAACCAGGGCCACGCCACCACCGAATACCTGGCCGCGGCGCTGCTGGACCAGCGCTGGCACCAGCTGCCGGCCGCCGCCCTGCCGGACGCCGACGGCGTGCTGGAGTTCGAGGCCCGCGCGCTGCGGGAGGAAGGCGTGGACTTCGCGCCGGTGCCGCCGCGCTACCGCACCACCTACTTCAGCCACATCATGGGCGGCTACCAGGCCGGCTACTACGCCTACATCTGGGCCGAGGTGCTGGACGCGGACACCCAGCGCTGGTTCGAGGAGAACGGCGGCCTGACGCGCGCCAACGGCGACCGCTTCCGCCAGCGGCTGCTCTCGCGCGGCGGCAGCGTGGATGCGATGACGCTGTTCCGTGACTTCGCCGGCCGGGAGCCGCGCATCGAGCCGCTGCTGGAGAAGCGCGGGCTGGTGGCGGCGCCCTGAGCCGGGAAGCCGCCTGCGCGGCGACGCCCCCTCAGGTCGGACCTTCCGGCACGTACTCCTTGCCGCCGCGCGGCGCATGCGGCTGCGGCTTGATGTGCAGCCCGCCCAGCACCAGCACGAAGAACAACGGCACGAAGAAGATCGACAGGATCAGGGCCGAGATCATGCCGCCGACCACGCCGGTGCCCACCGCGTTCTGCGCGCCCGAGCCGGCGCCATTGGCCAGCGCCAGCGGCAGCACGCCGCAGGTGAAGGCCAGCGAGGTCATCAGGATGGGCCTGAGGCGCTGGCGCGCCGCGCGCATCACCGCATCGACCAGCTTGGCGCCGTTGTCGTAGTAGTCCTTGGCGAACTCCACGATCAGGATGGCGTTGCGCGCCGTGATGCCCATGGTGGTCAGCAGGCCCACCTGGAAGAACACGTCGTTGGACAGGCCGCGCGCCAGCGTGGCAATGACCGCGCCCAGGATGCCCATGGGCACCACCAGCAGCACCACCGCCGGGATCGACCAGCTCTCGTAAAGCGCCGCAAGGCACAGGAACACCACCGCAAGCGACACCGCGTACAGCGCCGGCGCCTGGCCGCCGGAGAGCCGCTCCTCGTAGGAGATGCCGGTCCACTCCAGGCCCACGCCGGCGGGCAGCTGCGCCACCAGCTCTTCCATGGCGTCCATGGCCTCGCCGGAGCTGAAGCCCGGGGCCGCCTGGCCCTGGATGTTGTAGGCCGGAACGCCGTTGAACCGCACCAGCTTCTGCGGGCCGTACACCCACTCGCCGCTGCTGAACGCCGAGAACGGCACCATCTCGCCGGCGTTGTTGCGCACGTACCATTTGCCGAGATCCTCCGAGCGCATGCGCGCCGAGGCATCACCCTGCACGTACACGCGCTTGACGCGGCCGCGGTCGATGAAATCGTTCACGTAGGCCGAACCCCACGCCGCCGACAGCGTCTGCGTCACCTCGGTGATGGGAATGCCCAGCGCGCTGATCTTCTCGTAGTCGAGGTGCAGCTTGAACTGCGGCGCGTCCTCCACGCCGTTGGGACGCACGGCCATCAGCCGCGGGTTCTGCGCTGCCATGCCGATCAGCTGGTTGCGTGCCGCAAGGAACTCCTCATGCGACAGGCCGCCGCGGTTCACCAGCATCATGTCGAAGCCGGTGGCCGTGCCCAGCTCGGGCACCGAGGGCTGCACCACCGCGAAGATCGACGCGTCACGGATGGTGGAGAAGTAGCCGCTGGCGCGGGCCGCGATCGAGTGCACGTCCTGGCCCTTGCCGGTGCGCTCCTCCCAGGGCTTCAGGCGCACGAACACCAGGCCCATGTTCTGGCCCACGCCCGCGAAGCTGAAGCCGGCCACGGTCAGCACGCCGTCGACCACGTCGGATTCCTGGGTGAGGAAGTAGTCCAGCGCCTGCTCCAGCGCCGCCTCGGTGCGCTCGCGCGTGCCACCCGGCGGGGTCTGCACGATGGCCAGCATGGCACCGGAGTCCTCGTCCGGCAGGAACGAGGTCGGGATCCGCACGAACAGCATGCCCAGCGCCACCACCAGCGCGGCGTACACGGCCAGCGCGCGCTTGTTGTGGGTGAGCACGCTGGACAGGCGCTTGAGGTAGCCGGCATTGGCCCGCTCGTAGAAGCGGTTGAACCAGCCGAAGAAGCCGCGCTGGCCATGCTGGTGGCCCGGCGGCAGGGGCTTGAGGATGGTGGCGCACAGCGCCGGCGTCAGGATCATCGCCACCAGCACCGACAGCGTCATGGCCGACACCAGCGTCACCGAGAACTGGCGGTAGATCACGCCCACCGAGCCGCCGAAGAAGGCCATGGGCACGAACACCGCCGACAGCACCAGCGCGATGCCGACCAGCGCGCCGGTGATCTGGCCCATGGACTTGCGGGTGGCCTCCTTGGGCGAGAGTCCCTCCTCGCTCATCACGCGCTCGACGTTCTCGACCACCACGATGGCGTCGTCCACCAGCAGGCCGATGGCCAGCGCCATGCCGAACATGGTCAGGGTGTTGATGGAGTAGCCGAACGCCGCCAGCACGCCGAAGGTACCCAGCAGCACCACCGGCACCGCGATCGTCGGGATCAGCGTGGCGCGGAAGTTCTGCAGGAACAGGAACATCACCAGGAACACCAGCACGATGGCCTCGCCCAGCGTCTTGGCCACTTCGAAGATCGAGGCGCGCACGAAGGGCGCGGTGTCCACCGGGTAGACCACCTCGACGCCCGGCGGGAAGAAGGGCTTCAGGCGGTCCAGGGTCTGGTTGATGGCATTGACCGTGTCGAGCGCATTCTCACCGGTGGCCAGGCGCACGGCCATGGCCGTGGCCGGGCGGCCGTTGTAGCGCACGTTGCGGACGAAGTTCTCCGCGTCCAGCGTCACCGTGGCCACATCACCCAGGCGCAGGCGCGAGCCGTCCTCGTTGACGCGCACCAGGATGTTGCGGAACTGCTCGGGCTCGGTCAGCCGCGACGGGCCGACCACGGTGGCCGTCAGCGTGGTGCCGGGCTCGGCCGGCAGGCCGCCCAGCTGGCCGGCCGCCACCTGCGCGTTCTGCGCGCGGATGGCCGCGATCACGTCATTGGTGGTGACGCGGTAGGCCGCCATGCGCGCCGGGTCCAGCCACACGCGCATGGCGAACTGGGCGCCGAACAGCACCACCTCGCCCACGCCAGGCGTGCGCGCGATCTCGTCCTGCACGTTCGAGGCGACGAAGTTCGACAGGTCGTCGCCCGACAGCGTGTCGTCGGAGGAGACGAAACCGATCACCACCAGGAAGTTGCGCACGGACTTGGCCACGCGCAGGCCCTGCTGCTGCACCTCGGCGGGCAGCAGCGGCGTGGCCGCCTGCAGCTTGTTCTGCACCTGCACCTGCGCAATGTCGGGATTGGTGCCCTGGCGGAAGGTGAGGTTGATCGTGGCAGAACCGTCGGCGCTGGCCTCGGAGGTGATGTACTGCAGCCCGTCGATGCCGTTGAGCTGCTGCTCGATCACCTGCACCACCGTGTCCTGCACGGTCTGCGCGGACGCGCCCGGGTAGGTGGCGCTGATGGCCACCTGCGGCGGCGCGATGGCCGGGTACTGCATGATGGGCAGGTTGAACACCGCGATGCCGCCCGCCAGCATCAGCACCAGGGCGACCACCCATGCGAAGACGGGCCGGTCGATGAAGAAACGTGGCAGCATGGATCAGTTCCCGCTCGCGTTGCTGGCCGGCGCCGGCGTCACGGTGACGCCCGCCCGCGCCTTCTGCAGGCCCTCGACGATGACGCGCTCGCCGGCCGCCAGGCCACCGGTCACCAGCCACTCGCTGCCGACGGTGGGCCCGAGCTGGATCACGCGCTCGCTGACCTTGTTCTCCCCGTCCACCACCAGCACCACGGGCTCGCCGCGGCCATTGCGCTGCACGGCGGCCTGCGGCACCAGCAGCGCCTCGCTGGCGCTGCCGCTGGACAGGCGCGCGCGCACGAACATGCCGGGGAGCAGCACGCGGTCTGGATTGGGGAACTGCGCACGCAGCAGCACCGAGCCGGTGGTGGAATCCACCGTCACCTCGGAGAACTGCAGCGCGCCGGCGTGCGGGTACGGCGTGCCAT
>CAYVZE010000092.1:0-8596 GCA_964455685.1 uncultured Steroidobacteraceae bacterium
AGATGATCTTCAGCAGGCCCTTGCACACCGCCTTGCGGTAGCGGCGGCCGAGCTCCATGCGCTCGCCGGGGGCAACGGCCACCTCGCCCTTCCTCATCATGTCGTACAGCGCCTGGTAGGCCATGTACGGGTACACGGCCGTGGCGCCGTAGCCGATGAGGCAGGCGAAGTGGTGCGGATCGCGCGCGGTGCCGGTCTCCACCAGGATGTTGCAGCGGCAACGCAGGCCCAGCTGCACCAGGTGGTGGTGCACGGCGCCGGTGGCCAGCAGCGCGTGCATCGGGATCTTCTCGCGCACCAGGTAGCGGTCGGACAGCAGCAGCACCACCGCGCCACCGCGCACGGCCTTCTCGGCCTCCTGGCAGATGCGCTGCAGGGCGTTCTTCAGGCCCTCGGCCGGGTCGTACTGCAGGTCGATGAAGGCATTGGGCACGCCTGCATCGCCCATGGCCATGATCTGTCGCAGCTTGCGCTGCGACAGCACCGGCGAGTTCAGCACGATCTGCTCGGCATGCGTCGCCTGCGGCTGGAACACGTTGCATTCCGGCCCGATCTCCGTCTGCAGCGACATCACGATGGTCTCGCGCAGCGGGTCGATCGGCGGGTTGGTCACCTGCGCGAACTGCTGGCGGAAGAAGTCGTACAGGCTCCTGATCTGCTGCGACAGCACCGCCACCGGCGTGTCATCGCCCATCGAGCCCACCGCCTCGCTCTCGTCACGCGCGAGCACGCGGATGATCTCCTCGCGCTCCTCGTTGGTGATGTTGAACATCTTGCGGTAGATCGCGAGCTTCCTCTTGTCGAAGGGCTCGGCCGCCAGCGAGGGGTCGATCAGGTCGGACTCGAGGAACTTCACCCCCTTCTTCAGCCACGCCTTGTACGGATGGCGGTTCTTCAGGAGGTTGTTGATGTCCTCGTTCTCCAGCAGCGTGCCGGTCGAGAGGTCCAGGCACAGCATCTGGCCCGGGCCCATGCGGCCCTTGCGCACCACGTCCTCGGGCTTGTAGTCCCACACGCCGATTTCCGACGCGATGGTCAGGTGGCGGTTCCTGGTGATCACGAAGCGCGCCGGGCGCAGGCCGTTCCTGTCCAGCGCGCAGCAGGCGTAGCGGCCGTCGGTGAGCACCACCGCCGCCGGGCCGTCCCATGGCTCCAGGTGCGGGGTGTAGAACTCGTAGTAGGCCTTCAGGTCCGGGTCGATGCCGTCGACGTTCTCCCAGGCCGGCGGCATCAGCAGCCGCATGGCGTGCATGGGATCGAAGCCGCCCATCAGGTACACCTCGAGCATGTTGTCGAGGCTCTGCGAGTCCGAGCCGTGCAGGCTGACCAGCGGCAGGATGTCGTGCAGCTCAGGCAGCAGCGGCGTCTTCAGCACCGGGCCGCGGGCCACCGCCCAGCAGCGGTTGGCCTCGATGGTGTTGATCTCGCCGTTGTGGGCGAGGAAGCGGTACGGATGCGCCAGCCGCCACTGCGGCAGCGTGTTGGTGGAGAAACGCTGGTGGAACACCACCACCGAGGCCTCGACACGCGGATCCGCCAGGTCCGGGTAGAACTCGGCCAGGTGCGAGGGCATCACCATGCCCTTGTAGACGATGGTGCTGGCCGACAGGCTGGGCACGTAGAACATCGCATCGCCCGCCTTCTCGCGCGCGATCTCGGCGCGACGGCGCGCCATGAACAGCCGGCGGTTGAAGTCGGCCTCGTCCTCGACGTCGGCCGGCGCATTGACGAACACCTGCCAGATCGACGGCAGGGTGCGCAGCGCCTCGGCGCCGCAGGCCGAAGGATCCACCGGCACCTGGCGCCAGCCGGCCAGCACCAGGCCGACGCGTTCCAGCTGCGCCTTCATTTCCGCGCGCGCAGCCTCGGCCACGGCCGCGTCCTGCGACAGGAACACGTTGCCGGCCGCGAACAGCCGCGTGAGGCGGATGCCGGCATCGCCTGCCACCGCGCGCAGGAACTTCTCCGGTTTCTTCAGCAGCAGGCCGCAACCGTCACCCGTCTTGCCGTCGGCCGCGATGGCGCCGCGATGGGTGAGCCGGCCCAGCGAGGTGATGGCCGTCTTCACGAGCCAATGGCTGGGCTGATCATCCAGGCTGGCGATCAGGCCGAAGCCGCAGCTGTCCTTCTCGAAGGCCTCCCGGTAGAGGCCCCTCTGTTCACTGCTCATGCCGCTGTCCTTCGTCTCAAACACGTATCGGGCAGGCACGGGCCATGGCTTGGGCAATTGCCTTCGGGCCTGCCGCGAACGACCTGCGATCACACTAGCCAAGGGGGAGCCGGACGACTTCTTGCCGGCGTGGGGAGGCAGCCGAAAGCCACCCCCCGGGGAACCTTGGGAGGCAATCATACCCACCCCGCGCCCCCTCATGAAATACCAAGGGCTTACAAGCTATTGCATTGGGGGGGGATTGGCCCTACAGTCCGCGCCGCGTTGCGGGGTGTGGTGCCGCCCGTGACGCCCAGAAACCTGGTTGTCAGGACCCCCGGAGGTGTGGCGACTTAGATGAAGACCCGCAAAGCGTCCCAGAACGACGATCCTGGACCCCGCTTGCTGAGTGTCACTCAGTATCTCGAGAAGAATTTTCCCGACTTTTTCGCCGAAGCCCGCTTTCACGTGGGTAACGACGATTATTTCCTGTACAGCCGGTTCGGCCAGTATCTGGCCCGCTCGATAGAGCAGAACCGGGCTCCCCGGCAGAAGATCAACCGCGGTTTTACCGTGCTGAACAAGATGGCGCGCGTCTCGGCGCGGCATCCGGCGGTGCGCGGCATGATGGTCACCGGCCCGCTGGAGCACATCATGGATGCCCCCAAGGCGCGGGAGCTGGCGAAGAAGCGCCTCTCGCCGGTCGCCCAGGGCATGCTCGAAAGCCTCTGCGAGTGACACCGTCCGCCCCCTCCTGGAGGGGACGGAGGGCCAAAGAGGCAAAAAAAGCGCCGCAGGGGTTGGCCTCTGCGGCGCTTGAGGAAAGCGAAGACCAACGGGGGGGGTTCTGGCGCTTCGCGTCGGGACGACTTGTCTTCGTCCCGGGCTTATCCAAGCAAGCCCTGTGCCAACCCCGTGCTTCCTGGCCAGCCCGGCCCGGGGCCCGAACGGCCCTCGAGCGCCGTTCCCGCAATCCCTTGATCGGGCAACCCGGCCCCGGACAGGCCCGACGCACGCCTTCGATGCACCGCGCTGGTGCAGCAGGCCCCGCCCGCGGGCGTCCGCCCCTGTCCGGCGGTCAGGCTATGTCAAGAAAATCGGCCTGCTTCACGGCGGCCCGCCGGGTCCCGCCGGCACACTGCCGCCCCATGAGCAGCAGCACTGAAGATACCGCCCCCCATCGCCGGCTCCAGGACCGCGGCAGCGGCCCTCCCACCATCATCGGCACCGGCGTGAGCTTCCGCGGCGACCTGATCGCCCCGGGCTCGGTGCTGCTCAGCGGCAGCGTGAAGGGCGACGGCGACATCGGCGGCACCCTGCAGATCGCCCGCAACGCCCACTGGGAGGGCCAGATCCGGGCCGGCTCGGCCGTGATCGCCGGGGCCCTCACCGGCAGCATCGAGTGCACCGGCCCGGTGGAAGTCGGCGCCCAGGCCGTGATCAAGGGCAGCGTCACCGCCAGGACGCTGGCCATCGCCAAGGGCGCGGTGATCGAGGGCGAGCTCCAGGTCACCAGCGGCGCCGAGGTGGTGCGCTTCGAGGAGAAGCGCCAGCGCTGATCAGCGCGCGGGGCTGGCCTCGCCGGCCGGCTCCACTTCCTCGAGCCCCAGCTCGGCCATCACGAAGTCGTTCACCCACGACTGGCTCCAGGGATGGCGCAGGAAGCCCATGTGGCCGCCATGCGGCACCGTGACCACGCGCAAATGCGGCGACTTCGCCAGCCTGTCCAGGTCCGAAGCGGGAATGATGGGATCGTCCAGCGCCGCCAGGATCACCGCCGGCGCCCGCAGCGTGGCCAGCCTCTGGCCGGTGACGGCATAGCCCTCCAGGTAGGCGGCCATGTCCTGGAACTCCGTGTAGCGCTCCACCATCACCGCCGTCATGCGCCTGAGGTTGCGCAGCCCGAAGAACGACTCCTCCAGCTGCAGGTTCGGCCAGAGCTGGCGCTTGCGGCGCAGGGAGCGGCTCCACTTGCGCACGAAGTAGTCGTGGTAGACGCGCCAGCCGCGTTCCATGGCCAGCATGGCATTCTCCGGGTGCAGCACCGGCGAGATCGCGATCACCCGGGCGATCTGCGGCACATGCGGCGCCTGGTGGGCCGCGATGCGCAGCATGAAGTTGCCACCCAGCGAGAAGCCCACCAGCCACGGCGGCGCGGCCAGCTGCGGCGCCAGCGCCGCCACCGCGCCCACCGCCTCGGCCAGCCGGCAGGAGTGGAAGATGTCCTCGTTGAGGTGGTGCGTGTCGCCGTGGTCGCGCAGGTTCAGCCGCACCACCTCCACGCCGGCGGCGAACAGCCGCGTAGCCAGCGCCACCACGTAGTACGAATCGGCGCTGCCCTCCCAGCCGTGCAGCAGGATGGCCGAGCCGGTGATGCGCCCGGCAGGCCTGGCGTGGAAGGCCTGCAGCCGCACGCCCTCGCCGCAGTCCAGGATCAGCTCGCGGCTGGCAGCCAGCATCGCGGCCGCGCGCCGGCGCAGCCGGAAATGCGGCAGCAGCGAGGGCAGGACGGACTGGACATGCGCATGGCGCCAGGGCCAGGCGGGCGCGAACGGAGGTTTCACGCGCGAATCATGGTCGAAACCACCGCCGGATGCAGCCGGGGCTACCCTGACCAGGCAGCGCTCAGGGCAGATCTCCCGGCGCCAGCCGGGCCGGCTCGCGCGGCAGCAAGGGCAGCGGCCCGGCGCGGCCGTTCACGGTCAGCACGCGGTCGCGGAAGGACACCCGCGCCACCAGCCTGCCGCCCTCGCGCACCAGGTAGCCCGCGTCCAGCGCGGCGCCCACCAGGGTGGCGCCATTGGGCAGCCGCTCGGCCAGCGACGGCGAGATCCCGAAGGTCAGGTCGGCCTGCAACCGGTCCAGCACCCGGCCGAAACCGGAGGCCTCGAACTCCTGCGCCGTGAAGCCCACGGCACGCAGCACGCCCTCGAGCACCGCCTCGCCCTCGGGCGTCTCCACGCCGATGCGCCCCAGGTGCAGCTCGGGATCGTGCGCCAGCAGCACAGCCGCATGGCCCGGCAGTTCCCGCAGCAGCGCCACGGCCGGCAGCTCGGCGACCTCGGCCGGATCCACCGGTGCATCACCTGGCGTGCTGGCATAGGCCGTGGCCAGCGTGCGGTAGAGGGCCTCTGCCGACGGGGCATGCAGGTGCTTCAGCGAAACGTCGAAACCGCTGCCGCGGACGCGCAGCACGCCCGCCCTGCCCAGCGCGTCACTCTCGATGGCGCCGGTGCCGAGCCCGAAGTCCACCTGCGCGAACTGGCCGTTGGTGTGGATGCCGCCGGCGTGGCGCAGGTCGGCCACCCGCACCAGGCCGCCATCCGGCCGCCTCAGTTCGATGCCGCGGATGTGCAGCGCAAAGTCGCTGTCGCCCAGGTACGTGAATCCCTCCGCCCGCCGGTCTTCGGCCTGGAAGCGGATGCGGTCGACTTCCATCACGCCCAGCTCGCCCTCGCCCCCCACCCTCAGGCGCGGCAGGCGCCCGTCCAGCGCCCAGCGCTCCAGCCGGCGGTCGAAGCCCACCTTCATCCGCAGCGTGTCGTAGGTGACCTCCGTGTCGCCGGGACCGGGTCGCAGCGTGCGGCCGCGGGAAATGATCCTCGTGGTGCCACCGCCCAGCAAACCGATGCGCGTGGTCACCTCCAGCGGCGCTTCCTCGCCGAAGACCTCCCGCAGCTCGTGCGCAAGCTGGCCGGATGGCTCGATCTGGCTCTTCACCCGCGCGACGCCCGGCCAGGCCAGCCCGGGCACCGGGCCATGCCGCACGTGGTTGTGCACGGTGAAGCGCGACAGCCCCGCGCCGGCGAAGGGCAGCGGGTACTCCAGCACCAGCCGCTGCCGCGAGGTGAACCAGCCGCGCTGCCATTCATGCTCGATCACGCGCATCTGCGGCACCCGCGCCTGCAGCCGCTCGATCCAGCCTTTCGAACGCGACTCGGCCAGGTACCCGAGCGCACCGGGCGCAATGCACAGCACGATGATGGCCAGCACGGCGGCGATGATCGCCTTCTTCACGGATCCTCCAGCAAGTGCCGCCGGTCGGGCACGGCATCGGCCAAGCCTACCCCGCCCGGCCGGTGCAGAATAGGAAGGCCATGTCACGAGAATCCAGCGATCCCGCGGCCTGCCCACGCTCCTGGCTCGGCATCCACCACGACCGCTACGAGGCCCGCACGCGCTGGGTGGTCGCGCTGACGCTCGTCACCATGGTGGCCGAAATCGCCGGCGGCTACTGGTACGGCTCGATGGCGCTGGCGGCCGACGGCTGGCACATGGCCACGCATGCCGCCGCGCTGGGCGTGGCTGCGCTGGCCTATCGCTACGCGCGCGTGCACGCCAACGACCCGCGTTTCTCCTTCGGCACCGGCAAGGTGGGCGAGCTGGCCGGCTTCGGCAGCGCCGTGTCGCTGGCCATCGTGGCGCTGCTGATCGCGGCCGAATCCTTCGGCCGGCTGGTCGCGCCGCGCGCCATCGACTTCCACCAGGCCACGGTGATCGCTGTGGTGGGACTGGCAGTGAACCTGGTGTCCGCCTGGCTGCTGGCCGGCGGGCCGCATGGCCACCACCATGACCATGCCCATCATCCCCACCATGACGATGATGATGACCATCATCACGCCCACGCGCCCGGCTCGCTGGCCGCGCCGCCCGCCGTCGCCCGGGACACCAACCTGCACGCCGCCTACGTGCACGTGCTCACCGATGCGCTGACTTCGGTGCTGGCCATCGCGGGCCTGCTGGCCGGCCGCTGGTTCGGCTGGGTCTGGATGGATGCGGTCGCCGGCCTGGCCGGCGCTGCCATCATCATGAAGTGGTCGGTGGGGCTGGCACGGCAGGCCGGCCGCAGCCTGCTCGACTCGCACGATGACAGCGAACTGGAACGCGCCGCGCTCGAGCGGCTGCAGCGGGCCACCGAGGACGGCGCCATCACCGACATGCACCTGTGGCGGCTGGGGCCGGACCAGTACGCCCTGCTGGCCACGCTGCGCGGCCCGAGGCTTTCGACGCCCGACGGCTACCGCGAGGCGCTGCGTGACCTGCCGCAGCTGCGGCACGTCACCGTGGAAGTGAACATCACGGGCGGCCGGGAAGCACCGCCCGCACCCGCCGGGCTCAGCGGTACAGGTTGATCTCGTCGCGCAGCCTGCGCGCCGCCTCGCCCGCGGCCTCGGCGAAGCCCTCGCCGCTGCCGGCATAGAGGATGCCGCGCGAGGAGTTCAGCACCATGCCCAGCCCGTCGGCCGTGCGGCCGGCGCGCACCGCCGCCGCCACGTCGCCGCCCTGCGCACCCACGCCCGGCACCAGGAAGGGCACCTCGCCCACCCGCGCGCGCACCTCGGCCAGCTCCTTC
This sequence comes from uncultured Steroidobacteraceae bacterium, assembly GCA_964455685.1. Taxonomy (GTDB): domain Bacteria; phylum Pseudomonadota; class Gammaproteobacteria; order Steroidobacterales; family Steroidobacteraceae; genus ZC4RG30. The sequence goes on from CAYVZE010000092.1 coordinate 7,503, forward strand.
GGGTAGGTGGCGCCGATCACCAGCATGCACTGGCCATTGGCGTTCCACTGGCCGGCCACGCGCTCGGCCACGTGCATGTACAGCGTGCGGCCGTCGCTCACCAGGTCCTGGAAGTCGCGTGCGCCGGGATTGGACGTGCGGCACAGCAGGATCACGCCGCGGTCGCTCCACTTCAGGAACGGCTCCACCGAGTCGAACCCCAGGTACGGGTTCACCGTCACCGCGTCGGCCTCGTAGCGGCCGAAGGACTCCTGCGCGTACCTGGCCGCGGTGCTGCCGATGTCGCCGCGCTTGGAGTCCAGGATCACCGGCAGGTACGGGTACTTCTCGTGGATGTAGCGGATGGTGGCCAGCAGCTGGTCCTCGGCGCCCAGCGCCGCGTAGTGCGCGAACTGCGGCTTGAAGCAGCAGGCGTACCCGGCCGTGGCGTCGATGATGCGGCGGTTGAACTCGAACACCGCCTGCGGCAGCGCGCGGATGTGCTCCGGGAACTTCTCCGGCTCGGGATCCAGCCCCACGCACAGCAGCGAGTCGTTGCGGCGGGCCGCGGCGTACAGCCGCCCGATGAAGGTCGCCTCAGTCACGGATGCCCGCTCCCCTGTCCAGCAGCATCTTCACCCACACGTACAGCGCCACGGCGCAGCCGATCATGATCGCGAACGCCCCCGGCACGCTCACGTCGCTGGTGCCGAGGAAGCCGTAACGGAAGGCATTGACCATGTGCAGGATGGGATTGGCCATCGACACCTGCCGCGCCCACTCAGGCAGCAGGTCGATGGAATAGAACACGCCGCCGAAGTAGGTCAGCGGCGTCAGCACGAAATTCGGGATCCAGTTCACGTGGTCGAAGTTCTTGGCGAACACGGCATTGATCATGCCGCCCAGCGAGAACACGATCGAGGTCAGCACCGCCGCGGCGAAGACCACGAACACGTTGTGCACCTGCAGGTGGTGCGAGTGCAGGCCGGTGAACACCAGCGCCACCGTGGTCACCACCAGCCCCACCATCATGCCGCGCATCAGGCCGCCGCAGACGTAGCCGGCGATGATCACCCAGTTGGGCAGCGGCGAGACCAGCAGCTCCTCGATGTGCT
>CAYVZE010000093.1:0-8539 GCA_964455685.1 uncultured Steroidobacteraceae bacterium
TCAATGGCACGCAAAGGAGTGTCACGCCGCGCGCTGCTGCGCAATCTCGCCTCGCTGGGCATCATCGCCGGCCCGGCCAGGTCCTTCGCCGCGCGCCACTCCGGCCTCCCGGTCGTCCGGGACTTCAGGAATCCCTATCTCGAGCTGGTCCGCCTGCTCAAGGAAGCCGCCGAGATCGAGCATGACCTGATGGTGCAGTACCTCTACGGGGCGTTCTCGCTGAAGCCGGCCTGGCAGCCGCTGGTGGGCGCCCCGGCACCGAACACCACCTCGTTCATGGGCGTCATCGTGCAGGAGATGCAGCACCTGGGCGCGGTGAACCGCCTGCTGGTGGAACTCAATGCGGCGCCGGTGCTGACCCGCCAGGACTTCCCGTACGAATCGGACATCTATCCGTTCCCGTTCGAGCTGGCGCCGCTGAGCCCGGTCACCCTCGCCCGCTTCACCTACTGCGAAGCGCCGCCGCACGGGCTGCAGAAGGCCGTGGACGAGGGTCGGGATTCGGGCCGCCTGATCGACCAGCTGAAGGCCACGCTGGGCGGGGACATCGCGCCGAACCATGTGGGACACCTTTATGACGCGGTGATCGCCACCCTCGAGGAGGTCAAGAGGGAAGGCCGCACGAGGCTCGAGTACGACGCCTGGAAGGAGGCGCTGGACCACATCAAGGAAGAAGGCGAAGTCGGCCACTTCGAGTTCTTCGGCTCGCTGTACCGCGGCGCGCATCCGCTGCTGAAGGAAACGCAGGCCGCCTGGAACCTGCCCGCCAGCGACGCCCGCTTCCCCTGCTACCCGGTGCCGAAGAACCCGACGGCCTATGAAGGCCACCCCCACTGCATCCAGGACCCGGACCTGCGGGCGCTGGCCTGGCTGGGCAACCTCAATTACTGGATCATGCTGTCACTGCTGGATGCAGGCTACCGCAGGAAGTCCCAGGTCGAAGTGGCGCTGTCGCAGGCCATCATGATGGGACCGCTGTGGTCGCTGGCAAGGTACCTGCCGACGAAGGGAGCAGCGGTTCCGTTCGATCCGCTCAGCCTGGGCTTCGAGCCCGGCCTGGACAAGGACGCGGAGCGGGAGTTCGCCCGCCTGCTGATCCTGGAGACGCGGGACTACGCCCGGTCGATCGACAACCTGCTGCCGGGCGACTTCAACGACCAGCTCTACGACCAGCTGTTGAACGCCGTTTGACAGCACGGTCGGCGGCGGCGCGGCGGTGCCGCGCCGCCACATCCTGCAGTCAGGATTTCCCTTATTTCGCCGGGTCTGTCGACCATTCCGGCAAGCCCTGACCACACCCCCTCCTAGAATCCGCCCCTTAACGCGTCCAGCGATTCAAGGGACGAAACATCATGCCGATCCATCGGCGATTGCGCGCAACCGACGCGCCCGCCGCGACGACAGCAGGCGCGCGAGCGGTGCTCGCCGCGGGCCTGGCCGTGGCCGCGTGCCTGCCTGCGCACGCGCAGGCGCGCGATGTTCCGGACCTCACCGAACTGAGCCTGGAGCAGCTGCTGGACCTGAAGATCGTCGGCGCCTCGAAGTACGCGCAGGCCCAGGGCGAAGTGGCCGCCGCGGTCTCTGTGATCACGCGCCGGGACATCCGTGCCTTCGGCTGGCGCACCCTGGATGAGGCACTGGCCAGCCTGCCGGGCGTGCATACCACCGAAAGCCGCCAGATCACCGCGCTGGGCGCCCGGGGCTTCGGCCTGCCGGGGGACTTCAACACCCGCGTGCTGGTGATGATCAACGGCCACCGCGTCAACGAGCCCATCTACGACAGCGGCGTGGCCGGCCAGGGTTTCCCACTGGACCTCGACCTGGTGCAGCGGATCGAGTTCATCCCGGGGCCCGGTGGCGCGGTCTACGGGCAGAACGCCATGTTCGGCGTGGTCAACGTGATCACGCGCACCCCCGCGGACCTGGACGGCGCCGAGATCTCGGTGGGCTACCAGGATCCGCAGGCCGCGCGCGAGGGCCGCCTGAGCTGGGGCCGGTCCTTCGACAACGGCCTTGGCGCAATGGTGTCGCTGTCGGGCATGAATGCCGATGGCGAGGACCTGTACCTGGACTACGGCGATGCGGGCGTTTCCGGACTTGCCGCTGGCATGGACGGTGAGAAGACCCGGCGCGTGTACGCCCGGGCGGAGTACGGCGCGTGGTCCATCGAGCATGCCTACGGCTCCTGGTTCAAGGAGGACCCGACCGGCACGTTCTTCTCCGATCCCCTCTCCCCCGGCCAGTACATCGAATCGAAGCTGGCGATGACCCAGCTGCAGTACGAGGAAAGCTTCGCGGGCGAGCGGCTGGCCGTGTCGGCGCGCCTGTTCCGCCGGACGCTGCAGTACCGGACCTTGCTGCACTTCTCCGGCACGCCATACGCCTCGGACACGCAAAGTCGCCTGCATGGCGGTGAGCTGCGGCTGGTGTACACGGGCCTCGACAACCACAAGCTGATGCTGGGCATCGAGGGACAGCAATCCCCCCGCTCCGAGCAGGTCATTCCCGTTTCCGGCGACCCGGCCGACAACCTGCTGATCAGCAGCCCCGGCCACCGCCTGGGCGTATACGGCCAGGATGAATGGCGCCTCACCGACAGCCTGACGGCCACCCTCGGCCTGCGCATCGACGAGAACGACATGACGGGCACCCATGCCAGTCCCCGCACCGGGCTGATCTGGCAGGCCACGCCCGCAACTGCGCTGAAGGCGCTGTACGGCCGCGCCCACCGCGCACCCAATGCCTACGAGCGCGATTACGACGACGGCGCCACGCTGGTCGGCAACCCGAACCTGCGCGGCGAGCACATCGACACCTTCGAGCTGGTGGCCGACCACCGCCTGGGCGAGACCACCACGCTGCGGGCGTCGCTGTACCAGTGGGACATGAAGCACCTGATCGTGCTGGGCCTGCAGCCCGACAGCGGCCTGCCCCAGTACCAATCCGGCGGGAACATCCGCGCCCGCGGCGCGGAGCTGTCGATGAACCGGACGTGGAAGCCCGGCGTGCGGCTGCGCAGCAGCCTGTCGCTGCAGGATGTGTCCTGGGGCAGCGGTGGCGACCTGGTGAACTCGCCCAACCTGCTCGGCCGGATCAATCTTTCCGGTCTGCTGCCCTGGGGCGGCATCCGCGCCAGCTACGAGCTGCGCCATGACGCGCGGCGCCTCACCCATGACGGCACCTGGCTGGGCGGGTACACCCTCTCGAACGTCTCGCTGAGCAGGAGCGTCCGGCAGAAGGGGCTGGAGGCCTCGCTGAGCGTCTACAACCTGTTCAACAAGCACTACGAGACGCCGGGGGCGACCTCCCACTGGCAGAACGCTTTCGAGCAGGACGGGCGCGCGGTCAGGTTCCGCCTGGGCTACCAGTTCTGAAGATCCCCATGCGCACCGCCATCCTGCTGCTGGGTGCACTCGCGTTGCTGCCGCCGTCACAGGCGGTGGAGCCGACCGAGTACCAGCTCAAGGCGGCCTTCCTCTACAACTTCGCGCTGTTCACCGAGTGGCCGGCCGGCACCGGCAGGACGCTGAGACTGTGCGTCCACGGGCAGGACCCGTTCGGCCCCGCGCTGGATGACCTGCAGGGCAAGCCGGTGCGTCACCGGCGGATCAGCATCGAGCGCCAGGCAAAGGCCGGCACCCTGGCCCAGTGCCAGATCGTGTTCATTTCGCGATCGGCGGCCGGTGAACTGCCGGCCACCCTGGAGAAGCTGCGCAATGTCCCCGTCCTGACGGTGGCCGACATGCCCGGTGCAGCCCGGCTGGGCGTCATGCTCAACATGGAGGTCCGGCGCAACAAGGTCACCTTCTCGGCCAACCTGGGGTCCGCGCGACAGGCGCACCTGGTGCTGAGCTCCAAGCTGCTGGGACTGGCCACGGAGGTGATCCTGTGAAGTCACCGGTCCCCCTGGCCGCGCGCCTGCAACGCATCAACCGGCTGGCCCTGGGCGTCTCGCTGGGCACCGTGGCGGTGCTGTTCGTGCTCAGCGGCGGTGTCCTCGGCCTGCTGGGACTGATCGACACCAGCCGCGTGCAGGCGCGGGTGCTGGCCGAGAACAGCACGGCGGCGCTGGCCTTCGAGGACGCCGAAGCGGCCGACGCCCTGCTCGGATCGCTGCGCAACTCGCCGGACATCGCCGGCGCGGTGCTGTTCCTCGATGGCGGCCGCGAACTGGCCCGCTACCAGAAGCCCGGCACGAAGCTTCCGGAACCCCAGTCGGTGGCCGGCAAGGACCTGACCCTGGCCTTCGACTACGTCTTCCTGGGCCAGAACGTAAAGGTGAAACCGGGCGTGGAGGGCCGGCTGGTGATGGCCGTGAGCCTGACCGCGCTGAAGCTGCAGACCACCTGGCTGCTGCTGGCGACGCTGGTGGTGGCCCTGGTCGGGCTGGCCGTCAGCGGTCCGCTGCTGCGCCGCCTGAACGCCTCGCTGCTGCGTCCGCTGAACAACCTCAACGAGCTGATGGAGCGCGTCTCCGGCCAGGCCGACTACAGCGTGCGCACGCCCAAGAGCGGCATCACCGAGCTGGACTCCCTCGGTCGCGGCTTCAACAACATGGTCGAGCAGCTGCGCGAGCGCGACGGGCGGCTGGCCGCGCATCGCGAGCAGCTGGAGAACGAGGTCCGCGCCCGCACCTCCGAGCTGCAGCTGGCCAAGGACGCCGCCGAGGCCGCCAGCAAGGCCAAGAGCGAGTTCCTGGCCACCATGAGCCATGAGATCCGCACGCCCATGAACGGCGTGCTCGGCATGAACGAGCTGCTGATCGGCAGCAACCTGAGCCCGCAGCAGCGCCAGTGGGCCGAAGCCGTGCAGCGCTCCGGGCGCCACCTGCTGGAAGTGATCAACGACATCCTGGACTTCTCGAAGATCGAGTCCGGTCAGCTGAAGCTGGAGGAAGTGGACTTCGACCTGGGCGCCACCGTCCGGGAGGCGGTCTCCATGTTCGCGCAGCCTGCAGCCGCCAAGGGGCTGGAGCTGCTCACGCAGTTCGTGCCTCCCGATGCGCACCTGTTCGTCCATGGCGATCCCTTCAGGCTGCGCCAGGTCGTCGGCAACCTGGTCAGCAATGCCGTGAAGTTCACCCACGAGGGCCGGGTGCTGGTGCGGGTGACGCTGCAGGAGGAAACCGCGGCGGACTGCCGCGTGTCGATCTGCGTCGAGGACACCGGCATCGGCATCTCCCACGCGGCGCAGGAGCGCATCTTCGAGCAGTTCTCGCAGGCCGACGGCAGCACCACGCGCGAGTACGGCGGCACCGGCCTGGGACTGTCGATCTGCGCCCGCCTGGTCGAGATGATGAAGGGCAGCATCCGTGTCGAAAGCTCCCTTCGCCAGGGTGCGAAGTTCTTCGTCGACCTGCGCCTGCCGCGCTCCCGGACTGCCGCCATCCCGTCCATGCCCGAAATGATCCTGCCGGATGATCCCGGCACCTTCCCGATGCAACGTTCCACGCCGGCCCCTGCGGGCCACCGCGTCCTCCTGGTCGAGGACAACCACATCAACCAGCTGGTGGCGCAGGCCATGCTCGAGAAGCTGGGCCTGTCGGTGACTGTGGCCAACAGCGGCGCCGAAGCCGTGATGCTGGTGCAGGAAGAGCGCTTCAGCCTGGTGCTGATGGACTGCCAGATGCCGGGCATGGACGGCTACGAGGCCACGCGCCTGATCCGTGCCTGGGAGCAGGCCACCGGCCAGGGCAAGCCGCTGCCCATCATCGCGCTGACCGCCAATGCCATGAGCGGCGACCGCGAGGCCTGCCTGGCCGCCGGCATGAGCGACTACCTGGCCAAGCCGGTGTCCGGCGCGCTGCTGGAGAAGATGGTCCGCGCCTTCCTCGGCGCCCTGCCCTCCGACGTCAGCACCGCCTCGCCCGTGCCGGTGTTCGACCATGCCGTGCTCGATGCGCTGCCGATGGTGGCCGACGGCTCGGTGCCGGACTTCCCCCGCATCCTGCTGGAGCACTACCTGCAGGACAGCGGCGAGCTGATGGGCGCCTGCACCGATGCGGCCGCCACGGACCGCATGGACGTGGTGCTCCGGTGCGTGCACACGCTCAAGTCCTCCAGCGCCGAGGTGGGCGCGCTGGCGCTGGCCGACCTGGCCAATGTGATCGAGACCCGGCTGCGCACCTCCCGCGGCCGCATCTCGAAGGGCGAGCTGGAGCGCCTGCAGGCCGAGTACCGGCGCGCGCGCGGCTGCATCGACGAATACCTGCGGCGCACCGCCGGCCTTACCCGGGAGGCCATGTGAACATTTCCAGCCCCCCGGTGGACCCGGCCGCCAATGTGCTGGTGGTCGACGACAACCTGTTCTCGCTGCGCGTCACCACCACCACGCTGCGCCACGCGGGCTTCGAGGTCACCGAGGCCGCCAACGGCGCCGATGCGCTGGCCCTGTTCGAGCACTACCTCTTCGATGTCGTGCTGCTGGACCTTGGCATGCCCGGCATGGACGGCTTCGAGGTCTGCCGGCGGCTGCGCAGGATGCCGCGTGGCGCCAGCGTGCCCATCCTGATGTTCACGGGCCGCAACGACACCGAGTCGATCGAGCGTGCCTACGAGGAAGGCGCCACCGACTTCATCACCAAGCCCATCAACCTGGCGCTGCTGTCGCATCGCGTGCGCTATGCGCTGCGCGCGGCCGCCGCCGCCGAGGCGACGCGCCGGACCACCGAACGGCTGGTCCGCGCGCAGCAGGTGGCGAAGCTGGGCAACTGGGCGCTGTCGCCCACTGGCGGCGCGGAGTTCTCGGAGGAACTGCTGCGCATCCTCGACATCCCGCTGGACGCGGAGCCGGGCCGGCAGGTGCAGATCTTCCTGGCGCGCGTGCATCCGGATGACCGCAAGCTCATCGGCGCCTCGGCCAACGGGCTGAGGAGGTTCGGCACGCCCATGCAGGTGGAGTTCCGCTACCGGCGCGGCGATGGTTCCCTGCGCACGCTCTATGCGCTGGGCTCACCAGTGCTGGACGAGCAGGGACGGGTGACGGGCTATGAAGGCGTCACCCAGGACATCACCGAGCGCGTGGAGGCGCAGGAGCGCATCCGGCGGCTGGCCGACTATGACGGCACCACCGGCCTGCCCAACCGCAAGCTGTTCCTGGAGTCCGCGCTGCCGATGCTGGAGCATCTGGCCGCCGAGGGCAGCGGCGGCGCCCTGTTCTTCCTGGACATCGACCTGTTCAAGGCCGTCAACGACGCCTTCGGGCGCGCCACCGGCGATGCCATCCTGCAGCAGATCGCCGGGCGGCTGCGCTCGTGGGCGTCGGACACCGATGCAACAAGTGGCGAGCACCGGCCCGGCGAGCGGCCGCTGCTGGCCTGCGCCGGCGGCGATGCCTTCCTGCTGCTGGTGCCCAACCTGCGCTGCCAGGACCAGGCCACGGTGGTGGCGCAGCAGCTCGCGCAGCTGATCACCGAACCCATCACCGTGCAGGACCAGTCGCTGGTGCTGACCGCCAGCATCGGCGTCGCGTTCTTCCCCGGCGATGCCGCGGACCTCCCGCAGCTGATGCTGTGCGCCGAGCAGTCCGTGCACTCGGCCAAGGCAGATGGCCGCGCCAAGCACCAGTTCTTCAACCAGGAGATGAACGTGCTGGCCATGCGCCGGCTGCTGCTGGAGACCGAGCTGCGGCGGGCCATCGAGAATGAGGAACTGCGCCTGTACTTCCAGCCCAAGGTGGATGCCCGCAATGGCGCCGTTGTCGGCGCCGAGGCGCTGGTGCGCTGGCAGCATCCGGAGCGCGGGCTGCTGGGCCCGGCGGAGTTCATCCCGCTGGCGGAGCAGAGCGGGCTGATCCTGCCGCTGACCCGCTGGGTGCTGGAGGATGCCTGCCGGCAGCTGCGCCGCTGGTCGGACGCGAACCTTCCGGTCATTCCGCTGTCGGTCAACCTGGCCGCGCCCAGCCTTGTGGACACGACGCTGGTGGCGCACCTGGACGCGCTGATGCTGCAGTTCGACCTGGCGCCGGGCGTGCTGATGCTGGAGATGACCGAAACCCTGCTGATGCGGGACGTGGCGGCCGGCGTCGCCATGCTCAAGAACCTGCGCCAGCGCGGCTACGGGCTGTCCATCGATGACTTCGGCACCGGCTACTCCTCGCTGGGTTACCTGAAGCGCTTCCCGGTGGATGAGCTGAAGATCGACCGCGCCTTCGTCACCGACATCACCAATGGCGGACGCGACAGCGCGCTGGCGGCCGCCATCATCGCGCTCGGCCACGAGCTGGGGCTGAAGGTGGTCGCGGAAGGCGTCGAAACGCAGGCGCAGTCGGACTTCCTGCTCGCCCGCGGCTGCAACGTGCAGCAGGGCTACCTGTTCGGCAAACCGATGCCTGCGCAGGCATTCGAGGCACTGTACGCGCTGGGCATCGGGCAGGAATGCGGGACTGGAACCCCCGCCCGTACGAGGTCCTGCGGCGAAGAGACGATGCGACTGGTGACCTGCCGTCGTTGATCCAGCGCACGGGGCCCTGCTCAGCAAAACCCTGATTTTTTGCCCGGAGGCCGCCGGCCGGGATCCTGCCGGCACGGGAAGTGACCGGG
>CAYVZE010000094.1:0-8521 GCA_964455685.1 uncultured Steroidobacteraceae bacterium
CGGTGGTCCGCGGACCAGGCGGCGCGCAGCAGCGGCGTGCAGCCGGTGGTGAGCAGGTCGTCGGTGAAGCGCGCGGTGTTGCCGCCGCGTCCCGGGCGATGCATGTTGAGCTGGGTGTTGGGATCAACGCCCATTTCCAGCAGCCGCCCGGCCAGCTGCAGCGCGCTGGAGCGTGCCTTCGGCGCGGGGCCGTCGGCGAAGCGCACGCCCTCGGCCAGCACAGTGCCCGGGCCGCCCGCCGCAGCTGCCGGCGCGCCCGCACCGCCGCGCGGCCGGCCTGCCATGCGGCTGTTCATGTCGATGGCCACGTACAGTGCCGTGCGTCCCCACCAGTCGGAGATGTGCGGGTTGGCGCCCAGGTCGAGCAGCGCGTTGGCGGTGTCGTAATGGCCATTGTCGATGGCGATCATCAGCGGCGTGACGCCCTCGGGCGTGGGCCGGTCGATGTCGGCGCCGGCCTTCACCAGCTGCATCACGCACTCGGTGCAACCGGCGCGCGCGGCGAACAGCAGCGGCGTGAGCCCGCCGGCGGGACGGTACTGCGCGCGTGGCTCGGAGGTGATCTGGTTGCCCCAGTCGTTGACCGCCGCGCGCACGTCGACCTTCGCGCCCTTGCCGATGAGGAAGGCAGCGACATCGGCATGGCGCTCGGCCACGGCCCACATCAGCGCAGTCTGCCCGCGATACCGCTCGCGCGCATTCACGTCGGCGCCGGCGGCCACCAGCAGCTTCGCAATGGGCAGCGAGCCGACGCGCGCCGCCAGCATCAGCGGGGTCTGCTCGTCGTCATTGCCGAGATCCGGATCCGCGCCGGCATCGAGCAGCATCTTCACCAACCGCTCATCGCCCAGCGACACTGCCTCCGACAGCGCGGTCGCGCCGAGCACATTGCGTTCATCCGGCCGCGCGCCCCGCCTGAGCAGCTCGGCCACCAGCTCGTGGTCGACGCGGTGCACCGCCCACATCAGTGGCGTGCTGCCATCGCCGGCGGGCGCGTTCACGTCCGCGCCCGCGGCGAGCAACCGCTGCACGGCAGCGCGGTCGCCTTCGCGGACCGACGCGACCAGGTCACCGGCCGGCAGGCTGCCGGACCACAATGCCATCGCCGCCATCGCGACCAGGGAAGACTTTGCCAACGACACCCGCATGGCGATCAGACGATGGTGTGCGAGAGCTTGTTGTAGTGTGCCCACATGCTCTTGTGGGCGTCGTACAGCGCCTTGTCGGGATCGGACCAGGTGCGCGACAGGCCGTCGAGCAGGCGCGCCTGCTGCATGTCCTCGGTGGTGAAGCCCTTGCGCATGGCCTCGGACACGCGGTCGAACATGGCCACGATGGCCTCATTCTCCACCTGCACCTCGGCGCGCGACAGCACGCCGCCGGTGGAGGCGATGATGCGCACGGAGTCATCGCCCATCTTCAGCAGGCGTTGCTGCGAATCAGCGCGCCCGCCGACCCAGCCGCCCTCGTACCAGCAGATCTCCGGATCGGACACCGGCGCCACGGCATCTCCGGCCAGCACCACGTTGGAATCCTTGAACCACACGTAGACGTCACCGTCGGTGTGCGGCTGCTGCAGGTAGCCGTACTCGATGCGCTCGCCGCCGAAGTTGATTTCCTTCGAGCCGGTGTAGAACACCTCGCCAGGCACCGCGGCCTTCTCGCGCGCCGGCAGGTAGCGGTCCTCCCAGGGCACGTAATGCGGCACCTTCATGCGCTGCGCCGCCTTGGCATGGGCGATGAGCCGCGCGCCCTGCGCGGCGAAGGCCGCATTGCCGCCAGTCACCTGCTCGTGCCAGTGGGTGTTGATCACCACCGACACCTTCGCGCCGGGCGCGAACCCGGCCAGCGCCGCCTGCAGCTCGCGCGTGGCGCCGGGTGCGCCGGTGTCGACCAGCAGCAGTCCCTCCTCGCCGCGCAGCGCGACGACGTTGCCACCCAGGCCGCTGATGAGCAGCAGACGTTCGGTCAGCGGCACCAGCGTCGCGGTGTAGTCCTGCGCCTGCTTCGCCTTGCCGGCGGCGGCGCCCGCCGCGCCGGTGGAGGCACAGCCGGGCAGCGACAGGCCCGCAGCCGCAGCAATGCCGGCGCCGAGCACGCCGCGCCGCGAGAAGAACATGCCGGTCACTTCAGACCCCCGCGATGAAGCCGGTGGAGTCGCCGATCCTGTCGCGTTCGATGCCCAGCTTGTTCAGCACCGTCAGGTGCAGGTTGGCAATCGGCGTGTGCTCCGGCGGAACGATGTGGCGACCGCCCTTGAGCTGGCCGTTGGCGCCGCCCACCAGGATCACCGGCAGCGGGTAGTTGTTGTGCCGGTCGCTGTTCGACATGTTCGAGCCGTACATGAACATCGAATGGTCGAGCAGCGAGCCGTCGCCATCCGGCGTGCTGGCCATCTTGTCGAGGAACTCGGCGAAGCGCTCCATGTGCCAGGTCTGCACCAGCACCAGCTTGCGCAGGCGTTCGCGGTCATTGGCATGGTGCGACAGCGGGTGGAACGAGTCGGGCACGCCGATGAACGGATAGGCGCGGTTGGTGCCCTCGGCCACCATGATGTAGGAGGCCACGCGGGTAAGGTTGGCCTGGAAGGCCAGTGCCACCAGGTCGAACATCAGCCGCACCTGCTCGTCGAAGGCATCCAGTTCGCCCACCGGCGCATCCGGCAGCTCGATCGACGACAGGTCGCGCTGGCGGGCGCGCTCCAGGCGACGCTCGATCTCGCGCACGGTCTCCAGGTAGCTGTCCATCACGCGCTGGTCGGCGGGGCCGAGCTGCGCGCGCAGCGCCCTGGTGCGGTCGGAGATCAGGTCGAGGATGCTGGTGGTCTGGCGCTGGATCAGCGCGCGCTCGGCCTCGGTGTCACCCTCGCCGAACAGCTGCAGGAACACCTTGCGCGGGTTGTACTCCATCGGCAGCGGCGTATGCGCATCGCGGAACGACAGCGTGGAGCTGTAGTAGCAGGCGCCGGCGCCGCCGCCGCAGGCCGCGCTCTGGATGGTGGTCTCCGCAGCGACTTCCAGCGAGGGCAGCGCGGTTTCCTGGCCGATCTCGCCGGCGATGATCTGGTCCAGCGTGATCGACATGTTGGCGCCCGGGCCGCTGCTGGTGGGCCGCGTGGCCGACAGCCAGGTGGCGGGATTGAGCGTGTGCACGGAACCGGCGGACGCCGCGTTCTCGAGGTTCGCGAACGAGATCACGTGCTGCTTGTACTTCTCCAGCGGCTTCATGATCTTGTTCAGCTCGAACTTGCCGCCGTCGGTGATCGGCGTCCACGCGTCGACTTCCTTGCCGTACGGCGTGTTGTCCATGATGGCGCCATGCGGGATGTAGAAGAACCCGACGCGCGTCTTCGGCGACGCCGCGGACTTCGCCAGCGCCGTGCCGGCCGGCACCATCGCATCGAGGAACGGGAGGGCCAGCGACACGCCGAGCCCCTTCAGCGTGGTCCGGCGGGAGATGTGCTTCCTGGTCAAGAACGTCATGTCGACTCCCCTCTAGTCAGCCCGGCCGGCAGCGGCCACCGCGGTGTCATGCCGGCCGGTATCGTGCGGTTCGGCCTGCAGGCGGAAGGCGTCGGATTTGACCACGCCCTTCACCAGGTCGAAGAACCGGTAGTTGTTGCGCGCCGCATCGCGCACGATCTGGCGCACCTGCGGCATGTCGTGGGCTTCCAGCTCGCGCGAGGTGGCGTACACCATCAGCTTCTGCGTCAGCGCCCAGGCGAACTGCTCGGGCCGGCGCGACAGCGCTTCGCGCAGCGCCACCACGCCGTTGACCGGGGTGCCGTCGGGCAGCACGGTGCTGGCGTCGATGGGCTGGCGGGTGTCGGCCTCGCGCACGCGCCAGGCGCCGATCACGTCGAAGTTCTCCAGCGCCAGGCCCAGCGGGTCGATCACGCCGTGGCACTGGTTGCAGCTCTTCACCTGGCGGTGGATCTCCAGCCGCACGCGCAGCGAGCTGGGCGCATCACCCTCCTTGGCGTTGAGGTCGGTCTCCACGCCCGGCGGCGGCGGCGTGGCCGGCGTGCCCATGATGCGCTCCAGGATCCACGCGCCGCGCAGCACCGGCGAGGTGCGGTCGCCATAGGACGTGCGCAGCAGCACCGCCGCCTTGCCCAGCAGGCCGAAGCGGGCCGGCTCGTCCAGCTTCACGCGGCGGAACTGCGAACCCAGCACGCCGCTGATGCCGTAGTGGCGCGCGAGGCGGTCATTGAGATAGGTGTAGTCGGCGTTCAGCAAGTCCAGCACCGAGCGGTTCTGCAGCAGCACCTCGGACAGGAACAGCCGGATCTCGGTGGAGAAGTCGTTGCGCAGCGTGTCGTTGAAGTTGCGGAACAGGGTCGGGTCCGGCTCCACCGCGGTGAGGTCGTCCACGTTCAGCCAGCGCATGGCGAAGCCGTCGACCAGCGCCTGCGCGCGGCGATCCTGCAGCATGCGCATCACCTGCGCGTCGTAGACCTGCGGGTCCTTCAGGCGGCCCTCGACGGCCAGCTTCAGCAGCTCCTCGTCGGGCAGGTCGCTCCACAGGAAGAACGCCAGGCGCGAGGCCAGCTCCAGGTCCGACAGCGGCTGAGGGCCGTCGCCCGGCCGGGGCGCGATCACGCGGTAGAGGAAATCGGGGCTGGACAGCGTGCCCATCACGATCTCCTGCACGCCGCCGTCGAAGTGGCCGATGTCGCGCCGGCCGGCGTCGAAGAACTTCATCAGCTTGGCGACGTCTTCGTCGTCCACGGGGCGACGGTAGGCGCGCGCGGCCAGGTGGCGCGCGATCTTCTCGGCGCAGGGACGCTCCTCCTCCACCGTGGCGGGATAGCAGACGAAGATGCGGTCGCGGCTGGGCGAGCTGCTCACCTTCGTCGGGCCGTAGGGGCCGCTGACCTCCACGCCCTGCGACAGCCGCAGGCCGGCGGTGGCGCCGAAGCCGCCGCCGGCGCCGATGTTCTCGTCGGACAGCACGCGCGAGCGCTCCATCGAGGTGACCACCACCTCGTGCGTGCCGGAAGTCACCTGCACCGGGATATTCTGGAAGCGCGCCATCACCTTGTCGCGGCCTTCCTGCGCCTGCTTGTCGGCCAGGCCCAGGTCGTCCTTGCCGCCGATGTCGGCGCGGAAAACTTCCTTGCCGTCGATGAAGATGACGATGGTGCGGCGGAACAGCGACTGGTGGGTGTACAGGCCGCCGGTCAGGTCGTCGAGCAGGCTGATGCGGTACTCGCCATCGGCCGGGAAGAAATGCTTGAATGCCATGCCGCCGGCGCTGCCCAGCGGCATGGTGGTGGCGCTGGCGCCGCCCGGGGTGTGCAGCGTCTTGCTCATCTTGGGCTGCGGGTCGCCCACGGCGCGCTTCGAGATGAAGCGCGCGGCGCCGATGTACTGGTCGAGGAAGGTCGGCGAGACCGTCAGCACGGCCGCGATGTTGTCGAAGCCGTCCATCTCGATCTCGGGCGGCAGCAGGTCCTCGACCTTGATCTCCACCCCCAGCAGCGAGCGCACGGCGTTGGCGTACTCGGTGCGGTTCAGGCGCTGCGCGGTGACGTGGCCGGCGCGCGGGGTGGTCGGGCGGCTGTCCAGGCGGGCCTCGAGCCAGCCCACCAGCTGGTCCATTTCCTCCTGGCTGGGCTTCTTGCTGCCCGGGGGCGGCATCAGGTGGCCCCGCAGCTTGACCACCGTGGACTCCCAGACGTCGATGTCCTCGGGGATGTCGGAGGCCGTATAGGTGTCGAAGGCCACCCCGCCGGCCCAGTCGGTGGAGTTATGGCACTCCGAACAATAGGTTTCGATCAGGCCCAGGTGGTGCTCGCCCGGGGCGGGCCCCTCCTGCCCCGCAGCATAGGCAGTTACCGCCCAGGCCGCGACCAAGTACAATGCACGTCTCACGGTTCCCATATCCCCTTCGATCCGGCCGCCGCAGGAGCGTTCCATGATTCTAGCCCCCGCCTGTCCATTGGACTGACCAAAGCGCGCCGGTTCCCTATAATTCCGCGATTGACCTGCATCCTTTTGACCGGACCTCTCGCCAGTGAGCAAGCAAGATACCCACTTTTTCAACGTTTTCAGTGTCGTACTCGGCCTCCTGGTCGCCTTCGTGATCATCGTGTTCGCGATCGCGCGCCACGTCGGCAAGACCGAGCAGACCCCCGTCGTCCATGAGGACCCGCTGCTGGTGCAGACGGTGGCCGAGCGCCTGACCCCGCCGGCCCGCGTGGCCGTGGCCGGCCAGGACAACAGCGCCCTGGCGATCGCGCCGGTGACGGCCCAGCCCACGACGGCCGTCACGGTCGCGCTCGAGAATGGCGAGCAGGTCTACGAGGCGGCCTGCAAGGCCTGCCACGGCATCGGCCTGGCTGGCGCGCCCAAGGCCGGTGACGCCGCCGCCTGGCAGCCCCGCATTGCCCAGGGCAAGGGCACGCTGTACGAGCACGCCATCAAGGGCTTCACCGGCAAGACCGGCGTGATGCCTGCCAAGGGCGGCCGCACGGATGTCAGCGACGAGCTGGTCCGCGAAGCCGTCGACTACCTGCTGGGCCTGTAAGGCCCTCCAGCGATCCCGGCGCCGGCATTGCCGCCGGCGCCGCAGCGCCCCGCCCCGCCCCGCAACGGGCGGTTGCGTCGGGAACAGCACAGGCTCTTCCCCGGGCCACCCTCCTGCATCCGGCACAGGATGCAGTCGAAATGCGATCGATCCCCTGCGACTCCCGCCAGGCGCGTGGGAACGCGTCCGCCTCGCGCTTCTTGCTGGTGCGGCGTGGAGGGAGTTCCTTCAGTCCTGCACGCGCAGCGCCAGTGATTCGGCCACGTCAACCAGGGTGATTGCGTCGCGGTCCTCCAGGTCGGCGATGGTGCGCGCCACGCGCAGCACGCGGTGCTGGGACCTGGCCGAAAGCCCATGGCGGTTGGCCGCATCGCGCAGCAGGCCGGCGGCCTTCGGCTCCGGCATGCAATGGCGCAGGGTAGCCGCCGCCGGCAGGCGCGCATTCAGGCAGCCCTGCCGCACAAGCTGCCGCTGCCGCGCCCTGCAGACGAGGTCGCGCGCCTCGCGCGTGGTGGCCGGCACGCCCGGCGCCCCGCACGAGCCCTCGCGCCGCGCCGATGCCGCGCCATCGTGCACATGCGCACCCACCAGCTCTTCCGCGGCCACCTGCCCCAGCCGCAGCTGCAGGTCGATGCGGTCGCGCAAGGGTCCGGAAATGCGCGAGTTGTAGCGCCTGACCTGCTCGGGAATGCAGGTGCACGGCGGCGCGACCAGCCCGTGCCGTCCGCAGGGACAGGGATTCATCGCCGCCACCAGCAGGAATGAAGCAGGGTACTCCGCGCGCTGGTTGGCACGCACCACGCTGATGTGCCCGCACTCCAGCGGCTCGCGCAGCGACTCCAGCACCCGCCGGTCGAACTCCGGCAGCTCATCCAGGAAGAGCACGCCATGGTGGGCGAGGCTCACCTCGCCCGGACGCACCGCCGTGCCACCACCCACGATGGCATGCGCCGATGCCGTGTGATGCGGCGCGCGGAACGGTGGCATCGCGCAGGGCACCGCAGGCCTCGTGCCTGCATGCACCCCTGCGTTCGCCCCCGTGGACTGCGCGCCCTGCGCAACTGCAGCGATCGCCGCCACCTCCAGCGCCTGCGCTTCATCGAGCGGCGGCAGCAAACCCGGCAACCGATGCGCCAGCATGGTCTTGCCCGATCCCGGCGGACCGGTCATCAGCAGGCTGTGCCCGCCCGCCGCCGCGATCAGCAGTGCGCGCTTGGCCTGGTGCTGGCCGCGCACGTCGGCGAGATCGGGCGCCTCCTTTGCAACGCCGCCGCGGCTGCGGCCACAGTGGCAGCCCGATGGGGACGCACCACCGGATGATGCCGCGCAACCGGCAATCCCGGGGTTGCCATCGGCCTGGTCATTGAAGTGCAACAGCCCCTGCCCGCCTTCCGCCAGTTCAGCAAGGCTCGCCAGTGCCATCACCCGGGTTCCTGCCGGGCGCACCTCGGCCACATTGAACGAAGGCACCACCATGGCATTGCCCGCGCGCCGCGCATGCAGCGCTGCCAGCAGCAACCCCGGCACCGGCTTGAGCTCGCCGGTCAGCGCCAGCTCGCCATAGAACTCGGTGCGCACCGGATCGAAACCGGCATCCACCTGTCCCGACGCCAGCAGGATCCCGATGGCCACCGGCAGGTCATATCGCCCGCCCTCCTTCGGCAGATCCGCCGGCGCGAGGTTGACCGTGATGCGCCCTGCCGGCAACTCGAACCCGCAGGTGGCCAGTGCCGCCCGCACGCGCTCGCGGCTCTCCTTCACTGCCGCCGCCGGCAGGCCCACGATGGAGAAGGTCGGCAAGCCGCTGCCCAGGTGCACCTCCACCGCCACCAGCGGCGCATCCAGCCCCGCCTGCCCCCGACTCAGCACCCGCGCGAATCCCATCCCTGCCCACCTGCCCGGCTTCCATGCGCAAGGGCCAGTCTCGCACCGGTCCCGGAGGAACGAGGGAGGTCAATCTGGGCTGAATGCCCGTTTACCCCTGGGAACG
>CAYVZE010000095.1:0-8461 GCA_964455685.1 uncultured Steroidobacteraceae bacterium
TTTCCTTTGCATCCCACACCGGCTTCACCTGCGTGCGCGACACACCGAGGATCGCCACCTCGGGTGCATTGATGATGGGCGTGAACGCCGTGCCGCCGATGCCGCCCAGGCTCGAGATGGTGAAGGTGCCGCCCTGCATCTCGCTGCCCTTGAGCGTGCCCTTGCGGGCGCGGTCGGACAGGTCGCCCAGCGCCTTGGCGATGCCGAACAGGTCCAGCTTGTCGGCGTCATGGATCACCGGCACCAGCAGGCCATTGGGCGTGTCGGCGGCAAAGCCGATGTGGAAGTACTTCTTCAGCACCACGGTCTCGCCGTCGAGCGAGGCGTTGAAGGTCGGGTATTCCTTCAGCGCCAGCACCACGGCGCGCACGATGAAGGCCAGCGGCGTGATCTTCACGCCGGCGGCGGCGGCGCGGTCCTTGAGCTTGGCGCGCTCGGCCTCCAGCTCGGTGACGTCGGCTTCCTCGTACTGGGTGACATGCGGGATGTTCACCCACGAGGCATGCAGGCGCGGGCCGGAGATCTTCTGGATGCGGCCCAGGGGCTTGACCTCGATCTCGCCGAACTTGGCGAAATCGACCTTCGGGACCTGCGGCAGCGCCGCGCCCTGCGGCGCGGCCGCCAGGCCGCCGGCCAGGGCGGCCTTGACCCAGGCCTTCACGTCCTCGTGCGTGATGCGGCCGCGCTGGCCGCTGCCCTTCACGCGCGAGAGGTCCACGCCCAGCTCGCGCGCCAGCTTGCGCACGGACGGGCTGGCATGGGCGGTGCTGAAGCCGGCCTCGTTCACGGGCGGCAGCGCAGCGGGCCTGGCCGCGGCCGGCGCGGCAGCGGGCACCGCGGCCTTCGCAGGCGCCGGGGCGGCCGGCGCAGGCGCGGCGGCCGGGGACGGTGCAGCAGGCGCCGCGGCAGCGGCCGTGCCCGTCACCGTGATCACCAGCGAGCCGGCGGACACCTTGCCGCCCTTCTGGATGTGCACTTCCTCGACCACGCCGGCGGCCGTGGACGGCACGTCCATGGTGGCCTTCTCGGTCTCGAGCGTGGCCAGCGGCGTGTCGATCTCGACCTTGTCGCCCTTCTTGACCATCACGTCGATGACGGCGACGTCGGAGAAGTTGCCCAGGTCCGGCACCACCACGTCGATGCGCGCGGGCGCAGCGGCGGCCGGCGCAGCCGCCGGGGCGGCAGCCGGTGCCGGCGCGGCAGCGGCCGCGGGCGCAGCCTCGGCAGCCGCCGCGGCGCCCTCGCCGCGCAGCGTCACCACCAGCGACCCTTCGGACACCTTGCCGCCCACCTGCACGTGCACGGCCTCGACCACGCCGGCGGCGGTCGACGGCACGTCCATGGTGGCCTTCTCGGTTTCCAGCGTGATCAGCGGCGTGTCGACCTCGACACGCTCGCCCGCCTTGACCAGCACATCGATGACCGCGACCTCGGAGAAATTGCCGAGGTCCGGCACGCGCACTTCAATGTTCTGCGACATCAGCGGGCCTTCCTTACGAGTTCAGCGGGTTGGCCTTGGCCGGGTCGACGCCGAGCTTCTTCGCCGCGGCGGCGACCACCTTGCGGTCCAGCTCGCCCTCGTCGGCCAGCGCCTTGAGCGTGGCCAGCACGATGTAGCGGCGGTCGACCTCGAAGTGGTGGCGCAGCGCGGCGCGGCCATCGCTGCGGCCGAAGCCATCGGTGCCCAGCGTCACGTAGCGGCCGCCCACCCACTGGCGGATCTGGTCCGGCACGGTGCGCATGTTGTCGGTGGCCGCGACCACCGCCGACTGCAGGCCGCCGAACAGCTTCTGCACGTAAGGCACGCCCGGCTTCTTCTCCGGGTTCAGCAGGTTCTCGCGCTCCACCAGCAGCGCCTCGCGGCGCAGCTCGCTGAAGCTGGTCACCGAGTACACGTCGGAGGCCACGCCGTAGTCCTCCTGCAGGATCCCGGCCGCGGCCAGCACCTCGCGCAGGATGGTGCCCGAGCCCATCAGCGTGGCCTTGAGCTTGCCCTTGCCGCCCTTCTGCAGCAGGTAGGCGCCCTTGAGGATGCCCTCCTCCACGCCCTGCGGCATCGGCGGCTGGACGTAGTTCTCGTTCATCACCGACAGGTAGTAGAAGACGTTCTCGTTCTCCACGTACATCTTCTTCATGCCGTCGTGGATGATCACGGCCAGCTCGTAGGCATAGGCCGGGTCATAGGCACGGCAGCTCGGGATGGTGGTCGCCAGCAGCTGGCTGTGGCCGTCCTGGTGCTGCAGGCCCTCGCCGGCCAGCGTGGTGCGGCCGGCGGTGGCGCCGAGCAGGAAGCCGCGCGCCTGGATGTCGCCGGCGGCCCACACGAAGTCGCCCACGCGCTGGAAGCCGAACATCGAGTAGTAGATGTAGAACGGCACCATGTACTGGCCGTGGTTCGCATAGGCCGTGCCGGCCGCGATCCACGAGCAGATCGCACCGGCCTCGTTGATGCCCTCCTCGAGCATCTGGCCCTTGCGATCCTCCTTGTACGACATCAGCTGGTCGGCATCCTGCGGCGTGTACAGCTGGCCCACCGCCGAGTAGATGCCGATCTGGCGGAACAGGCCCTCCATGCCGAAGGTGCGTGCCTCGTCCGGGACGATGGGCACGATGTTCTTGCCGATGTTCTTGTCCTTCAGCAGCGCGGTCAGGATGCGCACGAAGGCCATGGTGGTGGAGATCTCGCGGTCGCCGCTGCCTTCCAGCACCGGCTTGAAGGCCTCCAGCGGCGGCACCTCCAGCGGCTTCGCGTTGTTCACGCGCCGGGGCAGGTAGCCGCCCAGCGCCTCGCGGCGGGCCTTGAGGTACTTGATCTCCTCGCTGTCCTCGGCCGGCTTCGCGAAGTTGAAGTTCTGGATGTCCTCGTCCTTCAGCGGGATGCCGAGGTTGGCACGGAAGGCCGCCAGCGACTCCGCGTCCATCTTCTTCTGCTGGTGCGCGACCATCTGGCCCTCGGCCGCCTTGCCCAGGCCGAAGCCCTTGACCGTGTGCGCGAGGATGACGGTGGGCTGGCCCTTGTGCGCCATGGCCGCGGCATAGGCCGCGTACACCTTGTAGGCGTCATGGCCGCCGCGCTTGAGGCGCCAGATGTCCTCGTCGGACATGTTCTCGACCAGCTTCGCAGCCTCGGGGTGCTTGCCGAAGAAGTGCTCGCGCGTGTACGCGCCGCCCTTGGCCTTGTAGTTCTGGTACTCGCCGTCGACGGTGATCTCCATCAGGTGGCGCAGCACGCCGTTGCGGTCCTGGGCGAACAGCGGATCCCAGCGGCGGCCCCACAGCACCTTGATCACGTTCCAGCCAGCGCCCAGGAAGGCGGACTCCAGCTCCTGCACGATCTTGCCGTTGCCGCGCACCGGGCCGTCCAGGCGCTGCAGGTTGCAGTTCACCACGAACACCAGGTTGTCCAGGCCCTCGCGCACCGGCATCGACAGCGCGCCCATCGACTCCGGCTCGTCCATCTCGCCGTCGCCGCAGAAGCACCAGACCTTGCGGTCGGAGGGCGGGGCCAGGCCGCGGTTCTCCATGTAACGGATGAAGCGCGCCTGGTAGATGGCCATCAGCGGGCCCAGGCCCATCGACACCGTGGGGAACTGCCAGAAGTCCGGCATCAGCCACGGATGCGGGTAGGAGGACAGTCCGCCGCCGCCCACTTCCTGGCGAAAGCGCGCCAGCTGGGCCTCGGTCAGGCGGCCTTCCAGGAAGGCGCGCGCGTAGATGCCCGGCGAGCTGTGGCCCTGGATGAACACCAGGTCGCCCGGGTGCTTGTCGGAGGCAGCGCGCCAGAAATGGTTGAAGCCCACCTCGTACAGCGTGGCCGAGGAGGCATAGCTGGCCAGGTGGCCGCCGTACTCGCTGGAGTGCTTGTTGGCCTGCTGCACCATGGCCACCGCGTTCCAGCGCATGTAGGCCTCCAGGCGCCGCTCCAGTTCGCGGTTGCCCGGGTACGGAGGCTCGCGCTCCGGCGGGATGGTGTTCACATAAGGCGTGTTCGGCCTCAGCGGCAGCGGGGCGCCGGCATTGCGGGCGTGCTCCAGCACGCGCTGGAGCAGGTAGTGGGCGCGCTCACCGCCACCGGTCCGGATCACCGAATCGATCGACTCGAGCCATTCGCGGGTTTCTTCGGGATCCTGGTCCTGGATGTTCTGGACGTCGGTCATTAGGTCCTGCCTTCAAGGCGCCCCTTAAACAGGGAAAAAAGTCAATAGCGACGCTGTGCTACGATCGCCCAGCGGCCCCTTTTTGGACGCGCGCGATCATCCGGCTTTAGCCTTGTTCGGTCAAGCAAACCCCCTTCGCCAAATGCCCCATTTTCGCCCGCCGCAGAGGGTGCACGACGACCCTCGCCAGCGGCAGCAATTGTTATGGACCGCCTGAGTTTCCGCACCCCTGATGATTGGCACCTCCACCTGCGCGATGGCGCGCAGCTGGCCTCCGTTCTGCCTCATTCCGCCAGGCAGTTCCACCGCGCCATCGTGATGCCGAACCTGGTGCCACCGGTCACCACCACGGAGGCGGCGCTGGCCTACCGGGAGCGCATCCTGGCCGCCCTGCCCCCCGGACAGCGGTTTTCGCCCCTGATGACGCTGTACCTCACCGACCGCACCGACCCGGCCGAGATCGCCCGTGCGCGCGCCAGCGGGCATGTCTTCGCCTGCAAGCTCTATCCGGCCGGCGCCACCACCAATTCGCAATCCGGCGTCACCGACATCCGCCGCGTCGATGCGGTGCTGGAGGCCATGGCTGACCAGGGCCTGCCGCTGCTGGTGCACGGTGAAGTCACGCGGCGCGAAGTGGACGTGTTCGAGCGTGAGGCGCGCTTCATCGACGAGGTGCTCGCCCCGCTGCGCGCGCGCCTGCCGCGGCTGCGCATCGTGTTCGAGCATGTCACCACCGCCGCGGCGGTGGAGTTCGTCAAGTCGCAGGCCGAAGGCGTCGGCGCCACCATCACGCCCCAGCACCTGCTGATGAACCGCAACGACCTGTTCCAGGGCGGGATCAGGCCGCACCACTACTGCCTGCCGGTGCTCAAGCGCGAACGCGACCGCGTGGCGCTGCTGGAGGCCGTGGCCGGCGGCGACCCGCGCTTCTTCCTCGGCACCGACAGTGCGCCGCATGCGCGCGGTGCCAAGGAGGCGGCCTGCGGCTGCGCCGGCATCTTCTCCGCGCCCCTGGCGCTGGAACTGTACGCCGAGGCCTTCGACCAGGCCGGTGCCCTGCACCGCCTGGAAGCCTTTGCCAGCGAGTTCGGGCCGCGCTTCTACGGCCTGCCGCTGAACGAGGGCACGGTGACCCTGGAACGCACGGAATGGGCCGTGCCCCCGCATTATCCCTATGCCGACACGGTGATCGTGCCCCTGCGGGCCGGCGAGCGCATCGGCTGGCGCATGGTGAAGAACGACTGATGTCCACAGTTTCCGACCTGACCGCACGACGCTTCCGCGGTTTCCTGCCCGTGGTGGTGGACGTGGAGACCGGCGGCTTCAAGCCCCAGACCGATGCGCTGCTGGAGATCGCCGCCGTGATCGTGGAGATCGGCCCCGATGGCCGCGTGCGCCGCGGCCAGACCCACGCCTACCACGTGAAGCCCTTCGAGGGCTCGCGCCTGGAGCCCGCATCGCTGGAAGTCACCGGCATCGACCCCTGGCACCCGCTGCGGCCGGCCATCGACGAAGCCGACGCCCTGCAGCGCCTGTTCCGCGAGATCCGTACCGCCATCCGCTCACACGGCTGCCGCCGGGCCATCCTGGTCGGGCATAACGCCGCCTTCGACCTCGCCTTCCTGAACGCGGCGGTGGAGCGCACCGGCATCAAGCGCAACCCCTTCCACCCCTTCTCCTGCTTCGACACCGCCACCCTGGCCGGCGCCGCGCTGGGCCAGACGGTGCTGGCCCGCGCCGTGCAGCTGGCCGGCATCGAGTGGGACGGCCGCGAGGCGCACTCGGCGCGGTACGACGCCGAGAAGACGGCGGACCTGTTCTGCTACATCAACAACCTGCTGCACGAGCATTTCGCGCGGGCGGAGGAGAAGGCACGCGCGCTGGGGTGGAAGGACGGGGCTCCCGCGCCGCTCGACCTGATCGGCGAGGACTGAGCCGCCCATCCCCGGCCTTGCCGCAGGCAGGCCGGGCGGGGGGAACATGCGCGGCATCGGCAGGACGCGGTCGCGGCGCAGGGCTTCGCGTCGCGCCCGGAACCCCGCGCTCCTGCTTCGGTCCCGGCCGCGGACGGCCGGGATCAGGCGGCCTTCGCGCCTGCCTCTTCGATCAGCTTCTGCAGCTCCCCGCTCTGCAGCATCTGCATGGCGATATCACATCCGCCGATCAGCTCGCCCTTCACGTAGAGCTGGGGATACGTCGGCCAGCTGGAGAACTTCTTCAGCTCGTCGCGCAGTTCCAGGTCCTCGAACACGTTCACGGCGTGGAACCTGGCGCCCACGTGCCGGAGGATGGCCACCGCCTGCGCCGAGAAGCCGCACTGCGGGAAGTCGGGCGTTCCCTTCATGAACAGCACCACGGGCTCGGCCGCGATGTGCTGCTTGATGCGTTCGATGACGTCCATAGCTAGAAAGATTCCTGTGTGAGGGTGAGGCACCGGCCGTTGCGCGCGTCGCGCTCGCTGCACTGGCTCTTGTCGTTGGCCTTGCCGCCGCCGCCGATGATCGCGGTGGCGCAACCGTGCAGGAATCCGCTGCAGGCCATCAGAAGGCAGGCCAGGGCCAGTGCGCGTTTCATCGTTGAATTATGGGGGTTGGGGCCCTATTCTTCAAACCGCCTTGAACCCCGACATCGCAAGTGAAGTGGCCCGCGCCCTGGCCGAGGACATCGGGTCCGGCGATGTCACCGCCGCGCTCGTTCCCGCTGCCCAGCGCGCCCGCGCCACCCTGGTTACCCGCGAACCCATCGTGCTGTGTGGCACGGCCTGGGTGGACGAGGCCTTCCGCCAGCTCGACCCATCGGTGCAAGTGCACTGGCGCCTGCGCGACGGCGAGGAGCCGGCCGCCGGCGAAGTGCTGTGCGAGATCGAGGGGCCGGCCCGCCCCATCCTCACCGGCGAACGCTGCGCGCTGAACTTCCTGCAGACCCTGTCGGGCACTGCCACGGTCACGCGCCGCTACGTGGCGGCCGTCGCCGGCACCGGCTGCCAGATCCTGGACACCCGCAAGACCATCCCGGGAATGCGCCTGGCGCAGAAATACGCCGTGCGCTGCGGCGGCGGCTCGAACCACCGCCTCGGCCTCCACGACATGGTGCTCATCAAGGAGAACCACATCATCGCCGCCGGCGGCATCGCCCAGGCAGTGCAAGCCGCGCGCCGGCTGAGCCCGGGCGTGCCGGTGGAGGTCGAAGTGGAGAACCTCGATGAATTCCGCACCGCGCTGGCGGCCGGGCCCGAGGTGATCATGCTGGACGAGTTCACCCACGCCGACATGCGCACCGCGGTGTCCGAGCGCAATGCCTCGGGCACGGGCACCCGGCTGGAGGTTTCCGGGGGCATCACCCTCGATACCATCCGTTCGGTGGCGGAAACCGGCGTGGACTATGTGTCGGTGGGCTCCCTGACCAAGCATGTCACGGCCGCCGACCTGTCGCTGCGATTCCAGCCGCTTTGACGCGGCGGCGGGCCAGGCCCGGCCGGCCCGTTTCCACCGGAACGCCGGCTAGCTGCCTGCCAGCCGGCTCGGCTGGGCGATGCCGTAACCCTGCGCGTAGTCCACGCCCAGCGTGGTCAGCGTGCGGATGATGGCCTCGTTCTCGGCGAACTCGGCGATCACCTGCTTGCCGGTGAGGTGCCCGATCTCGGTGATCGAGGCCACCATGGCGCGGTCGATGTTGTCGTCCAGCATGCCGCGCACGAAGCTGCCGTCGATCTTCAGGTAATCAACGGGGAACTGCTTGAGGTAGTTGAACGAAGACAGGCCGGTGCCGAAGTCGTCCAGCGAGAACTTGCAACCCAGGTCCTTCAGCGCGCGGATGAAACGGTTGGCCTGCGAGAAGCTGGCCACCGCCGAGGTCTCGGTGATCTCGAAGCAGATCCTCGAGGCCACGTCGACGTCGATCCGGGCGAACTGCTCGATCACGAAGGGCAGGAACTTGTCATCGCCCAGGCTCTGGCCGGAGAGGTTGATGGCGCACATCAGCAGCTTGTCGCGCTCGTCGGCGTTGGACACCAGCCAGCGAAGCGTGTTCTCGATCACCCAGCGGTCGATGGCGGGGGTGATGTTGTAGCGCTCGGCGGCGGCGATGAAGTGCTCCGGCGAGACGATCTTGCCGGCCTCGTCGCGCATGCGCACCAGGATCTCGTAGTGCTCGCCGGGCTCTTCCCGCTGCAGCGGCTTGATGGGCATGCGGAACAGCTCGAAGCGCCCCTCGTCCAGCGCCGCGCTGATGCGTGCCGCCCACTGCGTCTCGCGGCGGCGGCGCATCAGCTCGATGTCGTTCTCGGCGAAGCTGTAGACGCGGTT
>CAYVZE010000096.1:0-7974 GCA_964455685.1 uncultured Steroidobacteraceae bacterium
AGATGCGCCTGTCGGCCACCAAGGCGCTGCTGGAGCGGCGCGACACCATCATCGTCGCCACGGTGTCCTCGATCTACGGCCTGGGTGACCCGGCCGCCTACCTGCAGATGGTGCTGCACCTCAAGCGCGGCGACCGGCTCGACCAGCGCGCGCTGCTGCGCCGCCTGGCCGAAATGCAGTACGTGCGCAACGACGTGGACTTCACCCAGGGCACCTACCGCGTGCGCGGCGACGTGATCGACATCTTCCCGGCCGAGTCCGAGCGCGATGCCATCCGCGTGGAGCTGTTCGACGACGTGATCGAGCAGCTCACGCGCTTTGATCCGCTGACCGGCGAGTCGCGCGGGAAGATCCCGCGCTACACGGTGTACCCGGGCACGCACTACGTGACGCCGCGCGACCGGCTGGTCACCGCACTGGACCAGATCCGCGAGGACCTGCGCATCCGCCTCAAGGAGCTCTACGACGCCAACAAGCTGGTCGAGGCGCAGCGCCTGCAGCAGCGCACCACCTTCGACCTGGAGATGATCCAGGAGGTGGGCTACTGCCAGGGCATCGAGAACTACTCGCGCTACCTGTCGGGCCGCCAGCCCGGCGAGCCGCCACCGTGCCTCTACGACTACCTGCCGCCGGATGCGCTGCTGGTGGTGGACGAGAGCCACCAGACCATCCCGCAGCTGGGCGCCATGTACCGCGGCGACCGCTCGCGCAAGGAGACGCTGGTGGAGTACGGCTTCCGCCTGCCCTCGGCGCTGGACAACCGCCCGCTGAAGTTCGAGGAGTGGGAGGCCATCGCGCCGCAGATGATCTTCGTCTCGGCCACGCCCGGTCCCTACGAGGCGAAGAAGGCCGGCCAGGTGGTCGAGCAGGTGGTGCGCCCCACCGGCCTGGTCGACCCGGAGGTGGAGATCCGCCCGGTGCGCACGCAGGTGGACGACGTGCTGTCGGAGATCAATGCCTGCAAGGCGCGCGGCGAGCGCGCGCTGGTGACCACGCTGACCAAGCGCATGGCCGAGGACCTGGCCGAGTACCTGCAGGAGCATGGCGTGGGCGTGCGCTACCTGCACGCCGACATCGACACCGTGGAGCGCATGGAGATCATCCGCGACCTGCGCCTGGGCAAGTTCGACTGCATCGTCGGCATCAACCTGCTGCGCGAGGGCCTGGACATGCCCGAGGTGTCGCTGGTGGCCATCCTCGACGCCGACAAGGAAGGCTTCCTGCGCTCGGAAGGCTCGCTGATCCAGACCATCGGCCGCGCCGCGCGCAACATCAACGGCCGCGCCATCCTGTACGCCGACACCATGACCGGCTCGATGCAGCGCGCGCTGGCCGAGACGCAGCGCCGCCGCGAGAAGCAGCTGGCGTACAACCGCGAGCACGGCATCACGCCGCGCGGCATCCGCAAGGCCATCACCGACGTGATGGAGGGCGCGCGCGAGGCGCCTGAAGCACGTGCCGCCGGCCCGCGTGGCACGCCCCGGGGCAGCGGCAAGGGCAAGGGGAAGGGCAGCGTCGGCCCGGGCCTGGGGCCGGCGGCCACGCCCGGGCAGATCGCGCGCGAGATCAAGCGGCTGGAGGCCGCCATGCTCAAGCACGCCCGCGAGCTGGAGTTCGAGGAGGCGGCGGCCTGCCGCGACGCCATCAACGAGCTGAAGGCACGGCTGCTGGAACTGGCCTGACACCTGCGGGCGGGCACCCGGGCCACGACAAGCCCGTAGCTGCCCGGGACGCCACCCGGAACCCGCTCGGGCGGGTAATCCACCGCCAGCCCTTGCAGGGTACAATCGCCCCCGGTATCTTTTCGCCCCCCTGCAAAGGGGCACAGGCCCGGCAGTAGTCGCGTAGCTCAGTGGTAGAGCACCTCCTTGACATGGAGGTGGTCGGTGGTTCGATCCCACTCGCGACTACCAACTCCTTCCCGCAGCGCCGTTTGACGGCGACGCCCCCCTCCGGTACATCTGCCCGAAGTCTTTCCGCGGGGCAACACAGGTCCGGGCACCCATGAGTTCCACTCCCACCGCCGTGGCGCAGGAGCAGGGCGCCGATGACACCCTGTTCGGGCATCCGAAGGGCCTCTACGTCTGCTTCGCCACCGAGCTGTGGGAGCGCTTCTCCTTCTACGGGATGAAGTACCTGCTGCTGCTGTACCTCACCAAGTACCACCTGTTCACCGACGCAGCGGGCTACGACGTGCTCGGCGCCTATGCCGGCCTGGTGTATGCACTGCCGCTGATCGGCGGCCTGCTGGCCGACCGCTACCTGGGCATGCGCAAGGCGGTGGTGTTCGGCGGCATCCTGCTGACGCTGGGCCACGCCACCATGGCCTACGAGGGCATGCAGGCGGCGAGCTACGCGGCCGGCACCACGCTGGCCGAGGCGGTGACACTGAACGACGGCACCGTGCTGGCGGCCGGCACGCTGCTCACGGAGAACGTCGTGGTACAGGACGTGGTGGCGCTGAAGGTGTTCTTCTTCGCGCTGGCGCTGATCACCGTGGGCGTGGGGTTCCTCAAGCCCAACATCTCCACCATCGTCGGCCGGCTCTACCCGGAAGGGGACTCGCGCCGCGACGCCGGCTTCACGATCTTCTACATGGGCATCAACATCGGCTCGTTCATCGCCACGCTGCTGTGCGGCTGGCTGGGCGAGACCTATGGCTGGAGCTACGGCTTCGGCGCCGCCGGCATCGGCATGCTGATCGGCCTGGTCACCTTCATCAAGGGCCAGCCGCTGCTCAAGGGCCATGCCGAGCCGGCCGATCCCGCGGTGCTCCGGCAGCGCGTGCTGGGCGGCCTGCTGAGCAAGGAGCTGGCCGTGTACGCCGGCTCCATCCTGTCGCTGGCCATCGTGTGGATGGTGATCCAGCACGAGCCTGTGGTGCACCTGACGCAGAACAGCCTGCTGATCGTGGCCGTGGTGGGCCTGATCCTGTACGCGATGATGTACCGCGACGGCGAAGGCAGGGCGAATGACACGGTGGCCTGGGTGCTGGCCGCGGTGGCCATCGTGCCGGGGCTCATCTGGGCCTTCTTCGGCAATGACGCCTGGCTGGGACTGATGCTGGCCGGCCTGGTGGTGTTCATCGTGTACGGTTTCCGGCGACACAACAGCCCGGAGTATTCCCGCACCGTGGTGCTGATGGTGCTGATCTTGTCCACCATCGTGTTCTGGGCGCTGTTCGAGCAGTCGGCCGGCTCGATGACGCTGTACGCCGACCGCGTGCTCGACCGCACCATCGGCGAGGTGGAGGTCCGCGCCTCGCAGTTCGGCTCGCTGAATGCGTTCTTCATCATGCTGCTGGCCATCCCGTTCGCCATGCTGTGGGTGGCGCTGGGCCGGCGCGGCCGCGAACCCTCCACGCCGGTGAAGTTCGCGCTGGGCATCATCCAGGCGGGCCTGGGCTTCGGTGCGCTGGTGCTGGGCGCGCAGTTCGCCGACGAGGCCGGCAAGGTGGCGGCGATCTGGCTGGTACTGGCCTACCTGCTGCACACCACCGGGGAGCTGTGCCTGTCGCCGGTGGGCCTGTCGGCGGTGACCAAGCTGTCCATCGGCCGGGTGGTGGGGGTGTCCATGGGCACCTGGTTCCTGGCCACGGCGCTGTCGGAGACCGTGGCCACGCGCATCGGCAAGCTGGCCGCCATCGACACCGGCGACGAGACCATGGGCCCGCTGGCCATGCTGGCGACCTACACCAGCCTGTACGAGTTCCTGATGTGGCTGGGCATCGGCAGCGGCGTGCTGCTGCTCCTGGCCTCGCCCTGGCTGCGCCGGGGCATGCATGGCGTGCACTGAGGCGCCGGGCAGGCGCCTGCCGGGCGGATCGCCGGCCGGCGCTCTCCGTCAGGCGGGCGCTCGGTTACAATCGCGGGCCGTTTTGCGAGCCACCTGACCCCCAATGCCTGTCATCACGCTGCCCGACGGCAGCCAGAGAAAATTCGACCAGCCCGTCACCGTGGCTGAAGTCGCCGCCAGCATCGGCGCCGGGCTGGCGCGTGCGGCGCTGGCCGGCCGCGTCAATGGCAAGCTGGTGGACACCTCCCACCGCATCAGCGAGGACGCCTCGCTGGCCATCGTCACCGACAAGGACCCGGACGCGCTGGAGATCATCCGCCACTCCACCGCGCACCTGCTGGGACAGGCCGTCAAGGAGCTGTTCCCCGAGGCGCAGGTGACCATCGGCCCGGTGATCGAGGACGGCTTCTACTACGACTTCTCCTACTCGCGCCCGTTCACGCCCGAGGACCTGGTGGCCATCGAGCAGCGCATGCGCGAGCTGGCCAAGGCCGACCTGCCGGTGCACCGGCGCGAAATGCCGCGCGATGAGGCCGTGGCGCACTTCAAGTCGCTGGGCGAGCACTACAAGGCCGAGATCATCGGCTCCATCCCCGAAGGGGAGGTCATCAGCATCTACGGCCAAGGCAACTGGGAAGACCTGTGCCGCGGCCCGCACGTGCCTTCCACCGGCAAGCTGCGCGCCTTCAAGCTGATGAAGGTGGCCGGCGCCTACTGGCGCGGCGACCACCGGAACGAGATGCTCCAGCGCATCTACGGCACCGCGTGGCTGAACGAGACCGACCTCAAGGCCTACCTGACGCGCCTGGAGGAGGCCGAGAAGCGCGACCACCGCCGCATCGGCAAGGAGCTGGACCTGTTCCACATGCAGGAGGAGGCCCCTGGCGCGGTGTTCTGGCACCCGAAGGGCTGGGGCATCTTCCAGCGGCTGATCGCCTACATGCGCCAGGCGCAGGAGAAGGCCGGCTTCCAGGAAGTGAATGCGCCGGAGATCATGGACTCGGTCCTGTGGCAGCAGTCCGGCCACCTGGAGAAGTTCGGCGAGAACATGTTCCTGACGCGCACGCCGGATGAGCGGCTGTACGCGATCAAGCCCATGAACTGCCCGGGCCACATCCAGATCTTCAAGCAGGGCATCCGCAGCTACCGCGAGCTGCCGCTGCGCTTCGCCGAGTTCGGCAAGGTGCACCGCTACGAGCCCTCCGGCGCGCTGCATGGCCTGATGCGCGTGCGCGGCTTCACCCAGGATGACGCCCACGTCTTCATCACCCCGGAGCAGATCACCGAGGAATCGGTGCGCATCATCCAGCTGCTGCTGTCGGTGTACCGGGACTTCGGCTTCGACGACGTGAAGGTGAAGTTCGCCGACCGCCCCGAGAAGCGCGTGGGCGACGACGCGGTGTGGGACAAGGCCGAGCAGGCCCTGAAGGCGGCAGCGGCTGCCGCCGGCATCGAATACCAGTACAACCCGGGCGAGGGCGCCTTCTACGGCCCGAAGCTGGAGTTCGTGCTGCGCGACGCCATCGGTCGCGACTGGCAGTGCGGCACGCTGCAGGTGGACCTGAACCTGCCGGGCCGCCTGGGCGCCACCTACGTGGACGAGCACGGCCAGAAGCAGACCCCGGTCATGCTGCACCGCGCCATCTTCGGTTCGCTGGAGCGTTTCTTCGCCATCCTGCTCGAGCACCACGCCGGCCGGCTGCCCGCCTGGCTCACGCCGGTGCAGGCGGTGGTGATGCCGATCACCGAAAAGCAGAACGCCTACGTGGAGTCGGTTGTGGAATCCCTTTCAAATCAGGGATTTCGGGTCATCTCCGACTTGCGGAACGAGAAGGTCGGCTTTAAGATCCGCGAGCATACGCTGCAACGCGTCCCGTACCTGCTGGTAGCCGGTGACAAGGAAATTGCAGCCAACATGGTTTCCGTGCGTACCCGCAGCGGCAAGGACCTGGGCACGATGGCCGTTTCGACGTTTGCCGAACGTCTCGGCGTCGAGGTCGCGACCCGCGGGCGCACAACTTTGGAGGGTTGATTTATAGCCATATCAGTCAAGCGCGTCCGTCGCAACGAAGAGATCATGGCCCCGCAGTTGCGGGTGATCGGCGCGGACGGGGAACAGGCGGGTGTGATGTCGCGAGCCCAGGCGCTGCAACTCGCCTACGATGCTCAACTGGATCTGGTGGAGGTTTCACCCACGGCTGACCCTCCGGTCGTGCGGGTGATGGACTTCGGCAAGTACCTGTTCGAACAGAACAAGAAAGCCCACTCTGCCAAGCGCAAGCAGAAGCAGATCCAGGTCAAGGAAGTGAAGTTCCGTCCCGGTACGGAAGAGGCGGATTACCAGGTCAAGCTGCGTAACCTGCAACGATTCCTGACCGAGGGTGACAAGGCCAAGGTGACCCTGCGTTTCCGCGGCCGTGAAATGGCGCACCAGGAAATCGGTCGCAAGCTCCTGCAGCGGGTGCAGGCCGACCTCGCGGAAATCGCGGTGGTCGAGCAGAACCCGCAGATGGAAGGGCGGCAGATGGTGATGGTGTTTTCGCCGAGAAAGAAGTGACCTCGAAGCGTCGTTGATGCGACGGGGTCCGCCCCGAGCGGGCCGCGGCAATGGTGCTGCGTGCCTTGCGAAAGGAAGCTAGAAAACTGGAGTTGAACGTCATGCCCAAGTTGAAGACGAACCGGGCGGCTGCGAAGCGTCTGCGCAAGACCGCCAAGGGTTACAAGGCCTATTCCGCCGGTCGCCGGCACAACCTCGGCCACAAGCCTCGCAAGACCAAGCGCCAGCTGCGTTCGGGCGGGTCCAGCCTCGTTCACAAGAGCGATGTGGGCCGCTGCATCCAGCTCCTGCCGAACAGCTAAGCGCCACCACTCACGAGGTAATCGAACATGGCACGAGTCAAGCGTGGCGTCATCGCCGGACGCCGTCACAAGAAGATCCTGGCCAAGGCCAAGGGCTACTACAACGCCCGCCGCAAGGTTTTCCGCGCTGCCAAGCAGGCGGTCATCAAGGCCGGCCAGTATGCCTACCGTGACCGCCGCCAGAAGAAGCGCGACTTCCGCGCCCTGTGGATCGCGCGCATCAACGCCGCGGCCCGCGAGCACGGCCTGTCGTACAGCCGCCTGATCAACGGGCTGACCAAGGCCGGCATCGAGGTGGATCGCAAGATCCTCGCCGAGCTGGCTGTGCACGAGCCGGCGTCCTTCGCCGCCATCTGCGAACAGGCCAAGTCCCAGCTCCAGGCTGCCTGAGCGCCGCGGCGCCAGGGCATAGAGGAGGGGGCTGGCCATGGAGTCGCTCGCCGACCTGACCACGCGTGCGCTGGCGCAGATCGCCGCCAGCGCCGACCTCGCGCGCCTGGATGAGGCACGCGTTGCGTGGCTGGGCAAGAAGGGGATCCTGACCGAACAGCTCAAGGCGCTGGGCAAGCTGCCCGCGCAAGAGCGTCCTGCGGCAGGAGCACGCATCAACGAGGCCAAGCAGGCCGTGCAGCAGGCCATCGAGGAGCGCCGCAAGGTGCTCGAGGCCGAGGCACTGGCCGCCAGGCTTGCCGCCGGGCGCGTGGATGTCACTGCGCCGGGACGCGGCGAGGTCAACGGTGGCCTGCATCCCGTCACCCGTGCGCGCCTGCGAATCGAGAGCCTGTTCCGCGAGGTGGGCTTCGAGGTGGCGCAGGGCCCGGAGATCGAGGACGACTTCCACAACTTCACCGCGCTGAACGTGCCGGCCAACCATCCGGCGCGTGCCATGCACGACACCTTCTACCTGGAGCACGAGGTGAACGGCGAGCGCGCGCTGCTGCGCACGCACACCTCGCCGGTGCAGATCCGCGCCCTGCATGCCGCGCGCAAGCGCCTGCCGCTGGCGGTGATCGCGCCGGGCCGCGTGTACCGCATGGACTCCGACGCCACCCACACGCCCATGTTCCACCAGGTGGAAGGGCTGCTGGTGGACACGGACGTGAGCTTCGCCAACCTGAAATCCATCCTGCACGGCTTCATGGAGGCGTTCTTCGAGCGCGACCTGGCCATGCGCCTGCGCCCCTCGTACTTCCCCTTCACCGAGCCTTCGGCCGAGGTGGACATCACCTGCGTGGAGTGCAACGGCAAGGGCTGCCGCCTGTGCAAGAACACCGGCTGGATCGAGGTGCTGGGCTGCGGCATGGTGCATCCGAACGTGCT
>CAYVZE010000097.1:0-4460 GCA_964455685.1 uncultured Steroidobacteraceae bacterium
TGCGCGGCCAGCACCAGGAACACGAACAGCACGCACAGCGGGAACACCAGCAGCGCGGTGCCGCTGGCAGCCTGCTGCTGGTAGGCCAGCTCGGTCCACTCGTAGCTCATGCCCTGGGGCAGGGTCTCCTCGAGGATTCGCGCGATGGCGCGTTGCGCCTGGCCGGAGCTGTAGCCCGGCGCCGCATTGCCGGTGATGTCGGCCGAGCGGTAGGCATTGAAGCGTTCGACGAAGTCCGGGCCGAAGCTGCGCTCCAGTGTCACCATCGAACCCAGCGGCACCATCTCGCCGCGCGCGTTGCGCGTCTTGAGCTCGAGGATGTCATCGATGTCGTCACGGAACGGCGCGTCCGCCTGCACCATCACCCGCCAGGTGCGGCCGAAGCGGTTGAAGTCGTTCACGTAGGCCGAGCCCAGGTACGCCTGCAGCGTCTGGAACACGTCGGTGATGCGTACGTCCTGCTGCTTGGCCTTGACCCGATCCACCTCCACGCGCACCTGCGGCACGTTGACCTGGTAGGTGGAGTACACGCCGGCCAGCGACGGCTCCTGGTACGCCTTCGCGATGACCTCCTGCACGGCCTGGTACAGCGCCTCCGCGCCATGGCTGGCGCGGTCCTGCACGTTCAGCTTGAAGCCGCCCATGCTGCCCAGCCCCTGTACCGGCGGCGGCGGGAACACGCCGATGTAGGCTTCCTGGATGTCCGCCACCCGGGCGTTGAGCCGGGCGGCGATGGCATTGGCCGAGTGCTGCGCGTCATCGCGGTCGCCGAAGGACTTCAGCGCGAAGAACACCAGGCCGGAGTTGGTGCTGGTGTTGTAGTTGTTGGGCGACATGCCCGCGAACTGCAGCGCGCCTTCCACGCCGGGTTCTTCCAGCCCGATGTCGGCCACCCGGCGCACGACCTCCTCGGTGCGGTCGATGGAGGAACCGGGCGGCAGCTGGATCACCGACACCAGGTACAGCTTGTCCTGCGCCGGGATGAAGCCCTCGGGCAGCCGGTTCAGTCCCAGTGCAGTCAGGCCCAAGAGCCCCAGGTACACCACCATGGCGATGCCCAGGCGACGCACGGTGCTGCCCACGGCCTGCTGGTACAGGTTGCCGGCCCTGTCGAAGCCGCGGTTGAAGCGGCGGAAGAACCCGCCAAAGGCGCGCTCCATCAGCACCGACAGCCGGTCGGGCTTCGTGCCGTGCGGCTTCAGCAGCAGCGCGGCCAGCGCCGGGGACAGCGTCAGCGAATTGAATGCCGAGATCACGGTCGAGATGGCGATGGTGAGCGCGAACTGGCGGTAGAACTGGCCGGTGAGGCCTTCGACGAAGGCCACCGGCACGAACACCGCGCACAGCACCAGCGTGATGGCGATGATGGGGCGGCTCACCTCGCTCATGGCCTTCTTCGTGGCCTCCACGGGCAGCAGGCCATTGGCGATGTGCCGCTCGACGTTCTCCACCACCACGATGGCGTCGTCCACCACGATGCCGATCGCCAGCACCAGGCCGAACAGCGACAGGGTGTTGATGGAGAAGCCCAGGGCATGCAGCACCGCGAAGGTGCCGATCACCGACACCGGCACGGCCGCCAGCGGGATGATGGAAGCACGCCAGGTCTGCAGGAACAGGATGACCACCAGCACCACCAGCGCCACGGCTTCCAGCAGCGTCTGGATCACGCTGTCGATGGACTGGCGAACGAACACCGTGGGGTCGTAGATGATCCGGTAGCGCATGCCGGGCGGGAAATCGCCGGCCAGCCGGTCCATGGTCTCGCGCACCAGGCCGGCCAGCTCCAGCGCGTTGGAGCCGGGCGCCTGGAAGATGGGGATGGTGACCGTCTCGTCGCGGTCGACGCGGCCGCGCAGCGCATAGGTGCTGGCGCCCATTTCCACGCGCGCCACTTCGCCCAGCCGCAGCACTTCCCCGTAAGGCCCGGTCTTGATGACGATGTCGCGGAACTGCTCCTCGGTGGACAGGCGGCCCATGGTGTCCAGCGCGATCTGGAAATCCGAGCCCGGCGAGGGCGGGGCGCCGATCTGGCCAGCCGCCACCTGCAGGTTCTGCTCGCGGATGGCTTCGATGACGTCGCCGGTGGTGAGCCCGCGCACGGCCAGCTTCTCCGGGTCGAGCCACACGCGCATGGCGTAGTCGCCCGAGCCGAACACCTCCACGCTGCCCATGCCGGGCAGGCGCGCAAGCTCGTCCTTCACGTGCAGCAGCGCGTAGTTGCGCAGGTACAGCGCGTCGTGGCCGGGGTCGGTGGACACCAGGTTCACCGCCATCATCAGGTCGGGCGAGGTCTTGCTGGTCGACACCCCCAGCGCACGCACTTCCTCCGGCAGGCGCGGCAGCGCCGAGGAGACGCGGTTCTGCACCTGCACCTGCGCACGGTCGATGTCGGTGCCGATGTCGAAGGTGATGGTGAGCTGCAGGTTGCCGTCGAGCGTGGCCTGCGAGGACATGTACAGCATGTCCTCCACGCCCACGATGGCCTGCTCCAGCGGCGCGGCCACGGTCTCGGAGATCACCTGCGGGTTGGCGCCGGGGTAGGAGGCGGTGACCACGATGGACGGCGGCACCACCTCCGGGTACTCGCTGACCGGCAGTCGCAGCAGCGACAGCAGGCCGGCGATCAGGATGAACCCCGACAGCACGGCCGAGAACACCGGCCGTTCGATGAAGAACCTGGAGATGTTCATGGCCGGTTGCCCGCCAGCAGGCGTTGCTGCTCCTCCTCGGCGGGCAGGCGCATGGCCACCAGCTGCGGCGAGACGGTGATGCCGGGGCGGATGCGCATCAGGCCGTTCACCACGATGCGCTCGCCGGGCGCCAGTCCCTCGCGCACCACGCGCAGGCCTTCGTGCAACGGGCCCAGCTCCACCGGGCGGTACTCGACGCTGTCATCGTCCCCGACCACGTACACGAAGCGGCGCGTCTGGTCGGTGCCCACGGCGCGGTCGTCGATGAGGATGGCCCTGCGGGTCGCGCCCTCGCCAAGCCTCACGCGCGCGAACAGTCCGGGGGTGAAGATCCGCTCGCGGTTGGAGAGCCTGGCGCGGGCGCGGATGGTGCCGGTCTGCGCATCCAGCTCGTTGTCGGTGAACACCAGTTCGCCCTGGTGCGGGTAGCCCTGCTCGTTGCCCAGACCCACCCATACCGGCTGGCCGGCGCCGGCGTGGGCGTTGCCGTTCTCGCGCGCGTACTGCGCCTGCTGCAGGTAGGCGGCCTCGTCGCCGTCGAAGCGCACGTACACCGGGTCGATGGACACCAGCCGCGTCAACAGCGTCTGGCCGGCGGCGACGAAGTTGCCGGCGGTGACCTCGGCGCGGCTGACCACGCCGGCGATGGGTGCGCGCACGCGCGTGAACGACAGGTCCAGCTCGGCGGCGTCGACGGCCGCGTGGGCGGCCTGCACGTCGGCGCGCGCCTTCTCGATGCCGGCGGTGCGCGCGTCGAACTCCTCCTGGGACAGCGCGCGCAGGGCCAGCAGCTTCTCCGCGCGCTCGTGCTCGCCCTGCGCCTGGCGCAGCGCGCTCTCGGCACGTGCCAGCTCGGCGCGTGCGCGCTTGAGCGCGGCCTCGTAGGGTCGCGGGTCGATCACGAACAGCACGTCGCCCCTGGCCACTTCCGCGCCCTCGCGGAAGGCTACTGATTCGATGTAGCCGGATACGCGCGGCCGCAGCTCCACGCGTTCCACCGCCTCGATGCGGCCGGTGAACTCGCGCCAGCTGGTGACCTCGCGTTCGAGCACCTCGGCGACGCTCACCTCGGGGGCGGCCACGATCTGCGTGGCGGCGGCCTGGGCCGACTGCGCATCGCAGGCGGTGAGCAGGAAGGGGGCGCCTGCCGCGAGGCCCAGCAGGGCCAGCACGGCGGCGCGTGGGGGAAAGGTCGTTGACGGTGGGGACTTGCGGGTCATCCGGTTCTCCCTGTTCGATGCTTCCAGTGCCAATGAGTTGTCAGCTCGTGGAACGCAATCCTGGGGCCCGGACGCGACTGCGCCCATTCGCCGGTAGGCGGGGAGGAGGGGTGTCTGGAGGGAGGGCTTCCCCTATCTCTTTCGGGGGAGGGGCGAGGCCGCCGCGGCAGGCGGCCCGATCATTTCAGCGATCGAGGATGGCGCGCAGGCGGGCAAGGTCCGCATCGGAGAACTGGTCCTCGGGCGCGGTGCTGCTGCACAGGGACACCCACAGCTTCCCCTGCTGGACCTGTGCGAACACCACGTAGCGGCGGTTCCGCTGGAAGCCGAAGCCGCAGGCCGCGCTGTCCGTGGCGGTGACCACGTCCACGGTTGCAGCGCCGACGCCCTTGAGGGGTTCTTCCACGTTGATGGTGAAGACCGCCTCGTCGCTGCGATGGTCCACGCGCATGCGCAGCCACGACTTGATGCGCGCCATCACCCGCGAATCACCGCGGCGGATGATGCGCGAGTCGATGACCGTGCCGATGAACACCGCATCGCTCAG
>CAYVZE010000097.1:4560-7607 GCA_964455685.1 uncultured Steroidobacteraceae bacterium
TTCTTCAGAGGAAGTTGTTGGGCCAGATCATCGTCCGCCACATGTGCGCGACGGGCGAGTTGTCGAAGCCCAGGCCTTCCTCGGGTTCCTTGAAGTGTCGGCCGATGATGTCGGTGAAGATCTCGGGATCGACCTCGACGCCCTCTTCGAAGGAGTAGATGTCGTAGATGGTGATCAGGCGCGAGGTCATGTACCACTTGTGGTTGCGGGCTTCCTCGTGCGCCTTGACCAGGTATTCCGGCGGCTTGAAGTCCGGGCCGAAGAACTTGTTGTAGGCGTCGGGGTACTTGTAGCCCACGGACTCGTCCGGGAAGTAGCGCAGCGCCTGGTGGTAGCGCACGGCCCAGGCCACCTCCTCGCTGACGTAGGGGGCGATCATCTGCGCGCCCCAGTAGCCGTGGTCGGTGCGCAGGAAGGCGCCGTTGGAGATGTCGTGCAGCAGGCAGGCGAGGATGACAGTCTCGTTGTGGCCTGCGTCCATCGCATGCTTCGCGCTCTGCAGCAGGTGGCGGAAGGCGATGTCATTGAAGCGGTAGTGGAAGAAGTCGAGGAGTTTCGGCTTCTCCGGCATCACCGGCAGGTTGGGGTTCTGCCCCATCATGAACACCGCGCCGGTCTCGTTCATCCGCCGCAGCATCTCGGGCTCGGGCTCGAAGATGCCGTCGGCGGTGAAGTTGGCAATGGGCTGCTGCAGGGCCATGCGCTCGTGGCCGGCCTGCGGGCACTGTTCGGGCGGGATGAACGTCGGCTTCTTGCGGTATGGAATCATGGTGTTGGCATCTTGCGGGCCTGGCGGGGCGCCAGCGTGGCGCTGACCATCAGCTGCATCTGGTGGTAGATCATGATGGGCAGAATCATCGCGCCAATCTCCGCGGAAGGAAACAGCACGCGCGCCATCGGGACGCCGCTGACCAGGCTCTTGAACGATCCGCAGTATTGCACCGAGCGCTGGTCGCTTGCCGAAAGCCCCAATATGCGGGAACTACCTATTGCAAACAGCATCACGCATGCCAGCAGCACGGCGCAGACCAGCGCCACCAGCAGCAGCGTGGTCAGCGGCAGCGTCGACCAGATGCCGCCGATCACGGCGGCTGAGAACGCGCTGTAGACGGCCAGCAGGATGGTCAGGCGGTCCGACCAGGTGATCAGCTTCTTGCGCCGCTCGGCCCAGGCGGCCAGGCGGGAATGCAGCAGGTGGCCGACCACGAAGGGCAGCAGCAGCTGCACGACCACCTTCCATATTCCGTTGAGCGGCACGCCCGCGTCGCCCTGGGCCTGCAGCAGTGCGCCGGCCAGCAGCGGGGTGAGGAACACGCCCAGCAGGTTCGACGCCGCGGCGGAGGCGACGCTGGCGGCCACGTTGCCCCTGGCCATCGAGGTGAAGGCGATGGACATCTGCACCGTGGAAGGCAACGCGCACAGGAACAGCACGCCGGCCCACAGCTGCGAGGGCAGCAGCGAGGGGAACAGCTTGACCAGCGCCAGTCCCAGCACGGGGAACAGCAGGTAGGTGATGCCCAGGATGAGCAGGTGCAGCCGCCAGTGGGTCAGGGCGGCGATCAGCTTCTCGCGCGCCAGCTTCACGCCGTGCATGAAGAACAGCAGCATGATGGCGGCGGTGGCGATCTTGTTGACCACGTCCGCGGTGGCGCCGGAGGCCGGGAAAAGGGTGGCCAGCAGCAGCGTCAGCAGCACGGCAGGAATGAAAGGATCTGGCAGGAAACGATTCATCAATGGCCCGTGGGCGGCGTTCCGGTCGCCCCCGCGGCAGTCCTCCGCTTTCGTTGCGCGCGTCGTGCCCGCATGTTGAGAAGTTCCACCAGCACCGAGAACGCCATCGCGCTGTAGATGTAGCCCTTCGGGATGTGGAAGCCGAAGCCGTCGGCAACCAGCGTGGTGCCGATCAGCAGCAGGAAGCCCAGCGCCAGCATCACCAGCGTCGGGTTGTTGTGGATGAAGTTCGCCAGCGGAGTGGCCGCCAGCATCATCGCGGCCACGGTGACGATGACGGCGATGACCATGATGGGCACGTGCTCGGTCATGCCCACGGCGGTGATGATGCTGTCGATGGAGAACACGAGGTCGAGCACGATGATCTGGCCGATCGCCGCGCTGAAGCCGACGCTGGCGGCCCCCGGCGTGAACACGTCGGGGTGGGGGTCCGGGTCGGTGTTGTGATGGATTTCCTTGGTGGCCTTCCAGATGAGGAACAGGCCGCCGGCAATCAGGATCAGGTCGCGCCAGGAGAAGCTCTGGCCGAAGACCGAAAACAGGGGGGCGGTGGCCCGGACGATCAGCGCCACCATGCCCAGCAGGGCCAGGCGCATCACCAGCGCCAGCGAGATGCCGATCCGCCGCGCCTTCTCCCGCTGGGCCTCGGGCAGCTTGTTGGTCAGGATGGAGATGAAGATCAGGTTGTCGATTCCCAGCACGATCTCCATCGCGATCAGGGTGACCAGCGCCAGCCAGGCAGCCGGGTCGGCGGCCAGCGAAACAAGACCGGTCATGGCGGGAATCTGGACATGCTTTTGCGCGATTATCGCACGTGCTGCAAAATGGCGTAATGCATGCGCTTTCCGTGAGGGGTCTGGTCAAGACCTACAAGAACGGGGTCCA
Source organism: uncultured Steroidobacteraceae bacterium (assembly GCA_964455685.1). Classification (GTDB taxonomy): domain Bacteria; phylum Pseudomonadota; class Gammaproteobacteria; order Steroidobacterales; family Steroidobacteraceae; genus ZC4RG30. The sequence goes on from CAYVZE010000097.1 coordinate 7,177, forward strand.
GGCCCTCAGGGGCATCGACCTCGACGTCGAGGAGGGCGATTTCTTCGCGCTGCTGGGCCCCAACGGGGCCGGCAAGACCACGCTGATCGGCATCGTCACCTCGCTGGTCAACAAGACCGCGGGGCAGGTGAACGTGTTCGGGTACGACCTGGACCGCGACCTGGAGCGGGCCAAGAGCTGCATCGGCGTGGTGCCGCAGGAAATCAACTTCAACATGTTCGAGACGCCGGAGACCATCGTCATCAACCAGGCGGGGTTCTACGGCGTGGAGCGCTCGCTGGCGCGGGCGCGGGCGGAGAAGTACCTGAAGCAGCTGCACCTGTGGGACAAGCGCAAGGGCATGGCCCGGGCGCTGTCCGGCGGCATGAAGCGCCGGCTGATGATCGCGCGCGCGCTGATGCACGAGCCGAAGCTGCTGATCCTGGACGAGC
>CAYVZE010000098.1:0-7482 GCA_964455685.1 uncultured Steroidobacteraceae bacterium
CCGGAGGAACGAGGGAGGTCAATCTGGGCTGAATGCCCGTTTACCCCTGGGAACGAGGGCGGCACATGCCTCGACGTGCGCGGTGCGAAGGCGCGGCAGGCACTGCCCGGGAGCAGGCCGACGCCGACTATCGGGAGCGCCTTGCTGACGCCCAGGTGCCCCTCAGCCGCCGCCCTGCTTCGCCTCCAGTGCCGCCACCCGGGCTTCCAGCTCGGTGATCAACTCGCGGCTGCGGGCCAGTACCCGGGACTGGGCCTCGAACTCCTCGCGGGAGACCAGATCGAGCTTGCGCGCACCATCTCGCAGCACACGCTGGGCGTGCGCCTCGAGATCGCCACGGAGGGCGCGCAGCGAGGCCGGCAGGTCCTCGGTGAGGCGGCGGACCAGGCCATCGATGTCCAGCTTGTCGTTCATGGATGCTCCTCGGGTTCATTGTCGCACCAATCTGGTGCGCCACAATCGTGCGGATGTCCAACACTGTGCACCAGAAGGTCGCATGGCGCGCATGGCGGCCCGTTGGTGGCGCAAAGACCGCGTGTGAGGCGTGGCACGGTTTCTGCACTGTTCCTGTGGGCGCCGAACCGGTTCGGTTCACGCGTCCGCAAGACAAGGCAATGGAAACCAAGCAAGGCTCGCTGCATTGCGACATGTACGTCATGAAGATCATCACTGCGATCGTCCGGCCGTTCAAGCTGGACGAGATGCGGCACGCCATCGCGCAACTCGGGGTGCAGGGCGTGACGGTGACTGAGGTATATGAAGCAGAGTACGGGCCGCGGGCGAAGGTCGAGATCGCGGTCGACGACTCCATCGTCGAACCCGTCCTCGAAGCCATTGCCAACATCTCGCGGACGGGCCGGAACGGCGACGGGACCATTCTTGTTGGCAACCTTGAGCAAGCTATTCGAATCCGCACCGGCGAGACCGGAACAGCGGCAACTTAAGAACAGCTGGGAGTCGCATATGCGCATTGATCTCGCCTCGAAACCTGCCTCGCGATGGGCGCGGGGAATCCTGATGGCCGCCCTGGCCATGCTGCCGGTGTTCGCCGGCGCACAGGAGGAAGCACCGGTACTCGACACCGGTGATACCGCCTGGATGATCGTGGCCACTGTGTTGGTCATCATGATGGCCGCCCCCGGCCTCGCGTTGTTCTATGGTGGCCAGGTGCGTTCGAAGAACGTGCTGTCGGTTTCCATCCAGATCTTCGCGGTGTTCTCGCTGCTGACGGTGCTGTGGGTCATCTACGGCTACAGCCTCACCTTCACCGGCGACGGGGCCTACATCGGCGGACTGGACGCGTTCTTCCTCAAAGGAATAACCGACCAGGACATCGAAGGCACCATCCCGACGCTGCTGTTCGTCGCCTTCCAGGCCACGTTCGCGGCGATCACCACCGCGCTGGCGGTCGGCGGCTTCGCCGAGCGCACCAAGTTCTCCGCGGTGCTGATCTTCGCGGTGATCTGGTTCACCTTCTCCTACCTGCCCATCGCGCGTGCGGTGTGGGGCGGCGGCTGGATCGGCGAAATGGGCGCGATCGACTACGCCGGCGGCACCGTGGTGCACATCAACGCGGGTATCGCGGGCCTGGTGGGCGCCCTGGTCGTGGGCAAGCGACTGGGTTACGGCCAGACGGCCATCCAGCCGCACAACCTGCCCTATGTGCTCACCGGCGCCGCGCTGCTGTGGGTCGGCTGGTTCGGCTTCAACGTGGGTTCCGGCCTGGGCGCCGGCGTCAGCTCCGGCCTGGTGCTGATCAACACCTACGTCTGCACCGCCGCCGCGGTGGTGGGCTGGCTGGCCGCCGAGTGGCTGTTCAAGGGCAAGCCCACGGTGCTGGGTGCCGCCTCGGGCGCCATTGCGGGCCTGGTCGCCATCACCCCGTCCTGCGGTTCGGTGGGCGTGGTCGGTGCCATCGTCCTCGGCCTGATCGCCGGCGTGGTCTGCCTCTGGGCGGTGGCCGGCCTGAAGAAGTCGCTGGGCTATGACGACTCCCTGGACGTGTTCGGTGTGCACGCCGTCGGCGGCATCATCGGCGCCATCCTGGTGGGCGTGCTGGGTCACCCGAGCTTCGGCGGCGTGGAAGAGATCGAGAGCATCGGCAAGCAGGTCGGCATCCAGGTGGTTGGTGTGCTGTTCACCATCGTCTGGTCCTCGCTGATCACCTTCATCGCCTTCATGGTTGCCAAGGCCCTGGTCGGCCTGCGCCCGAGCGAGGAAGTGGAGCGCGAAGGCCTCGACATCGCCGAGCACGGCGAGCGGGCCTACGACTGATCGAGTCCTGCTACGGGACCTGATCCCGGCCCCGGCAACCGCAAGGTTGCCGGGGCTTTCTCTTTGGGCAAGACTGGTCCTGCTTGTGACCCGCGTCACGGGACCGGACCGCCCCCGCAGCGATACTCCGGCCAGAGAGGGTACCCATGCGCAAGATCATCACTTTCACTGCTGCTTCCCTGCTGATGGCCAGCGCCTTCGCCGCCGGCGAGGTCTACCGCTGGAAGGGCCCGGACGGCGTCTGGCACTACTCCGACCAGCCGCGTCCCGGCGCCGAACTGGTGCGTGGAAGCACCGGCGCGCTGCCGCGTGCGCCCGAGGCTCCGCCCCCGGCGCCGGTGGTCGACGAGCCGCCCGCGCAGCAGCCCGCCAATGTCGATGAGCCGCTGCCGGTCAGCGAGGAAGTGGCCGCCGAGGTGCGCGCCCAGGCCGATGCCATCCGCGCCGAGCAGTGCAAGGCCGCCGAGGCCGCCTACCAGGAGGCGCTGAAGGCGCGTCGCATCTACCGCCTCGACGACAAGGGCAACCGCATCTACATGACCGACGCCGAGGCCGACCAGGCCCGCCTGCAGGCCCGCGCCAACCGCGACCTCGCCTGCGGCACAGGCAACTGACCAGCCACTCCGCGCCGGGCATCATCAGGGGCATGAAGCCGCTGCTGCTGCCCGATTTCTGCGCGCCACGGGCGGTGCTGATGGTGCTGGTCGTCGTCAGCGTCACCGCCCTGCTGCTCACGCTCGCCGTTCCCGGCCCGGGTCCCCGCTTCTGGGGGGACCTGGCGCGCCGGCTGCTGTTCCTGGTGTGGGTGGGACTGACCGGCGCCGCGGTGCTGTGTGGCCTGCGCCAGCGCATTGCCCGGCATGGTGCGCTGGCCGGCGGCCTGCTGGTGCTGGGCGTGGTGATCATCGTGGTGGCCGGCGTCACCGAGGCCGCCTGGTGGATCCTCAACAGCCGGCTGCTCAATCCCGACGCGCTGCTGGGCAGCCCGCCCGCCGACCACAACCTGTTCCTGGCCAGGAACCTCGCAATCACCGTGCTGGTTACGCTGCTGGCGCTGCGCTACGCCTACGTGGCGCAGCAGTGGCGACTGAACGTGGAAGCACAGGCGCAGGCGCGCGCCGATGCGCTGCAGGCGCGCATCCGCCCCCACTTCCTCTACAACAGCATGAACACCATTGCCTCGCTGACGCGCTCGGACCCGGCGCGCGCCGAGGAAGCCGTGCTCGACCTCACCGAGCTGTTCCGCGCCAACCTCGATGAGAAGCGCGCACTGATCACGCTCAGCGAGGAACTGGACAACGCGCGCGCCTACGTGCGCATCGAGCAGCTGCGCATGGGTGATCGCCTGCGCGTGCACTGGGACGTGGACGCCCTGCCCATGTCCGCGCGCATTCCCGCCCTCACCCTGCAGCCGCTGCTGGAGAACTCCATCGTGCACGGTGTCTCGCAGCTGCCCGCCGGCGGCGACGTGCAGGTGGACGGCAGCGCGTCGGACGGCATGCTTGTGCTGCGCGTCCGCAATCCCATGCCGCTGGAGCGGCCGGAGCCCGCCAAGGGCGGCACGAGCGGCCATGGCATCGCGCTGGAGAACATCCGCGAGCGCATGGCGCTGCTGCACGGACCGAAGGCCACGGTGACCGCCGGCCGCGATGGCGACGGCTTCGTGGTGGAGCTGCGCTTCCCGGTGATTGAACACGGCCCGGCCGGCAGGGGATGATGGGCCGTGGCCCTGCTGAAAGCACTGATCGTCGACGATGAACCGCCGGCGCGCGCCCGGCTCCATGCGCTGCTGCGCGAACTGGACCAGGTCGAGGTCGTCGGCGAGGCCGGCGATGCCACCGAGGCGCTGGCGCTCGTCGACAGGCTCGACCCGGACATCCTCTACCTCGATGTGCGCATGCCCGGCATGTCGGGCCTGGAACTGGCCCGCCACCTGGCAGGCCTGCCCGAGCCGCCGGCCATCGTGTTCATCACCGCGCATGACGAGCATGCGCTGGAGGCCTTCGAGGCCGACGCCGTGGGCTACCTGCTCAAGCCCGTGCGCAAGGAGAAGCTCGCCGCGGCCACCGAGCGGGCGCGCCGGCTGAGCGCGCACCAGCTCGAGGAGGTGGCGCGACCGGAGCCACGCACGCACCTGTCGGTGCGGCATCGCGATGGCATCAAGCTGCTGCGCGTGCAGGACATCATCTGCCTGGTGGCCGAGCAGAAATACACCACCGTGCGCCACACCGGCGGCGAGGACCTGGTGGAGGACTCGCTGCGCCAGCTGGAGGCCGAGTTCGCCGGCCGCTTCCTGCGCGTGCACCGCGGCGCGCTGGTCAACCGCGATTACCTCGCCGGCGTGGAGCGCCTGCCCGACGGCGGCTATGTGGCGCATGTGCGCGGCCTCGACGAGCCGCTGCCGGTGAGCCGGCGCATGGCAGCAGAGCTCAAGGCCCGCCTCTGACCCACCGCGCTGCATCGCTGCGGTATCCTTGCACGATGCAGTTCGAGTTCACCAAGATGCATGGCGCGGGCAACGACGTCATCGTGCTCGAGGCGCCGGCATCCGGACTGCCGTTCACGCCCGCCCACTGGCGCGCACTCGGCGACCGCCACCGCGGCATCGGCTTCGACCAGGCCATGGTGCTGGAGCCGCCGCGCCGCGACGGCTTCGCCGCCTACTACCGCATCTTCAATGCCGACGGCAGCGAAGTGGAACAGTGCGGCAACGGCGCGCGCTGCGTGGTGGAGTACCTGCGCCGGCGCGGCGTGGTGCGCGATGGACGGCTGCGGCTCGACAGCCCGGCAGGCCCCATCGAGGCCGAGGTGGATGCCGCCGGCGCCATCGCCGTGGACATGGGCGAACCGGACTTCTCGCCCGCGGCAGTGGCCTTCGACACCGACGGCCAGCCCGGGCCGCACTTCCACATCGACCTGCCTTCGGGCCGCGTGCAGTTCGCCATCGCCTCGATGGGCAACCCGCACGCCGTGCTCGACGTACCGGATGTCGCCACCGCGCCGGTGAACGAACTCGGTCCCGTGCTCGAGCACCATCCGCGCTTCAGGAACCGCGTCAACGTCGGCTTCCGCCACATTGTCGACCGCGGGCACATCGACCTGCGCGTGTTCGAGCGCGGCGCAGGCGAGACGCTGGCCTGCGGCACCGGCGCCTGCGCCGCGGTGGCCACCGGCATCCTCACTGGATTGCTCGGCAACCAGGTGGCGGTGAAGCTGCCCGGCGGCACGTTGAACGTGCGCTGGCAGGGTCCCGGCCATCATCTTTGGCTCGCAGGTCCCGCTGAAGTATCTTTCACCGGCCGTTTCGAATTACCACGAGTGTAGCCACCCCATGACCACTTCCACCGCGCCCGCCGACGCCGCACTGACCGATGAGGACATCGCCGGCTGGCTGCGCGCGAACCCGGACTTCTTCCAGCGCAATGGCGAGCTGCTGGCCACGCTGCGCGTGCCGCATGCCACCGGCGGCGCGGTATCCCTGATCGAACGCCAGATCGAGGTGCTGCGCGAGAAGAACCAGACCGCCGACGCGCGCTTCCAGGAACTGGTCGGCATCGCGCGCGCCAACGAGCAGCTGGCCGAGCGCATCCATCGCTTCACCCGCCGGCTGATGCGTGCCCCCACGCGCCGTGCCATCCTCACGCAGATCGAACAGGGCATGCGCGAGGACTTCGACGTCACGCCCACGGTGCTGATCCTGTTCGGAACCCGGGCCGACGCCGACGTCGGCCTGCGCTTCGTGCGCCAGGTGCCGGCGGAGGATCCCAACCTCGCCGGCTTCGACTCGCTGTTCGCCTCCGGCAAGCCGCGCTGCGGGCAGATCCGCGACACGCTGCGCGAGTTCCTGTTCGGGCCCGACGATGCGGCCAGCGTGGGATCGGTGGCGCTGGTGCCGCTGGTGGACGACAAGCCCATCGGGCTGCTGGCGCTGGGCAGCCTCAACAGCCAGCGCTTCCACCCGGGCATGAGCACGGACTTCCTCGCGCGCCTGGGTGAGATCATCACCGATGCGCTGGCGCGCGACTGACATCGCGCGCCAGCGGGCGCGGCCGTGAGCCCTGCAGCCGACGCCGCGCGCCGGGCGTTCCTGGAGCGCCTGACGCAGGAACGCAACCTCTCGCCCCACACCCGCCTCGCCTACTCGCGCGACCTCGCGCGCCTGGCGGCATGGTGCGACGCGCAGCAGATCCCCGACTGGACCAGGCTCGACCACGGCCATGTGCGGCAGTTCGCCGCGCAATCGCATGCGAAAGGCCTGGGCCCGAAGAGCGTGCAGCGGCTGCTGTCGGCGCTGCGCTCGTTTTTCACCTTCCTGCAGCGCGAGGGACTGGCCGCGCGCAACCCCGCCACCGACGTGCGCGCCCCCAAGGCGCCGCGCCGCCTGCCCCGCACCATCGACGCCGACCTGATGCAGCGGGTGCTGGAGCCCGGCGGGGAAGGCTCCGCCGCCGAGGGGGACGGCGACCCGCTGCTGGCCCTGCGCGACCAGGCCATCATGGAGCTGCTGTACTCCTCCGGCCTGCGCCTGTCGGAGCTGGTGGGCCTCGACCTCGACTCCATCGACCTGGCCGACCGGCTGGTCACCGTGCACGGCAAGGGCAGCAAGACCCGCGTGGTGCCCGTGGGCAGCAAGGCCGTGGAGGCCATCCGGCGCTGGCTGGCCGAGCGCAGCACCCTGGCCCCGGCGCAGGAGCCGGCGCTGTTCGTGGGCCGCAACGGGCGGCGACTGGGCGCCCGGGCCGTGCAGCTGCGCCTGGCGGCCCATGCCCGCCGCCAGGGGCTGCCGGTGCACCTGCACCCCCACCTGTTCCGGCACTCCTTCGCCACCCACCTGCTGGAGTCCAGCCACGACCTGCGCGGGGTGCAGGAGCTGCTGGGCCACGCCAACCTGGCCACCACGCAGGTCTACACTCACCTTGATTTCCAGCACCTGGCCCACATCTACGACCAGGCGCACCCCCGCGCACGCCGCGGCCGACGTGGCGGCGGCTGAACCCCACCCCGGACACCCGATGATCGAGACATTCGACCCCCACAGCACCACCATCCTCGCGGTCCGACGCGACGGCAGGATCGCCCTCGGCGGCGACGGCCAGGTCACGCTCGGCAACACCGTGATGAAGGGCAATGCCCGCAAGGTGCGCAAGCTCTATGACGGCAAGGTGCTGGCGGGCTTCGCCGGCGGCACGGCCGATGCCTTCACGCTGT
>CAYVZE010000099.1:0-7426 GCA_964455685.1 uncultured Steroidobacteraceae bacterium
CTGCACCACCGGCACGCCGGAGATGCCGCGCGAGTGGGTGAGCTCGAGCACCTGGCGGATGGTCATGTCCGGCGACACGGTGATCGGGTCGCGGATCACGCCGGCCTCGTGCTTCTTGACGCGGGCGACCTCGCGGGCCTGCGCCTCGATGGTCATGTTCTTGTGGATGATGCCCATCCCGCCTTCCTGCGCCATGCAGATGGCCAGGCGGGCCTCGGTGACGGTGTCCATGGCGGCCGACAGGATCGGGATCGCCAGCCGCACGTTGCGGGTCACCTGGCCGGAGAGGTCGATTTCGCGGGGGAGGACGCTGGACGCCGCTGGAACCAGCAGGACGTCGTCGAAAGTCAGGGCTTCTTCGAGGATTTCCATATCCCATTTTACGCGCGTGCCGCGGGCGGGGCAAAGCCCGTGGGACCGCCCGCGGGGCTGCACGGCGCGATCCCGCCGTGCAGCCACTGCGCATTGCAGTTTTTTCAGCCCTCTTGCGCGCCTGCCGCGCCCGGGCCGGGCCTGGCCGGCGGCGCCACCACCTTGCCCCGCCACAGCCCGCCGGCCGTCCAGGCACGCCACGCGGCCGGCAGCCAGCGGCGCAGCGCCACGGCGATCCAGGCGGCCCAGGCGAACATCAGCACCCGGTACACCCACATCGGCACGCTGAACACCCAGGGCCGGGGCAGCGCGGCGTCGCTGCGGTCGAGGAACCACTCGAAATCCGCGCCGCCGGGGCCCTGCAGGCTCATGTCGGGCGCGGCCAGCAGGCCATGGCGCACGCCGGAGAACACCAGGCTGGTCAGCGCCACGATGGTGAACACGGCCAGCGCTACCTGCACCAGGTGGAACACCCAGCGGCGGGTCTGGCCATGCGCCCAGCCCTCGCGCCAGCGCATCACCAGCAGCCACGCGGCCACGGTGACGAACACCGGCCAGGACAGCGTGGACAGTCCCAGGCCCAGCAGCAGCCACTCGTGCAGGCGCAGCGGCGAGCGGCGCCAGCGCGACAGCGCCCAGGCCACCGCCAGGAAGATGAGCAGCTCGCCCCAGTACAGCACCGTGGTGCCCACGCCGGGTCCGCCGGCCGCCAGCGCCCAGCGGTCATCGGGCAGCGACACGCGCGTGCGCACGTTGCCCGCCGGCAGGCCGAGGTCGATCAGGTCGGGGCGCGTGAGCAGGCCCGCGCCGCGGGGCGCGGTCCAGTGGATGCCCACTTCATGCTCGCCGGCCAGCAGCGACAGCGGCAGCTCGCCGTTCTCGGGCCGCACCGGCACGGACTGGCCATCCACGCTCACCTCGGTGACGCGCAGGTCCGCCGGCAGCTTGAGCGTGTAGCGGCCGGCCTGGGTGCTGCGGTAGCGCAGGTGCAGCTCGCCATTGACCGAGCGCTTGCCGAAGCCCGCCACGTGCGTGGCGGAGTCGATGGCCAGCGTGCGGCCGGGCGCTGGCGCCGGGCGGCGGATGGTGACATTGAGACTCTCCCCTGCGCGCGGGATGAAGTGGAAGGTCCACTGCCCGCCCTCGTACGGCGGCAGCGAGGGCGGCAGGCCGTCGAACTCCACGTGCCATTCCGGTCCCACCGCGAACACCCACTCCTCGGCGCGCTGCTGCGGGCCTTCGGGCAGGCCCAGCGACAGGCTTTCGCTGCGCGGGAGCAGGGACTGCCAGCTGCTGGAGAGCTGGCCGCGCGGCAGCGGCACGATGATGCGGCCGTCGCGCACCTCCAGGCCGGCGCTGATCACCGACTCCCCTTCCACCAGCGGGATCTCCACCTGCAGCGGCGCGGTGCGGGGCGCAAGGCGCACCACCTCGCCCTGGATGCTCCAGTCCAGGTCGAGGCGGAAAGTGCGCACCACGCGCACGAACGGCGGGAACTCGCTGGGCGCGAGCTCGGTAGTACCCTCGCCGGCCGTGCCGCGCCGCACCAGCTCCAGCGAGCCGGCGAGCAGGCGGCCGTTGCTGACGCCGGAGGCATCCCAGCCGGTGGCGCTGACGGTGATGGCGCGCGGCACCTGCGGGAAGTTCAGCTGCACGGTCTCGGCATTGGCGATCCGGCCGGACAGGCGCAGGGTGTGCGCGCCCTCGCCCACGGGCAGCCAGGCCGAGGCATCGCCCTCGCGCAGCGCGAACGGCGCGGGACGGCCGTCCAGCTCGACGCGCTCGAGCTGCCAGCGATCACCCGCCTGCGGCAGCGCCACTGCCACATGGGCCAGCGCGCTCACCGACAGCTCCACGTCCAGCCGCTCGCCCGTGGCGCGCACGCTGGCGGACATGACCTCGGCGCAGCTGCTGCCGCACACCGGCGGCTGCGTGAGGCGGTTGCGCAGTTCGTTGAGCAGTTCGGTGCCGGGATAGCCCGGCGACTGTGCCTGTACCAGATCGGCCGGCGCGAGCAGCAGCACCGCGGCCATGCCCGCCGCCGCGCCGCGCGCCAGGGCACGGCGCAGCCGGGCCGGCAGCCACGGCGCATCCAGCGGGAAGTGGAAGGTGGCCCGCGCCAGCAGCAGCGCGAACAGCGCGGTGGCCAGCACGCCGATGATGCGCCACAGGCCCAGCGCCACCGGCCCCAGCCAGATGAAGCGCACCGACTGCGAGGGCTCCACCGGGCCGGACCAGCCGAAGCGGTAGGTGATGTAGCGCCAGTCAGGCACGCCGGGGCCGGCCTGCAGCTGGGTGCCGGCGGCGTAGCGGTTGAGCACGCTGGCGTACCTGTCCAGGCCGGAGGCGGTGGCCTGCCCAGCCTCGGGCACCGGCGCGGCGCCGGCGCCCTGGCCGTCACGCGAGGCCACCGGCGGCGGCGCGGGCACGGCCACGGCGTCCTCCTGCGCCGGCATCATCCCCGGCACGACGGTGCGCGGCCGGGACTTCTCCTCGCCGTACCACTGCTCGTAGCCATGGGCCGGCGCATCGAGCTGCGGATAGATCGCCAGCCGCAGCTCGCCGACCAGCAGCGGCAGCAAGGCCAGCACCAGCACCACGAAGCTCAGCGTGCGATAGCGGGACACAAAGCGGCGCAGGCGCCCCTCGGGCGCGGCGCGCAGCAGCGCGATGGCGGCGAGCGCATTGGCCCACAGCCAGATCATCGACGGGTCGTCCTGGTACAGCAGCGCCAGCGCCACGGCGGCCACCACGGCGGCCAGCGGACCGGCCACCCAGTGCACCAGCACGATCACCACCAGCACGCCGAACAGGTTCCACAGGCCCCAGCCCTCGATCCACGAGCCATGGGCGTAGTCGGCGCCAGGCGCGGCCAGCAGGCGATGGCCGGGCGGCAGGTGCAGTGTGCCGCTGACGTTGTCGAAGCGCGTGGACCAGCCCGTGGCCGGCATGCTGGCGCGGGCGCGCTCCACGCGTGCGATGGTGGACAGGTCGAGCTCGCGCTCGCGCAGCTCGACGCCGGCGGCGCCGTCCTCGCCGGCGGTGACCAGCAGCGGCTGCGCCATGCCCCCGGTGCGCGCGGCCTCGAGCCGGTACGGCGGCGCCATGTCGAGCCGCCAGTCGCGGTTCAGGCGGCCGGTGATGTGGTCGGTGAGGGTGTAGCCGCCGTGGCTGAAATCCAGCCACAGCTCGCGCGCCAGGCCAAGGCGGTTGTCGTCGGGATTGGACAGCGCGCGGCTGCGCTCGGCCACGGTGAGCGAGCCGCCGGCAGGGATGCGGAAGGCCGGCAAGCTGCGCCATTCCAGCGGCACATTGGCCTGGGCGGCATCGATGCCCTCGGCGCCTTCCACCGCGGCCACGCGCAGGCGGTCCATGCCCTCGAAGCTCCACACCTCCTCCTCGGGCCAGGGCGCGGCCGCCTCGGGACGGGTGATGGATGCGGCCGCGCCCGCTCCCCTGGCCTCCAGCTGCAGGGTGAAGCGGCCGGGACGCAGCTGCACGCGCAGCCGCCCGTCGTTCTCGTAGCGCGCCGGCAGCCCGCCGGACAGGTTCAGCGGCACGAAGCCGGCCGGCAGCACCGGCCCCAGCAGCACTTCGCGGCCGGCGCCGGCCACGTACAGCGACAGCTGCGTGACCAGCCGCGCCGGCAGGTCATCGCGCACCAGGCGGTGCACGGTCACGTCGAGCTGGTCGCGCTCGGCGGCGCTGCGGCGCTGGCCCAGCCACACCGCATTGCCGGGACGCTCGGGCTGCGCCACCGGGCGACCGTCCAGAGTGAGCTGCACGAGGGCGGTCTGCGGTGGCACGGCCAGCTGCTCGGGGCGCGCGGCCCAGGCGAAGCGGCCGGAGAGCTCGTGCGTGCCGGGCGACAGGCGCAGCTGCGGCACGCCCTCGCGCGCCACCACCGGGGCGGCGCGGCCATCCAGCTGCACCTCGCGCGGCCAGTGCTCCAGGTTGCCGGGCAGGCTGACCCAGCTGTCGGCATGCACCTGCCAGCGCTGGCGGAAGCTGCCGCCCTCGGCGCCGAGGTTCAGTTCCAGCGTGCCCGGCCAGGCGCAGACATGGGAACGGGCATCACCAGGGGTGCGCGTGGCCAGGAAGGGACAGGCACGGAACTCCTGCCCGTTCAGCACCCATTGCTGCCACTCGCGCAGCGGCGCCGGCACCGGTTCGGCCGCCCGGACCTGCAGGACTGCCCACGCCAGCAACATCATCAACGACAGGTGCAATCCACGCCGCATGCCCTCGCCCTCTCCGTTGTTCCCCTGGCTCCCGCGCCCGGCGGCAGCACTGTACACCCAAGGCCCGCAGGTCCGGGCCGGGCGCATGGCGTCATGCCCGCGACGGAAAACGGCCGGACAGCGCCGCTTGGTAGACTTGTCCCATGAACTTACGCGCCGAGCGCGACATCTACACCGTCGCGCGACTCAACGCCGAAGCGCGCATGCTGCTGGAGTCGGGACTGCCTCCCCTGTGGGTGGAAGGCGAGGTCTCGAACTTCTCCACGCCCTCCTCCGGCCACTGGTACTTCACGCTCAAGGATCGTGATGCGCAGATCCGCTGCGCCATGTTCCGCTCGGCCAACAACCGCGTGCGCTTCCGCCCCAGGGATGGACAGCACGTGCTGGTGCGCGGGCGGGTGAGCCTGTATGAGCCGCGCGGCGACTACCAGCTCATCGCCGAGCTGATGGAGGACGCGGGCGAAGGCGCGCTGAAGCGCGAGTTCGAGAAGCTCAAGGAGAAGCTCGCGGCCGAAGGCCTGTTCGACGCGGCGCTGAAGCGGCCGCTGCCCTCCATGCCCCGGCGCATCGCGGTGGTCACCTCGCCCACCGGCGCGGCCGTGCGCGACGTGCTGCACATCCTGGCGCGGCGCTTCCCGCCGGCGGCGGTGCTGGTGGTGCCCACGCCGGTGCAGGGTGCGGCGGCCACGCCATCCATCGTGGCGGCGCTGCAGACGGCCGCCTCCATCCAGGATGTGGACGTGATCGTCCTCGCCCGCGGCGGCGGCTCGATCGAGGACCTGTGGTGCTTCAACGACGAGCGAGTGGCACGTGCCATCCGTGCCAGCCGCGTGCCGGTGGTCAGCGGCGTGGGGCACGAGATCGACTTTACCATCGCCGACTTCGCCGCCGACGTGCGCGCGCCCACGCCCTCGGGCGCGGCCGAGCTGGTGGTGCCGGACCGCCGCGCGCTGCTCTCGACGCTGTCCGCGGCGTTCGCGCGCATCCGGCATGCCATGCTGCAGACGCTGGGACGCGCCGAAGAGCGCTGCGCGGCGCTGGCCCATCGCCTTGACCGCGCGCATCCCGGCAACCGCTTGCGGCAGCAGGCGCAGCGGCTGGATGAGCTGGAGATGCGGCTCAAGCGCGCCGCCGGACTGAAGCTGGCCCGCTCCGAGGAACGCTTCGAGGCACTCAGGCAGCGGCTGGCGCGGCTGCATCCGGACAACCGGCTGGAGCAGCAGGCGCGGCAGCTGGCCGAGCTGGAGCGGCGCCTGAAGCGTGCCACCGAGCTGATGCTGGCGCGCGTGGAGCAGCGGCTGAAGCTGGCGCAGCGCGGACTGGATGCCATCAGCCCGCTGGCCACGCTGGAGCGCGGCTATGCCATCGTCACCGGGCCCGACGGGCGCGCATTGCAGGATGCGGCAGACGTGAAGCCGGGCGATGCCATCGAGGCGCGCCTGCGCCGCGGCGTGCTGCGCGCCACGGTGACCGGGGTGAAGGAGTAGCCGCATGTCGCGCCTGCTGGTGTTCCAGCACGTGGCGGCCGAGCCGCTGGGCACGCTGGACGCGCTGATCCGCGCGCGCGGGCATCGCATCCGCTTCGTCAATTTCCACCGCCATCCCGACGCCGAGCCCAGCGTGGACCGCTACCGCGGCCTGGTGGTGCTGGGCGGGCCGATGAACGTGGACGAGCAGCATCGCCATCCACACCTGAAGACCGAGCTGAAGTCGATCGAGGCAGCGCTGAAACAGGGCAAGCCCGTGCTGGGCATCTGCCTGGGTGCGCAATTGCTGGCGCATGTGCTGGGCGCGCCGGTGCGCAGGCACGAGCGGCACGAGATCGGCTGGTACGACCTGCACACCACCGAGGCGGGGCGCAGCGATCCGGTGCTGGGCATCCTGGGTGAGCGCGCGCCGGTGTTCCAGTGGCACGGCCGCACCTTCGACCTGCCCTCCGGCGCGGTGCACCTGGCGCGCACCGAGACCTGCGAGCACCAGGCCTTCCGCTTCGATCGCTCGGCCTACGGGTTCCAGTTCCACCTGGAGGCCGATGCGGCGCTGATCGAGCGCTGGCTGGGGATTCCTTCCTATCGCGAGGAGCTGGAGGCGGCAGGCCTCGGCCATGACGCCGAGGCCATCCGCGCTTCCACCGGCGAGCTGATCCGGCAGATGAAGCCGCTGGCCGAGACGGTGTTCAACAACTTCCTCGACCTGGTCGGCCGTCCCGGCCGGCGGATCGTGCTGCCCTCGCGCGATCCGCTCGACCAGGACTGAACCTCCCGGCTACAGGGGTGGCGCGACGCAGGCCGCGTGCACCCTGAGGTTCGACAGCACGCCGCCACCGAAGGTGATGCGCGCGCCGTCGAAGGGCAGCTGGGACGTGAATGTCACCAGCTGCTTGCCGGAGTCGCCGAGCAGGCCCAGCAGGCCCAGCCGCAGCACGCCCGCCGCGCCCGTGGTGTCATCGACGATGGCCGCACCCTGCGTGGCCGCGATGCCCATGTAGTGCAGCACGTCCAGGTCCAGCAGGCCCACCGGCTTGGACACCACGAAGGCCACGCGTGAACCGGCCGGGTACAACGGCCCGCTGCTGTTGGTGACCCGCAGCGCCACCGAGCCCAGCAGGCCCACGGTGTTGTTCAACGTGGCGTAGTTGTCGAGGTTGGCGTCGATGACATTGCCCGGGTTGATCACGCCGCACAGGCCCAGCACGCACAGGCCGTAGGAGGCGCTGTCGGTGGTCGCGACCGGCGTCATCAGCGGCTCGTACTCGCCGCCGATGCTGCAGCTCGCCGCCGTCGGGGCGCAGGCGTCGCCGATGCCGTCGCCGT
>CAYVZE010000100.1:0-7293 GCA_964455685.1 uncultured Steroidobacteraceae bacterium
TCAACGCGCCCGACATCATCGTGCGCAACGAGAAGCGCATGCTGCAGGAGGCGGTGGACGCGCTGCTGGACAACGGCCGCCGCGGCCGTGCCATCACCGGCAGCAACAAGCGCCCGCTGAAGTCGCTGGCCGACATGATCAAGGGCAAGCAGGGCCGCTTCCGCCAGAACCTGCTGGGCAAGCGCGTCGACTACTCCGGCCGCTCGGTGATCGTGGTGGGCCCGACCCTGCGCCTGCACCAGTGCGGCCTGCCGAAGAAGATGGCGCTGGAGCTGTTCAAGCCCTTCATCTTCCACAAGCTGCAGGTCCGCGGTGATGCCTCGACCATCAAGGCCGCCAAGCGCCTGGTCGAGCGCGAGGGCCCGGAGGTGTGGGATATCCTCGAGGAGGTCATCCGCGAGCATCCCGTGCTGCTGAACCGCGCCCCGACGCTGCACCGCCTGGGCATCCAGGCCTTCGAGCCGGTGCTGGTCGAGGGCAAGGCCATCCAGCTGCACCCGCTGGTCTGCACCGCGTTCAACGCCGACTTCGACGGCGACCAGATGGCCGTGCACGTGCCGCTGTCGCTCGAGGCGCAGCTGGAAGCGCGCGCGCTGATGATGTCGTCGAACAACATCCTCTCGCCCGCCAACGGCGACCCCATCATCGTCCCCTCGCAGGACGTGGTGCTGGGCCTGTACTACATGACCCGCGAGCGCGTCGGCGCCAAGGGCGAGGGCATGGTGTTCTCCGACACCACCGAGGCCCACCGCGCCTATGAGAACCGCCTGGTCGACCTGCAGGCGAAGGTCAAGGTGCGCATCGCCGAGTACGCCCTGGTCGACGGCAAGCCGGGCCCGAAGGGCTTCCGCACGGTCGACACGACCGTGGGCCGCGCGCTGCTGTCCGAGATCCTGCCCGAGGGCCTGCCCTTCGACCTGGTCAACCAGGACCTGACGAAGAAGGCGATCTCCAATCTGATCAACGTGTGCTACCGCACGCTGGGCCTGAAGGAGACCGTGATCTTCGCCGACCAGCTGATGTACACGGGCTTCTCCTACGCGACCCGCTCGGGCATTTCGTTCGGCATCGACGACATCGTCATCCCGGACCAGAAGGCCCGCATCGTGGCCAACGCCACCGCCGAGGTGAAGGAGATCCAGGACCAGTACGCGTCCGGCCTCGTGACCAATGGCGAGCGCTACAACAAGGTCGTGGACATCTGGTCGCGCGCCAATGACCAGGTGGCCAAGGCGATGATGGAAAAGCTCGGTACCGACGAGGTGACCGACGCGAAGGGCAACAAGGTCCGCCAGAAGTCCTTCAACTCCATCTTCATGATGGCCGACTCGGGCGCGCGCGGTTCCGCGGCGCAGATCCGCCAGCTGGCCGGCATGCGCGGCCTGATGGCCAAGCCCGACGGCTCGATCATCGAGACGCCGATCACCACCAACTTCCGCGAAGGCCTGAACGTCCAGCAGTACTTCATCTCGACGCACGGCGCGCGCAAGGGCCTGGCCGACACGGCACTGAAGACCGCGAACTCGGGTTACCTGACCCGCCGCCTGGTCGACGTGGCGCAGGACCTGGTGGTCACCGAGCAGGATTGCGGCACCGAGGAAGGCCTGACGATGTCGCCGCTGGTCGAAGGCGGCGACGTGGTGGAGGGCCTCGGCGAGCGCGTGCTCGGCCGCGTGACCGCCGCCGACGTGCTCAAGCCCGGCACCGAGGAGGTGCTGTTCCCGCGTGGCACCCTGATCGACGAGGACAAGGTGCGCATGCTGGAGCAGGAGAGCGTGGACGAGGTGCTGGTGCGCTCGCCCATCACCTGCGCCACCCGCTACGGCGTGTGCGCGTACTGCTACGGCCGTGACCTGGCCCGCGGCCGCCTGATCAACATCGGCGAGGCCGTCGGCGTGATGGCCGCGCAGTCGATCGGCGAGCCCGGCACGCAGCTGACCATGCGTACCTTCCACATCGGTGGCGCGGCCTCGCGTGCCGCGGCCGCCTCGAGCGTGGAGATCCGCAACGAGGGCACGCTGCGCTTCCGCAACATCAAGTCCGTGCAGCACGAGAAGGGCCACCTGGTGGCGGTCTCGCGCTCGGGCGAGATCGGCGTGGTCGATGCCTTCGGCCGCGAGCGCGAGCGCTACAAGATCCCCTACGGCGCGGTGATCTCCGCGAAGGAAGGCGACAAGGTGACCCCGGGCCAGGTCGTGGCGACCTGGGACCCGCACACCCACCCGGTGGTGTCCGAGGTGGCGGGCTTCATCCGCTTCCAGGACTTCGTCGACGGCCTCACCGTGACCAGCCAGGTGGACGAGGTCACCGGCCTGTCCTCCATCGTGGTGCTCGACGCCAAGCAGCGCGGCGGCAAGGAGCTCAAGCCCACCATCAAGCTGGTCAACGCCAAGGGCAAGGAAGTCACCTTCGGCAACACCGAGATCCCGGCCGTCTACACTCTGCCGCCGGGCGCCCTGGTCAACCTGACCGACGGCGCCAAGGTGTCGGTGGGTGACGTGATCGCGCGCATCCCGCAGGAGTCGTCGAAGACCCGCGACATCACCGGCGGTCTGCCGCGCGTGGCCGACCTGTTCGAGGCCCGCAAGCCCAAGGACCCGGCCATCCTGGCCGAGAAGTCCGGCACGGTCAGCTTCGGCAAGGAGACCAAGGGCAAGCGCCGCCTGGTCATCACCGGCCCGGATGGAGACAAGTACGAGGAGCTGATCCCGAAGTGGCGCCAGCTCAACGTGTTCGAGGGCGAGACGGTGCAGCGCGGCGAGGTGATCGCCGATGGCGAGCCGAACCCGCACGACATCCTGCGGCTGCAGGGCGTGGAGGCGCTGGCGAACTACCTCGTGCGCGAGATCCAGGAGGTCTACCGCCTGCAGGGCGTGAAGATCAACGACAAGCACATCGAGGTGATCATCCGCCAGATGCTGCGCAAGACCGAGGTGCTGAACTCGGGCGAGACCGCGCTGCTGCGCGGCGAGCAGCTGGACCGTTCGCGCGCGCTGGACATCAACGACGCGGCGAAGTCGGACAGCAAGGCCGAGGCGGCGCTGCAGCCGGTGCTGCTGGGCATCACCAAGGCGTCGCTGGCCACCGAGTCGTTCATCTCGGCCGCGTCGTTCCAGGAGACCACCCGCGTGCTCACCGAGGCCGCGGTACGGGGCCTGAAGGACGAGCTGCGCGGACTGAAGGAGAACGTCATCGTCGGCCGCCTCATCCCGGCGGGCACGGGCTTCGCGGCCCACGAGCACCGTCGCCGCAAGATGAGCGAGTCGACCCGCCGCGGCTACGTGGACGTGGGCGGCGCGGTGGTCGATGCCGAGGACAGCACGGTGGGCGAGGAAGAGGGGGCCTGAGCCCCGTTTCCCGTCCCCGGCAAAGGGACCAGGGGGCGCAGCGGCTCGGCCGTTGCGCCCCTTTTTCTTTGGGCGGCGGGTCCGCAGGACCGGCTCCATAAGCAGATCCGATTGCCGTCATCTGCATGTTTGCCTTGTCCCTGCCAACCCGGCTTACCTATGCTTCCGCCATTGGCAATTACTGATAGGTTCTGGCAGCCGTAAGGCCTTGTTGCAGGCTGCCCATAGCCATTCGGAAAAGACCTTTTCAATCAAGGGAATAATCCCTGGGGGACAATATCGTGTCAGTCATGAGGAAGATCGTTGCGTCCAGCGTGGCCATGGCCGTCGCTGCAGCGCTGCCGGCATACGGCCAGTCCGCGGACGAGGGCGCCGTGCTCGACGAAATCACGGTGACCGGCTCGCGCCTGCGCGTGCGCGACGGCATGGAAACCCCGACGCCGGTGACCGCCGTGCAGGCCGAGGAAATGGAGGCCCTTGCGCCCGGCCACCTGGTGGAGGCGCTGAACCAGCTGCCCCAGTTCCTCAACAACTCCGGCCCCGGCAACGTGGCCAACATCGGCGGCGCGGCCGGTTCGAGCTTCCTGAACCTGCGCGGCGTGGGCTCCAACCGCACGCTGGTGCTGCTGGATGGCCGCCGCGTGGCTTCCTCCACCCGCGCCGGCGTGGCCGACGTGGCCACCTTCCCCGAGTCGATGATCCGCGGCATGGAGGTCGTGACCGGCGGCGCCTCGGCGGCCTACGGCTCCGACGCCGTGGCCGGTGTGGTCAACTTCCTGCTCGACACCGAGTACACCGGCATCAAGGGCAAGGCCCAGGGCGGCATCACCAGCCGCGGCGACAACGAGAACTTCGAGGTCTCGCTGTCGGCCGGCCATCCCATCGGCGAGCGCACCCATGTGCTGTTCTCGGCCGACTACCTGAAGTCCGCCGCGATCGAGAACTACAAGGGCCGTGACTGGTACCAGAACTGGGGCACCGTGGACGTGAACGGCCGCGGCCAGCCCACCATCATCGCCTCCAACGTGCGCTCGCGCCTGTACACCGCCGGCGGCCTGATCCGCCTGCCCGGCTCGGCGCTGGACATGATCCACTTCACCGAGGGCGGCGTGCCGGAGAAGTTCCAGGATGGCACCATCGTCGGCGCCACCCGCCAGGTGGGCGGCACCGGCTTCTGGGGCGACATCGGCAGCAAGGAAGAGGACCAGGGCGGCCAAGGCTCGATCTACCCGAAGAACAGCCGCGGCAGCGCCTTCCTGTACCTCGACCACGACATCAACGACAACTGGAAGGCGTTCGGGCAGGTCATCCTCGGCCGCAACGAAGTCGAGTTCAACGGCTCGGGCGCGCACCAGGAGGAAGCCTGGGCGGCCACGATCTACATCGAGAACCCGTTCCTGCCGCAGTCGATCCGCGACATCATGGTCGACGAGGGCATCACGTCGTTCCCGCTGCACCGCTACTCCTCCAGCGCGGACCTCTCGCGCAACAAGGTGCAGCAGAAGAACACGCTGACCAGCTACACCACCGGCGTGCGCGGCGACATCGGCGAGACCCGCGTCAACGCGTACTACCAGTACGGCCGCAGCCGCAGCATGTTCTGGGCCATCGACTTCCCGCGTGCCGACCGGCTGTACCGCGCCCTCGACACGGTGCTCGACCCGGATACCGGCGCCATCATCTGCCGTTCCACCCTGACCAACCCGAACGACGGCTGCGTGCCGGCCAATCCGTTCGGCCCCGGCACCATGTCCCGCCAGGCCGTGGATTACATCCTGGAGGGCGACATGTACCGCCGGCAGATCACCCAGCAGCACTTTGCCGAGGTGAGCGTCGACCGCATCCTGGGCAACCCGTTCGGCGCCGGCAATGTCTCGATCGCCGGCGGCGCCTCCTACCGCAAGGACAAGTTCAGCCAGGTTTCCGGGCCGGATGACCTGGTGGCGCTGGACGTGCGTCCCGCGGCCGAGGAGGGCTACCGCGGCCTGCCGGGCAACCTCGTCGGCAGCATCCTGCTGCAGTTCTCGGGCATCGACGACGCGCCGCTGTCCGGCTCGTTCGACGTGAAGGAAGTGTTCGCCGAGACGCTGGTGCCGCTGCTGCGCGGCCGGCCCGGCATCCAGGCCCTCGACGCCTCCGCCGCCATCCGCTACGCGGACTACTCCGGCAGCGGCGGCGTGCTGGCGTGGAAGCTGGGCGCCGACTGGCGCATCACCGACTCGGTGCGCGTGCGCGTGACCCGTTCGCGCGACACCCGTGCCGGCACGCTGGCCGAGCGCTTTGACGTCTCCACCGGCGGCGGCACGGCCAACGACCCGGTGTTCGGCCAGTCCTACAGCTTCAACCTGATCAGCGGCGGCAACCCCAACGTCGATCCGGAGCTGTCGGATACCTGGACCCTGGGCGTCGTGCTGCGGCCGACGGCCCTGCCGGGCTTCGCGTTCGCGGCCGACTGGTACGACATCAAGGTCAAGGACTACATCTCGCAGCTCGGCGCCCAGCGCATCATCGACGACTGCGACGATGGTGCCGTCGACCTGTGCGCACGCGTGATCCGCGACCCGGTCACCAACCGCATCACCGCGGTGGAGAACCTGTTCCTGAACGTGGCCCAGGCGCGCGTGAAGGGCGTGGACGTGGAGGCCTCGTACCGCATGCCGGTGCGCCTGTTCGCCGACGGCGGGGAGAACCTCTCGCTGCGCCTGTTCGCCAGCTACCTGGACGAGAGCTCGCAGGCCAACGTGGGCGCCCCGCTGCGCGATTCGGCCGGCACCACCAACCTGCCGACCTGGACCGCCACCGGCATCCTGAGCTACGACTACGGCCCGTTCCGCACCTCGTTCACCGGCCGCTGGATCGACGAGCGCCGCCAGTACAACGAGCCCGTGGCCCTCGCCAGCCAGCTGGACGACCCGCACGTGGCCTCGGTGTTCTACCTGAACTGGCGTGGCGAGCTGGAGTTCGGTCGCGACGCGCCGGGCCGCCGCAAGGTGTTCCTGAACGTCAGCAACCTGCTCGATCGCGACCCGCCGAAGGTGCCGAACTGGAGCGACTTCTTCGGCGCCAGCGCCTTCAACGTCGGCCTGCACGACGTCCTGGGCCGCCGCTACACGCTGGGCGTGGAGTTCTCCTACTGACCCGGCTCCCGGCCGGCCGGCAGCGGGGAGGGGACTTCCCCGTCCGGTCGGCCCGGGTTTCTCCCCGGCAACCCCCGGGAGGCCCCGGCCTCCCGGGCCTTGGGGCCCCCCCAGGGGCTCCAGCAGCTCCCGCGGAATCTTCCCCGTCAGGCAATCCCCGAACCGGACTGCCGCTCCCCCTCCCCGGGGAAGGCGGGTTTGACAGGCATCCTCCCCCTCCCTAAACTTCCGCGCCTCTTCCGGGGGTCACAAGGCCTCAGGACAAACCGTCGCCGGTGCCCGCGTGCCGGGCGACAGACCACCCGCCAGCTGCAATGCGTTGGGGTCGTGGCCCTGGGTTCTCCTGCCTCCATCCAGTGGCGGGATGTTTTTCAGGGAGCAGCGATCTTCCGCCGTGCCTCTGGCGAAAACGCAAGAGTTTCGAACGGAGATCGCATGGCAACGACCAATCAGCTGATCCGCGCGCCGCGCCGGACCCGCGCTGAGAAGACCAAGGTGCCCGCGCTGGGCGCTGCCCCCCAGAAGCGCGGCGTCTGCACCCGCGTCTACACCACCACGCCGAAGAAGCCGAACTCCGCGCTGCGCAAGGTGTGTCGCGTCCGCCTGGTCAACGGCTACGAAGTGACCAGCTATATCGGCGGCGAGGGCCACAACCTGCAGGAGCACTCGGTGGTGCTGATCCGTGGCGGCCGCGTGAAGGACCTGCCCGGCGTGCGCTACCACACCGTCCGTGGCGCCCTGGACTGCTCCGGCGTCAACGACCGCAAGCAGGGCCGTTCCAAGTACGGCGCCAAGCGCCCGAAGAAGTA
>CAYVZE010000101.1:0-7227 GCA_964455685.1 uncultured Steroidobacteraceae bacterium
CGATGGCCACCATCGACAGCACGGTCACGCCGCCGGCGAGGAAACTGGTGAGGCGCAGGCGCTCGTTGCCGGCGCTGGCAGGATCCCGCACCCCGGAAAGCGCCCGGTACAGCAGCGCGATGCAGCCCGCGACCGCGCCGAGCTGGATGCCCGCCACCGCCGCGCCAGGCAGGCAGCCACGCGCCCCGATCAGGGCCAGGAGCAGCACGTCTGCCAGCCATATCAGCGGTCCGCCGAGCACGAAGAGCGCGCGCCTCATGCCTTGAGCTTGCGCCAGCCGGGCCGTGGCTGCGGCTCCGACGACTCCGCGACGTTCCGTAGGACAGCCACCGAGGACGACCGGCAGTGCACGCCGCAGGAGCACCCGCATCGGGAAAGCCGGGGACCCCCGGGGCGCGCAGGCGCGCCGGCCCTCCTCAGGGCGAGCGGTTGGCCCGTGGCATGTCCGGCGGCTCCTGGTAGCCGTTGCGGTCAAGGCGCAGGTCAGGCCTCAGCGTGCACAGCGCGCAGTTCTCCTGGAAATACTCCGGCACGCGACCGCTCACCGGGTTGGTGTAGTCGAACCACATCGGCAGGATCGAGGGCCATTGCTTTGGCTCCCCGGTGCCGCCGCGGAAATGCAGCTCGCGCCGTCCCAGCGCGCTGAGCGGGATATCCACGTTGGCATTGCTGGCGGGCGGGCGCATCGCGGCACCGGCTGCGGGAGCCGGATCCTTGGCCTTCGCCCACACGCCGTCCTTCCACGCCACCGGCGTGATGTAGGGCTCGTCCAGCGTCAGCTCCCAGATCCACCAGGCGCCATCCTCGAGGATGTAGCGGTCGTGGTACATCCCCCCCCAGAACGAGGCCGCGAAGAAATCGCCCGGGCCGCCCACAGTCTTGCCCGTGCGCGGCTGGAACAGGCGGAAACGCCCCGCGGCCGAACGGCCGTCGTCCGAAACGCGGATCACCGGCTGCATCAGCCAGTGGTAGGAGATGCCGGCCTGCACCTTGGGCGCCTCGCCGCGCAGGCGCGCGGCGATCAGCCGGTCACGGCCGATGTGGTAGCCCTGGAAAGGCGTCTCCTTGAAGCCGTTCTTCGCCATCACGCCGGCCCAGCCGGCCACGTCCATGTCGTCCACGTAGAAGCCATAGGCCGCGGACACATTGGCCACGCCATCCCAGGCGGCCGAGCGCGCCAGCCGGCGTCGCGCCTCGGCGAGATCCACGGGCTGCGGACGGCCGGCGCGGATGGCACCGGTCAGCGGCCTTGCGGCCACCAGGCGCGCCTCACCGGCGGCGCGCACGGTGCGTCCGGTGACCGGATGTGCGCCGAGGAAGGCGGGCATGGCCAGTCCGGCCGGCGCGGCATCGGCCGCAGGCACCGGCGCATCGGGCGCATGCGCGCCGGCAGGCGCGGGTTCCACGATGCGATTGCGTCCCCAGCCCTGGAAGATGTCCGTCTTCACCTGCACGAAGCGCCGCAGCTCGCGGATCTTCCAGACGCCATCCTCCTTCACGAAGCGGTTGTGGAAGGTCGCGACCTCCCACCAGCCCTTCTCCTCGTCCGCCTCGCCCAGCATGCCCAGCTCGATGCCGCGCGCGAAGGCCTCGTTGCCGCCCGGCGCGACGCTCACCGTGACGCTCATCTGCACGCGGTCGTTGAGCTGGCCGTGCTGCAGGCCCGCCGGTCCCATGGTCTCCAGCCAGCGTCTCACGCCGGCGTGCCCGCGCCAGATGCCCTGCCCGCCCACTTCCACCACGCCGTCGGCGGCAAACAGGTCCACCACGTCGTCCCACATCTTGCGGTCGGCGTAGTAGCCGTAGGCGGCCTGCAGGTTGCGGATGCGGTCCTCCTCGTTCATGGCGTCCACTTGGCGGGCCAGCTGCGCCAGCGTGGCGCGGCTGCGTGGCGGCTCACCCACCGGCGGCGGCACCGGCACGCCGGCCGTCTCCACGGTGAAGTGCTTGGGGATCACTGGCAGGTCTCCCCCGCCCCAGTTGGTCCAGCCCTGCTCGTAGGGACCGTCGAACTGCGGATGGAAATGCGCGGTGCGGATCTTCCACACGCCGCCTTCACGCGCGTACTCGTTGACGAAGATGCCGCCCTCGATGCGGGCCGAGCCGCGATGGCCGTGGAAGATCAACGCCTGCCAGCGCGCGGTGGCCACCTCGCCGTCGACCGAGAGGTTCACCACCGGCGAGTCGATCATCATCGCCGACAGGCCATCGGCCGCGGCCCCCTCGCGCCCGCCACCGTAGCGGTTGCGCAGGAAGGCGGCGATGGCATCCGGCCCCTCCACAACCTGCGCCGGGCCCACGCTGCCGTCGAAGACGAAGCGGCCATCGCTGGAGAACAGCGCCCCCACCTCGCGCCACAGGCCAAACTGCGCGTACTGCGCATAGGTGAACTGCAGGTGCTTGACGGCGCGCACGCTGGCAACGCGATCCACGTCGCGCGCAAAGGCATCGAGCGCGGCATCTGCCGCCGCGGGCAGCGGGCAAGCCCATGCGAACAGGACGCACAGCAGGAGCAGTGGACGCTTCATGGATCCCTCCTCGAGATGGCCATGACGGATGGCGGCCCTTGCCGCCGGTCCGCACAGCTGCGCAGGAGAATCGGCCAGCCGCGCGTCCCTGTCCACCTCAGCACGGATCACTTCCGCGTGGGTCAACTCGGGCGCGGCGCTCGCGTCAGACCTTGGTGTTCCTTCCCGCGCCGAGGCCGAACAGGCCCATGCACGCCGCGATGCCGACCAGCCCCAGCATGGCTGCGGTCCAGCCGCCGGTGAAGTCATGCACCATGCCGAAGACCACCGGCCCGAAGCTGGCAATGAAGTAGCCCACGCCATTGGCCATCAGGGACAATATGGCCGCGGATTCCTGGTTGAGCGCCCGCAGTCCCATGAACGACAGCGCCAGGATCAGCGCCGGGCCGGAACCGAAACCCAGCACCGTCACCCACAGCGCCGACCAGCCCGGCGCGAGCAGCACGCCGAGGATGGCCACCACCATCAGCGTGGCCATGCCCACCGCGATGCCGCGCTGGTCGCGGAAGCGGCGGATCAGCACGGGCACGGCCATGCCGCCCAGCAGCGCCGCCACCTGGTACAGCGTCAACAGCCAGCCGGCCGCCGCCGCGGAGAAGCCGGCCTCGGCCAGGATCACCGGGAACCACGTCACCGAGGTGTAGAACACCGTGGACTGCAGGCCCATGAAGCCGGTGACCTGCCACGCCACCGCAGTGCGCCAGGCCGGCCTGCCGCCGCCGTGCGCGGTGCTGCCCGCCGGCCGCTGTTCGGGCGCAGCGGGCGCGGCATGCCGGGCATGCGGCAGCCACAACACCCATGCCAGCGCCGCCAGCACGGCCCAGCTCGCCAGCGACGCACGCCATCCGCCCGGCAGCCACTCGGCCAGTGGAATGGTCACCCCCGAGGCCAGCGAGGCCATGGCCCCCATCACCGTGGCATAGGCCATGGTCATCGACGGCACGCTGTCCGGATAGTGCTGCTTGATCACCACCGGCAGCAGCACGTTGGTGGCGGCGATGCCCACGGCCAGCACGAAGGTGCCGGCGAACAGCGCTGGAACGCCGTCCACCGAACGCACCACCAGGCCGACCAGCAGCAGCAGCAGGCCCGCCAGGATCATGCGCTCGGCGCCGAAATGCCGGGCCAGCCGGGCCAGCGGCGCGAACACGGCGAAGATCAGCACCGGCAGGCTGGCGAGCAGGCCCGCCGCGGCGGCGGACAGGCCCAGGTCCTGGCGAATGATCTCCAGCACCGGGCCCACGCCGGTGATGGCGGCGCGCAGGTTCGCGCCGATCAACAGCAGCGCGATGAAGAATGCGAGGCGAGGTTTCAAGCGTTTCAATCCGGGAGACCGGCGCCCTGTGCGGCGGCGCCCAATCTTGCCTGCTTCCGCGCCGCCAGGCATTACGCCAATCCCGGAAACGGGTCCGGCGGCAGCTGGTGCCCCAAAGGCACCTGCGCTGCTGCGCCTCAGTCCGCTGCGGCAGCCGGCGCGGCCTGCACCGCCGGTTCGCTGCGGGAACGCTCCAGCCTTGCGCGCAGGCGTTCCACGTACAGGTACACCACCGGTGTGGTGAACAGCGTCAGCAGCTGGCTCATCATCAGGCCACCCATGATGGTGATGCCCAGCGGACGGCGCAGCTCCGAACCCTCGCCCGCGCCCAGCAGCAGCGGCACCGCCGCCAGCAGCGCCGCCACGTTCACCATCAGGATGGGACGCAGGCGAAGCTGCGCCGCGCGGCGGATGGCGTCGAAGGGCGTCAGGCCTTCGCGCCGCTGCGCCTCGAGCGCGAAGTCGATCATCATGATCGCGTTCTTCATCACCAGGCCGACCAGCAGGAACAGGCCGAGCAGCGCGATCAGGCTGAAGTCGGTGCCGGAGAAGCGCAGCGCCAGCAGCGCGCCGAAGCCCGCCGAGGGCAGCGTGGACAGGATGGTCAGCGGGTGCAGCGTGCTCTCGTACAGGATGCCGAGCACGAAGTACACCGCGATCAGCACGCCCAGCAGCAGCAGCGGCTGGCGCGCCAGCGTGGTGGCGATGCCGCCGGTGGAGCCGCCCGGCGTCACGATGATGTCGCCGGGCAGCATCAGCTCGGCCAGCGCGCGCTCGATGGCCTGCATGGCCTGCTGCTCGGTGACGCCGTCGGCCAGCGAGTAGCCCACGCCGGCCGAGGCGAACTGGCGGCTGTGCTGCACGCGGTCGGCCGCCGAGCCGTAGCTGTAGGTGGTGAATGCCGACAGCGGCACGCGCAGGCCGTCGGCGGCGATCACCTGGATCTGGTCCAGCACCGACGGGCTGGAGGTATAGCCCGGCTCCAGCTCCATCACCACGCGGTACTGGTTCTGGTCGTCGTACAGCGTGGCCACCTGGCGCTGCGAGAAGGAGTTGTTCAGCACCGAGGCGATCATGCGCATGTCCACGCCCAGGCGCTGCGCGGCCTGGCGGTCGATGTCCACGTGCACCTGCTGTGTGCCCTCATCGCCGAAGGAGTTGACGTCTGCCAGCTCGGGCAGCGTGCGCAGCTTCTCGGAGACGCGCCGCGCCCACTCGCGCAGCAGCGGCACCGAGTCGGACAGCAGCAACACCTCGTTCTCGCTGTTGCCCCAGTTGGCGCCGAACTGGATGTCCTGGTCGGGGAACAGGTTGATGATGGCGCCCGGCACGGCCGGGGCACGCGAGCGGATGCGGTCGGCCACCTGGCGCGCGGAGGCATCACGCTCGGCGCGCGGCTTCAGACGCACGCTGATGCGCGCATTGGCGGCGCCGTTGCCGCCGGCGCTGCCGGTGACGTCCTGCACCGCCGGGTCCTGCAGCAGCACGCGGCGGAACACCTCGATCTTGGGCTGCATGACCTGGAAAGAGGAGCCATTGTCGCCGCGCACGAAGCCGCGCAGCTGGCCGGTGTCCTGCTGCGGCAGCACGGTCTTCGGGATGGCCACGTACAGCCACACGTTCACCGCCACCACGCCCGCGAACAGCAGCATCACCAGGGCGCGATGGTTCAGCGCCCAGGTCAGGCCGTGGCCGTAGGACTCGCGCAGCGCATTGAAGGCCGAGGCCGACACGCGCGGCCGCTCGCTGCGGCCGATGGACTTCAGCAGCCGGCCGCACAGCGCCGGTGTCAGCGTCAGGGAAAGCGACAGCGAGATCACCATCGCCGCCGCCAGCGTCAGCGAGAACTCGCGGAACAGCTTCTCCACCACCCCGCCCATGAACAGGATGGACACGAACACCACGATCAGCGCCAGGTTCATGGCCAGCAGGGTGAAGCCCACCTCCTGCGAGCTGCGCAGCGCGGCCTGCAGCGGCGAGAGGCCTTCTTCCAGATGGCGCTGCACGTTCTCCAGCACCACGATGGCGTCGTCGACCACCAGCGCGGCGCCGAGGATCAGCGCCATCATCGACAGGTTGTTGAGCGAGAAGCCCAGCAGGTACATGGCGCCGAAGCTGCCCACCAGCGCCACGGCGACCGCCACGCCCGGGATCATCGCTGCGCGCGCGCTGCCCAGGAACACCCACACCACCAGCACCACCAGCACCATGGCCGCGACCAGCGCCGTCTGTCCCTCGCGCAGCGTGGTGCGGATGCCGGGCGAGCGGTCCATCACCACGCTCAGCTCGGCATCGGCCGGCAGCAGCGCACGCAGCGCGGGAAGCTGTGCGTCGATGCGGTCCAGCGTCTCGACCATGTTGGCGCCGGGCTGGCGGCTGACCTGCAGGATCACCGCGCTCTTGTCGTTGTGGAATCCGGTGGTGTAGCGGTTCTCCACCGAGTCGGTGACCGTGGCCACGTCGGCCAGGCGCACCGCCGCGCCATTGCGGTACGCGACGATCAGCGGCTCGTAGTCGCGGGCGAAGCGCAGCGGCTCGGACAGGCGCACGTCCCAGCGCCGCGCGCCCTGCTCCAGCGACCCCAGCGGCCGCAGCGCATTGGCGTCGGAGATGGCATTGCGCACCTCGTCCAGCGAGATGCCGTGGTGCGCCAGCGCGCCGGGATTGAGCTGCACGCGCACCGCCGGCAGCGAGCTGCCGTCCACCGTCACCTGGCCCACGCCCTGGACCTGCGCGATCTTCTGCGCGATCACCGTGGAGGCCAGGTCGTACAGGCGGCTGGAAGACAGGTTCGGCGAGGACAGCGCCAGCGCCATGATGGGCGACTGGGAAGGATTGATCTTGCGGAAGCTGGGATTGCCCGGCATGCCCGAGGGCAGCTGGTTGCGCGCCGCGTTGATGGCCGCCTGCACGTCGCGCGCGGCCTCGTCGATGTTGCGGCCGAGCGCGAATTCCATCCGGATGGTGGTGGAGCCCTGGCGGCTGTCGGAGCTGATCGAGTTCACGCCGGCGATGGCGCCCAGCGAGCGCTCCAGCGGCGTGGCCACGGTGGCCGCCATGCTCTCCGGGCTGGCGCCGGGCAGGCTGGCATTGACCACGATGGCCGGGAAGTCCACCTGCGGCAGCGGCGCCACCGGCAGCAGGCGCAGCGACAGCAGGCCGCACAGCAGGATGGCCACCGCCACCAGCACGCTCGCGACCGGCCGGTGGATGAACGGTCGCGCGAGGTTCACGCAGCGCCTCCGGATTCCGTCGCGGGTGCCGCGGCCACGGTGGCATCAGCCGCGCGGCGCGTGCCGAGGCGGTCGAAGAACAGGTACACCACCGGCGTGGTGAAGATGGTCAGCACCTGGCTGACCAGCAGGCCGCCCACCATCACGATGC
>CAYVZE010000102.1:0-5916 GCA_964455685.1 uncultured Steroidobacteraceae bacterium
GCCACGGATTACAACCCGCGCCAGGCCGAGCGCCGCACCAGCCGCGCCATCAGCGGCAACCGCATCACGCTGGACCGCCCGCTGGAGTACATGCACTTCGGCAAGATCACCTTCGACGTGGATGAGCGCGGCGAGGTGGCCCTGCTCACCCGCAACATCAGGATCCAGGCGTCCGAGGACGCGGCCGAATCCTTCTTCGGCGGCCACATCATGGCCATGCCTTCCTCGAAGATGTACATCGCCGGCGTCGAGCTCACCCGCATGGGCCAGAACCTGGTGCTGGCGCGCTACCCCGTCCACTGGCACCTGGTGGGTGATGCCCCCGGACAGTACATCAAGAATGCCGCCATCCACGACACCTACAACCGCTGCGTGACGGTGCACGGCACCAACTTCCTGCGCATCGAGAACAACGTGACCTACAACACCGTGGGCCACTGCTTCTTCCTGGAAGACGGCATCGAGCACGGCAATGAGTACGTGCGCAACCTGGCCATCCAGACCAAGTGCCACACCTCCAGGCCCTGCGTGCCGACCAACCTCGCCGCCTCG
This sequence comes from uncultured Steroidobacteraceae bacterium, assembly GCA_964455685.1. Taxonomy (GTDB): domain Bacteria; phylum Pseudomonadota; class Gammaproteobacteria; order Steroidobacterales; family Steroidobacteraceae; genus ZC4RG30. The sequence goes on from CAYVZE010000102.1 coordinate 553, forward strand.
GGCGAACACGCCCAGCCGCGCCAGGGCCTGGCGCAGGCCGGCCAGCGCGCGGTGTCGAACGGCCATGCGGATGCCGACGTGCTGCTGCCCTCGGACAACACGGTGGCATCGTTCTGGATCACCAACCCGGACAACGTCTACCGCGACAACGTGGCCGCCGGCTCCGACGCCAACGGCTTCTGGCTCTCGCTCCCCGAGCACCCCAACGGCCAGTTCGAAGGCACCGAGATCGCCAGGACCGTGTTCCCGCGTCGCACCCCGATCCGCGAGTTCAAGGGCAACGTGGCCCACTCGAACTACGACGGGTTCATGTTCGACCGCAACATCAACCAGGACAACACCTTCGGCGTGACCGGCAGCTCGCACATCGGCCTCGAGAACCCGGCCGACCCGAACAGCAAGCCGGTGGTGGCGGTGTTCGAGGACCTCATCGCCTACAAGAACCGCAACGGCGGCATCTGGGGCCGTGGCGAGATGCACGTGTTCAGGAACGTGAAGTTCGCGGACAACGCCATCGGCTACACCCACGCCTCCGGCGCCGGCGGCCGCTACCCGTACACCTCGCAGGTGGTCGACTCGCTGTTCGTCGGCGAGACCGAGAACATCGGCAACCCGCGCACCCCGGAGGAGAAGAAGTACGGCCGCAGCCTGCCCAAGCCCATGCTGCCGGACTTCCCCATCCGCGGCTACGAGTTCTACGACTACCGCCACGACGTGGTGAACAGCACCTTCCGCAACTACGAGGACAACGCCACCCGCGAGGCCGGCGCCCTCTCGTTCCTGCTGTACACCAGCTTCGGCATGAGCTCCAACAACGCCATCGAGGGGCTGAAGTTCGTCAATGCCAAGCCCGTGCACTTCCCGCGCATGGAGCTGAAGTGGGGCAATGACATCAGCGCCGGCAGCTGGGCGTACAAGACCGCCTCGTTCAAGGACCGCGACGGCTCGCTGGGCCTGGGCCCGGACTCCTACGTGCTGATCCACGACGGCCCGAACAACAGCGTCGCCGTGCACAGCGAGGCCTGCCAGGTGAAGCCGAAGTGGAACGCCGCGGTGTGCAAGGGCGACATCGGTCGCCTGAGCTTCATCGACGGCCGTGGTTTCGCCTTCGGCAACATCGGCCGCGGCAACGGCCCCAGCGGCGAGCAGCTGCCGCCGGTGAAGCTGGCCTACAAGGGCAAGGAGTTCTCCATTCCCGTCGGTACCAACGTGCGCGCCGGCACCGAGATCAAGGTGACCACCGAACGCACCGAGATGGACCTGCACGTGAACGAGCTGGACGAGGGCTCGTGGGTGATCCTGGAGATCGCCGGCTTCGCCAACGCCGACTCGGGCACGGCGGTGGACAGCGTGGACGCGCTGCGCAAGTCCACCACCACCGCGTACTACAAGGGCAAGGATGCGCTGTGGGTGAAGCTGGTGTCGCCGGGCGACGATGGCCTCGGCGCACCGGGCGGCGGCGTGAGGATGAAGGTCAGCCGCTGAAGCCACCTCCAGCTCCTGGGAAGCAGCCCCCGGCCGCGAGGCCGGGGGCTTTTTTCATTGGGGGTCATGAAGGCTGGAGCCGGCCGCATCGGCTGCCACTGCCTTGTGCATTGCGGTCACGGATGCGGCCTGGCTCACCCTCCCCCTTCCGGCGGGAGCGTGCATGAGGACCGGCCAAAGAATCGCCACAGCTTTGCCAAAGTCCTGCCAAAGGCCATCGTCCCGCCATGGCGCTGGCTCATAATCCGGCCCATGGCCAGGGATGAAGGCGACCGCGGGCGCCCGGGCATCTGGCGCGCGGGTGACATCGAGGTGGATGTCGGGCAGCAGCGCGTGTTGCGGGGCGGCACGCCGGTGGAACTGCCCCGCCTGTCCTTCGACATGCTGCTGGCGTTGATGCGCGCCGCGCCGAACTTCCTGACCAACGAAGAGCTGATGACCCGGGTGTGGCCGGGCCTGGTGGTCAGCCCCGAAACCGTTACCCAGCGCGTGAAGCTGCTGCGGGATGCGCTGGGTGACGATCCCAGGCAGCCCGCGTGCATCGAAGGGCTTCGAGGACGCGGCTACCGGATCATGGTGCCGGTCACGCGTGTCGACGTGCTGCCTGCGCCGGCAGCGCCACCTGCCCGCAGGCGTTTTCACTGGCAGGCCGCCGCCGCTGCGGGGCTGGTGGTCATCGGCCTTGTGGCCGCACTGGCACTCCATCGCCGCCCTGCCGCGCCCGTGGACGCCGGACCGGACGCGCGCACGGCCGCCATCCTGCCCTTCGAAGTGATCGGGGACCAGGGGCGCGGGCAGGCACTGGCCAGCGGCCTGGCAGACAGCGTGCTGGCGGAACTTGCCGGGGTGGGCGGCCTGCAGGTGATCGCCACGTCGTCTACCGAGCGCTTGGGCCATGCGCTGCCGCCGCAGCAGGTCGGCAGCCGCCTGGGTGCACGCTTCCTGGTACAGGGCTCGATCCAGGAGGCGGACGGACGCCTGCGCGTGACGGCGAAGCTGCTCGATGCGCGCAACGGAGCCGCCCTGTGGGCAAGGCAGTTCGACCATGCGGCGACGGACTTCTTCGGCCTGCAGGACGAGGTGGCCGCCGGCGTGATGCGTGCGCTCGAGGCCCGCATCGCCGGGCTTGATGCCAGCGTGCCGGCAGCGCCCCGCAGCAGCAATGTCGAAGCACAGCTCGCGTACCTGCGTGGACGCTCGCTGGTCGGACGCACCACGGTGGCTGGAGCGGTGGCCGCGGCGCGGGAGTTCGAACGCGCGCGCCAGCTCGATCCTGGCTTCGTGCCTGCCATCGTCGGGCTGTACGACGCTCGCATGCTGGAAGCCCGGCTGCGTCGCACCAGCCTGGAGGCGGCACGCACCGCCAACGCGCCGCTGCTGGCTGAAGCAGAGGCGATCCAGGCGGACTCCGGCGCGGTACTGCTGGCACGCGCGCTGTGGAGCGAGGATCCCCCCGGGAAGAGGGTCCGCCTGTTCGAGGAGGGCTTGCGCAAGGATCCAGCCAATGTGCGCGCCCTGGTCGCCTTCTCCGAGATGCTGGACGATATGGGACGCACCGGCGAGGCCGGCATCTGGCTGGAGCGCGCCCTGCGCATCGACCCGGTCGGCCCGCGCGCGCACTTCCGTGCGGCACAACGCAACTTCGACAGCGCAGGCTCGGCGATCGAATCACAGACCCGCAAGGTGCTCGAGCTCGATCCTGCCTACTACCCGGCGCTGCAGCGCCAGGCCAAGTACCTGTGGCAGTCGCATGGTGAGATCGCCCACGCCATTGCGGTAATCGAGGATGCCATGCGCATCGATCCCGAGAATCCCTGGGCGCCCCATACCGCGGTGGCGTTCTATCTGGACATCGGCGACCCGGGCGCCGCCGGGGAGGTGGCCCAGGCAAATCCCGTGGTCGCCGCCAGCACCGCGGTGTTGCGTGCACAGTACGTCGGCGACTGGAAGGCGGCGGGACTGGCGGCGCAATCGGCGGACAGTCGCAAGTTCGGCGTCGCGGAGCGCTGGGGCGTGGCCACGGCATTGCGCGACTCGGCCTTGAAGGAGGGCCGGTTCGCGGAAGGCGCGGCCGATCCACACATGGGGCCAATCTACAACCTGCGCACGAAGGCGTGTGCACTGGCATTGCTGGGACAGGAGGACGCCGCGCTGGAGCAGCTCGCGGAATCCTTCCGGCAGAAGGACTACACGCACTGGTGGTACACGCTGCAGTTCGATCCCGCCTGGGATGAGCTGCGTACGCATCGGAGCTTCCTCCGGATTGCAACCAGCGTGCGTGCCCATGTGGCTGCGGAACGGCGTGAGCTGGAGCACAAGCGCCGCAACGGACTGGTTCCGCAGCGGCCGGCGCGGAAGATCACCGCCGGGCCATGAAGCCGTGGCTGGCAGCCGCACTCCTTGCACCGGCTGCCCATGCGGCCGCAATGGCGGCACTGCCCGACGGGCATGTGCTGGAGGAAGTCATGGTGACCGCCCGGCGCATGGCGGAAGATGCCGCGCGAACCCCCCTGTCCATCGACGTCATATCCGCCGCGGAGCTGGGCAAGGGCGGCGTCGAGGACCTGGCCTCGCTGGCCAGCCGCGTTCCCGGCCTGAGTTTCGAAGCCCTCTGGGGCGGACAGGGCGCCGCGGTGATGATGCGCGGCCTGTCCCAGCCCAGCACGGCCGGCGACAACGTGGGAGTGTTCGTCGACGACGTGTACCAGGCCGGCCGGCCGGTCACGGACGTGGACATGCTGGACCTCGACCGCATCGAGGTCGTCCGCGGACCCCAGAACACCCTGTTCGGGCGCAGCACCTTTGCCGGCGCCGTCCGGTTCGTGCCGGCCATGCCCACCTCCTCCCCCGGGCATCGCCTGAAGGTCGATGCGGGCACGGACGGGCTGGCGGGTGTCGAAGGCGCGTGGTCACGCCCCATTGGCCAGTCCACATGGGGCGTGCGGGCGGCGGCGGCCCTCCGTCGAAGTGACGGAGCCTATCCATTCGCCACTGCCGGGAAAGTTGGCGACAGCCACCGGCGCGCCCTGGCGCTGACCATCGCCGGCTCTCCCGGATCCGCGCATGTCTCCCTGCACGTGCGCCTCGGAGACCTGCGCAGCGGCCACCCTGCCTCCAGCTCATTGCATGCGGAGGACTTCAATTGCGGCGCGCGTGACGGGACTGCCGGCTACTGGACCTACTACTGCGGCGAGTTCCCGATGCAGGCGCCCGCCGCCGTGACACTTGGCCTGCCGCACAGCCGTGCCCGCCTTGGGCAGGCTTCGCTTCGCATGGAGCGGCCGCTGGGCGGGTTGATGCTGCACTACCTGGGCAGCCACTACCGCGCCCGCTCCAGCAGCATCCGTGATTTCGATGGCAGCACTGCAGGCTTCTGGTCGGGGGTATGCGACCTCAGCCTGACCTGCAACAGCAGTGCGCCGGTGATCCGGTTCGCTTTCCCGAATGTGGTCTCGAACTCGCGGCAGCACGTTCAGGACTGGTCCCAGGAGCTGCGGCTCTCGGGCGGCGCTTCCCCGGGCACCACCTGGATGCTGGGCATGGCCGCCACGTGGTCGCGCACCTGGGACGCCGGCTACTTCGGCGCCGATCGCGGCGACCTCCAGCCCGACGAACGCCTCACTGCCATCGTGGGCCGCGATCCCGCCATCACCGGGCCGCTGTCGCAGCTCAATCGCGCACTGGTGTGCGACTCCAGGAAGGAGCAGCTGCTGGCCGCGGAAACGCACTTGCGCCACCGCACCGTCGCCGCCTTCGGGATGATCGAGGTTCCAGTGACGCCGCGCCTTGCCGGGCGGATCGAGCTTCGCGGCGAGCATGAACTGCTGCACCTGGACCCCAGGGTCGCGTCCTTCCTCCCCGTACAGGATCCGCGCCCGC
>CAYVZE010000102.1:6016-7152 GCA_964455685.1 uncultured Steroidobacteraceae bacterium
ACGCAGCTGGCGGCCAGCCGCCACGTCCGCCTGACCCTCGCGGGCAGCCTGGCCGACACGGCCTTTCGTGCCGGCAGCGATGATCCTGGCGCGCGCCAGCTCTGCGGCCTGGCATCACTTCCTCCCGCTTCCAGCTTCTGTGCCTACGGCCCTCCCAGGAGCGGCAGCGCAGGCCCTCCGCTGGTCGCCTATCTCGACGGCAACCGCACCTCGCGCGCGCCGCGCCTGTCGTGGAACGCCGCGCTGGACACGCTGCCGGTCGCCCTGCGCGCAGGATGGCTCTTCGGCGCACAGGCGCAGCTGGCTTCCCAGGGCCATGTCACCGATCGCCCCGTCGCAGGCGGCTGGTACGGCAGGCGCAGGTTGCTTGACGCGAAGCTGGTGCTGGACCGGGGGCCATGGCAGCTGGCCCTGTGGGGCACCAACCTCACCGACGCGCGGTACATCCGCGCGGCCGGCAGCCGCGGAGCAGCCTTCTATCCGCAATTGCCCAGGCCCATCGACCTGCTGTACGGCGAAGGCAGGCGACTGGGGTTGTCGGTGCGGTACGAAGGCGGCGCCATACGATGAAGGTGCTGACGAACGCGAGCGCGAGGAGCGTTGCCGGATCGAATGCTCCTCCACCTGACCTCCTGACCGGAAACCCGGTCGGTGCCGGAGCGGGATTGATGGGTGCGTCGGCCTTCCTGAACACCATGGTCCAGTTGATCGCAACTGGCGCTGCCCCGGAACCCTGGAGATTCAGCGCGAACCTCTTGGAGTATCCGATCGCAAACTGCGGCCATACATTGATGACCAGTTCCTTGTCCGCTGCGTCGCCATCGCCCCAGGTCAGCGTCTCTTTCCGCGGCTCGAAGTCCACACCCGCGATCGTTTCATCGCGCCCGTCCTGCTGGAACACTTCTGTACTGAAGTCGACGTCAAGGGTGCCACTGGAACCCGCCGAGCGCGTCACCCTAACGCCGAGCGGGCCGCTGGAAACATGGACGTAGTACATGGAGAGGCTCACGATGCCCGGACTTGGCTTGTCGTCCGGAAGCAACCGCCATGTGCCCTGGTCGGTCTGCAGCAGCAATGCGCCGTCCGAAGTGCCCTGCATTGCATGCACCTGGGTCGCGAACCCGAAGCGCACGGTG